>NZ_CAMLAC010000083.1 GCF_946477935.1 uncultured Sphingomonas sp. | reverse complement strand
GTGGTGGCGGGCGCGGCGGCAGCGGAGGGCGCAGGGGTGATGCGGCGGTGGTTGCTCTGGGTGCCGTTCGGGGCGTTCGCGCTGCTGTTCGCGGTGGTGGCGAGCGGGCTGTTCCGGCCCGCCGACCGGACGGTGCGATCGACGCTGGTCGACAAGCCGCTGCCCGCGTTCCAGCTCGGCGCGGTGGTGCCGGGCAAGCCGGGACTGGCGAGCGGCGATTTCGGGCACGGGCAGGCGCGGCTGCTGAACGTGTTCGCGAGCTGGTGCGTGCCGTGCATGGCGGAGGCGCCGCAACTAATGCGGCTGAAGGCGATGGGCGTGCCGATCGATGCCATCGCCATCCGCGATACGGGACCGGCGGTGCAAGGCTTTCTGAAGCGGTTTGGCGATCCCTATGCGCGGATCGGTAACGACCGGGTGAGCCGGGTGCAATTGTCGCTGGGCTCGTCGGGAGTGCCCGAGACGTTCCTGATCGACGGGCGCGGACGGATCGTGCGGCAATATGTCGGCGATATCCAGCCCGACCAGGTGGCAGGGATCGCCGCAGCGGTGAAGGCGGCGCAATGAGGTGGCTGGTGCCGCTTGCGCTGATCACAGCGGGGCCGGCGGCGGCGCAGGTCGTGGCGCCTGCGGAGTATGCCGATACGCAATTGCCCGATCCGGACCGGGAGGCGGCGGCGCGCGGATTGATGGAGACGCTGCGCTGTCTGGTGTGCCAGGGGCAGTCGATCGCGGACAGCGATGCGCCGATGGCCGGCGACATGCGCGCACTGGTCCGCCAGCGCATTGCGGCAGGCGAGTCGCCCGCTGCGGTGCGCGACTGGCTGGTCGAGCGATACGGTGCCTATGTGACCTATGATCCGCCGCTAGGGGCGGCGACATGGCCGCTGTGGCTGGCGCCGCTGTTGCTGCTGGGTGTGGGGGCTTTCGTGGCGCGCGGCAGTTTCCGGCGAAAGGGGCGGTGATGGGCTGGGCGATGCTGCTGCTGGTCGGGCTGGGCGCGATGGCGCTGGTCGTGGCGCTGCGGCTGGCGCGGCCGCTATGGCCGATGATGGGTGCCGCGCTGATGCTGGGGGCGGCGGGCTATGCGCTGCAGGGACGCCCGGGCCTGCCCGGTGCGCCGGTATCGCCGCGGCCCGAGGGGCTGGCGGAAGACGACGGGCTGCTCGACATCCGCAGCCGGATGTTCGGGCGGTTCGGGCCGGATGCCGCCATCTTCACCGCGGCGGATGCGATGAACCGCTATGGCCGCGACCGCGGCGCGGTGCAGGTGATGCTGGGATCGATCGGCGGCAATCCGCGCAGCGTGGCCTTCTGGACGCATCTGGGCACGACGCTGGCGCGCCATGACGGCAACCAGATGTCCCCGGCGGCCCGCTTCGCCTTTGCGCAGGCACGGCGGCTGGGGCCGCGCGACCCGGCGCCGTTGTTCTTCGAGGGGCAGGCCCTGATCCGGGCGGGGGACTTCGCCGCGGCACGTCCGCTATGGGCGCGGGCGCTGGCCCTGGCCGATCCGCAGGCGGGATATCGGGAGGAGGTCGCCAAGCGCCTGATGGTGCTGGACCGATTGCTGGCGGCGCAGCGCGGGGAGTGAGCGTTGCGCCTGCGGCGTCGGGCAAGTGCGCGCTGTCCTGGCAGGATAGCCTCGCTGCGTGGATGGTCGTTGCCGGGGAGTCTTCAAGGGTGGATCGGGACGGGAGATAGTGGTCGATCCTATCAAGCCGCAGCCTTGCGCAGATCCCGCCGGTTTCACCCAATATCTGTGCGGAGCGTGGCGTATCTATCTGATATCACCAGTATTCGTGAAATAGATGGTGTCTATATCGAAGTTCAACGAAACTGTCGGCGGGATTTTTCGTTTCAACATCGTAGCGATCATGCTTGTTGCGGGAGCTTCAAATGTTGCGTCGGTGTTTATTGCCTTCTTTCAGCCTCCTGGCGATGTTGGCGGGGTGCGGGTCTGAACCGCAGGGCGACGCCGCCTCGACGGCACCATCGACACAGCCGAGCCCGGGCGCCGACAAGGCGACCCTAATGGCAAAGCCGGTGGTGGACTTTGCAGACATCGCGGTGCCCGAGGTCGGCGGGATCGACAGCGCCGCCGCGGCGCGGATCAACGCTACCCTCGCGACGCTGCGTGATCGTGCGGTGGAGGCAGCGAAACAGTGTCGCGCTTCGGCCGGATCGATGCCGTTCCAGTACCGATACGCCGCACAGCCGAGTTACAATGATCGCGGCGTGCTCAGCCTGCGAATCACCGGCGAAGGGCAGTGCGGGGGTGCCAAGGGCAGCACGATCGTTGCGGCGCATACGTTCGACCTCGCCACCGGTGCGGACGTGAACGTGGTCGACGCGAGCGGGAAAACCCCGGCGGAACTCGCCGCACTGGCCGTGCAGGGCTATGCGGGCGCGGCCGATTGCAAGACCTTCCTGGCCGGCGATCAGGCATCGCTCGACTCCGCGTTCGTCACCGATCGCGGCGTGGGCGTGAATTATGCGGTGAACGTGGGTGCGGCCGAAAGTTGCGCGGCCGAGCCGGGTCTTGCGCCATGGACCGCGCTGGCAGGCGGATTGAAGGCGCCGCTTGCGATTGTGGCAGAAACTGCGCGCTAAGGCGCCGGCAGGTGATCTGGACGGGAACAGCGCGCTTCAAGGCACGGCTGTTCCGGTCTGAAAACAACGATTGGTGCGACAAAGGGTGATTTGAGAATGATTGGATGTTGTGGGACGCGGCCTATCAGCCTCTAGCAAGCCCCTGCCTGTTTGGCGCCGTAGCGTGCCTGAGCATTGGTGTATTTGGACCCGGCATCAGAGGAGAGTTGCTCAATCAGTCCGCTGCAAGAGAAACCGGTCATATCCAGATACTGTTTCGCTGAACGCACAGCCTGTTCGTTCCAGTCTACCGTCAAGCTGTCGACCGCCGCCGTGGCATCCGCGACACTGTATCCGTCGCCAGCATCGGATGAGAGCTGCTCAATCAGTCCTCGACGTGAGAATCCGGTCATGCCGAGATACTGTTTAGCACTGCGCGCGGCGTTTGCCTGCGGGCCAAAGAGGCCGACTTTCGGTGAGCTCTCCGAGTCGTCTATGGTGGACGGCATTCGATCTGTACTCGCAGAGGGGTTCGATGCTACACTAATGTTTCTATTCACGTCTTCGATTGCCGCCGCGTTTGACGAAGGCGCAGTCTTCTCATCCGGACTTGCAAGCGATCCGATGATCCCGAGTGCGACGAGGATACCCAACACTATCAAGCAGCCGGTTCTCCGTCCTTTCTGTTTGTTCGGCACTGACGAGCCGATGCGATTGGACGAAGGGTCAGCCTCGAAAGAGTGACCACAAAAGCGACAGACCTTCGCCTCAGCTTTTATCGTCTCGGCACACTGCGGGCACTTCTTCTCGTCAGCTTCCAACGTGCTTCCCCCTTTAGTCAAATCACATGATATCGCGGTAGCGATCGTGTCAACGGCGCAATGTTCAAAAAAATTCGACGAGAGCTAGCCACGATGACTTGAGATTGAACCACCTATCGTATCGCGAGACAAGTTGGCTCGTGGGCGGTACCTCAATACGAGCTCTCGATACGCTGCTGCGGAACTACTCAATCTCTACTCGGCACGGCCGGACTAAGGTAAAGTTGTCACGTTTTAGCGTTCAACGCGCGTCGTTGGCGGTGATGCTGGTTGCGCTTAGCTACAGCGTCTAGGCGATAACAGCCTCTCGCGATGAAAAACTGCGACGGTACGTCGTTGAGGGTGTATGATACAGATGGTGGTCGTCGGTCGAAATCTGCGAAATACTTGCTAGATTAAGTTGCGTTAAATCTGATCCAGCCCGCTCCGTTCGTGCTGAGCCCTTCGACTGGCTGGCAAGCCAGCCGCTCAGGATAAACTTCAGCGCTTCGCGCTGAAGTCGAAGCACAGCCACCGGCGCTTGGCCTTCGACTTCGCTCAGGCCGAACGGATGTGATGACGCAGGATTAACGCACGATGATCTAGTTGCTTTCTCGGAAACACTGGGAGCTTCATATTAGGGATCGCGGAATATGGATTGCTCGGGCGTCCGCATCGCTAAAACAGCGGACAATGTCTGGGGCAGCGGCGCGCTAACCCCCTAACACTGGGTCCTGCTCTCACAAGAACATGTTTGCAATAATGCTGCAAAGGGGAGTTGGAGCACTCCCCTTTGACGCAATGGCGGTCCCTATTACTGTCCCCGGCCGGTCTTGGCCTGCAGTTCGTCGATGCGCTTGGACGCGTCGGCCTTGGTTAGCGTGTCGTCGAAGGGCTCGCCGGCTTCTTCGGACAAGGTTTTCAAATAGCTGGCCTGGGCGCCGGTCATCGCCTCGTCGCCCGTGGTCCAGTCGTCCGGATCCTTCTCGGCGTTGGAGAAGGGTTCGCTCTTGGGATTGTCGGTCATCGCGATCGGTATCCTTTCGCGATGACCAACCAACATGTTCCTCGTTCGTTCCCTTACGCCGTCCACGCCTGGTACGGCAGGTCGAGATCGTCGGCGACCGCCTTGTAGGTGATCTTGCCGTTCATCACGTTCAGGCCGTTGGCGAGGTGCGGATCGGCTTTCATCGCCGCCTCGGCTCCCATGTTGGCGAGCCTGAGCGCGAAGGGCAGAGTCGCGTTGTTGAGCGCGAAGGTGGACGTGCGGGCGACCGCGCCGGGCATGTTGGCGACGCAGTAATGCGTCACGCTATCCACCTCGAACACCGGGTCCTCGTGCGTGGTGGCGTGGCTGGTTTCGAAACAGCCGCCCTGATCGATCGCGATGTCGACCAGTACCGATCCGCGCTTCATCGTCTTCAGCATGTCGCGGGTGACGAGCTTGGGCGCGGCGGCGCCGGGGACCAGCACCGCACCGATGACGAGGTGCGCGTTCCGGACCGCTGCGGCGATCGCCGCCTTGCTGGCATAGGCGGTCTTGATCTGGCTGGAGAAGAACATGTCCAGCTCGGCGAGACGGTCGTTGTTGATGTCGTAGATAGTCACGTCGGCGCGCATGCCGACCGCCATCTGCGCGGCGTTGACGCCCGAGACGCCGCCGCCGAGGATCGCGACCTTGGCGGGGGCGACGCCGGGGACGCCGCCGAGCAGCACGCCGCGACCACCCTGGAACTTCTCGAGATAATGCGCGCCGACCTGCACCGACATGCGGCCGGCGACTTCGGACATGGGCTTCAGCAGCGGCAGGCCGCCGCGCGGGGCGGTGACCGTCTCATAGGCGATGCAGGTGGCGCCCGACTTCATCAGCCCCTCGGCCTGCGGCTTGTCGGCGGCGAGGTGGAGATAGGTGAAGAGCAGGTGGTTGGGACGCAGCATGGCGATCTCGCCCGCCTGCGGTTCCTTGACCTTCACGATCATGTCGGCAGCGGCGAACACCTCCGCCGCGGTCGGCAGGATAGTGGCGCCGGCGGCGACATAGTCCGCATCCTCGAAGTCGATGCCACGGCCGGCGCCCGTCTCGACGACGACATCGTGACCCGCCGCGGTCAGCTCCGCCACCGACGGCGGGGTGAGGCCGACGCGATATTCGTGGTTCTTGATTTCCTTGGGGACACCGACGCGCATGATTTCGTCTCTCCTGTTACGTGTTGCCTCTGCTGTACCTGTTGTGCAGTCGGAGAGGCTCGCAAATTTCTCCCGCCTTGCTATCTCCGTTGCATGATATGTGCGTATGAGAGGCTGAACGCGGGATCCTCATGAGTGATGCGATCGAGCGCAGGATTCTGGCCCTGCTGACGCAGGATGCCGATCTGACCAGTGCGGAGATCGGCGAGCGGGTGGGGCTGTCGCCGAGTGCGGCGCACCGGCGGGTGGCGGCCCTGCGCGAGACGGGGGTGATCAAGGGGTACCGGGCGGTGCTGAGCCATGAGGCGCGGGGCAGTCCAACGATCGTGCTGGTCAACGTGACGCTGCGCGATCAGCGGCAGGAGACGATGGCCGCGTTCGAGCGCGAGATCGCGGATCGTCCGGAGATCGTGCAATGCTTCCTGATGAGCGGGGAGGCGGACTATATGCTGCACGTCGAGGTGCGGCGCGACGACAGTTTCGAGCGCATCCACCGCGAAACGCTGGCGCAATTGCCCGGCGTGACACGGCTGGCGTCGCATTTCGTGATCCGCGAGGTGGTGCGGCGGGGATAGCGGGCCTCAGCCGGTGCGCAGCCGATCCGCGACGGCCGCGGCGGTCATCGGCATGCCGAACAGGAACCCTTGCGCAGAGGGGCAGTGCCGGGCGCGCAGGTAATCGGCCTGGCCTTGCGTCTCCACACCCTCGGCGACGACCTCCATGCCGAGGCGGCGGCCCAGACCCACGATCGCATCGACGATCGCGGCATCGCCCGATCCGGCGCAGAGATTGCCGACGAAGCTGCGGTCGATCTTGATGACGTCGACGGGGAAGTCCTTGAGATGGGTGAGCGAGGCATAGCCGGTGCCGAAATCGTCCAGCGCGATGCGGATGCCGCCGGCGTGGAATGCTTCCAGCATCGTGCCCACCGCTTCGGCCCCGCGGCCGAGAAAGACGGTCTCGGTCACCTCCAGCTCCAGCCGTTCGGGCGGGATGCCGGCATGGTGCAGCCGGTCCATGATCCGTTGTACCAGATTGTCGTGACGGAACTCCGCCGGCGACAGGTTGACCGCGATCCGGCCGGGATCGAGGCCGGCGGCGAGCCAATGCCGGATGTCGGCGATGACGCCGTCCAGCATCTGTTCGCCAAGTGCGGGGGCGAGATCGAAATCCTCGAACGCGGCGGCGATCGTCTCGGGCGCCTGGATGCCGTGATAGCCGTGATGCCAGCGCAGCAGCGCCTCGAACCCGGTGATCCGGCCGTCGTGCAGCGACACCTTGGGCTGGTAGAAGGGCAGGATGCGGGCGTCGCGCACCGCTGCGCGCGCGATGCCCAGCATGGAGGCGCGGCGTTGCAGATGGGCGCGCATCTCGGGCCGGAACAGCGACAGCGTGCCACGGTGCCGCGCCTTGCCCGCATAAAGCGCGATATCCGCGGCCTTCAGGAGATCGGCCGTGTTGCCGCCGTCGCGGGGATAGAGCGAGGCGCCGGCGGTCGCCTGGCAATCGAGGATGTGACCGTCATGGGTGAAGGGTTCGTGGAGCGCGCGCAGGGCGAGGCGCACGGTGTCGCCCACCGCGTCTTCGTCCTGATCGGGGGACAGGGGGATGAAGGCGGCGAACTCGTCGCCGCCCAGGCGGCCGAGCACCGCATCGTCGCCCAGCGACTGTGCGAGGCGATCGGCAAAGGTGGAGAGCAGCCGGTCGCCCGCATCATGGCCGATGGTGTCGTTGGTCTCCTTCAGATGATCGACGTCGAACAACACCAGCGCAAGACGGCGACCGGCAGCGCGGGCGCGCTCGATCGCGCCGTCGAGATGCATGTTGAAATGAGCCCGGTTGGGCAGGCCGGTCAGCGCGTCGTGATTGGCGGTCCAGCGGATACGGTCTTCCGCCGTCCGTTCCTCGGTCACGTCGCGCACGGTGACGAGCACGCGTGCCAGCGTGCCGGACGGCGCCTGGATACGCCAGCCATCGGTGCGCATCCACCGTTCCGCGCCCGTGTCGGCGCGGCGGATGCGCAGCGTCACATCGAAGCGGTAGGCGCTGTCGCCGGCACGAACCGCGTCGACCAGCGCGGACAGCAGGTGCCGATCCTCCGGCACCACCAGCGCGAGCGCGGTCGACACCTGGGGTTTGGCATCGGGCGCGAGGCCCAGCATCGACTTGAACTCTGCGGACCATTCGCGGCGGTGGCGCACCGCGTCATAGTCCCAGATGCCGAGCCCTGCCGCCTGGGCGGCGAGGCGGAAGCGCTCCTCGCTGGCACGTAGCGCCTCCTGCACCAGCGTGCGGTCGTCAATGTCCTCCAGCGTGCCGTACCAGCGCACGACCTCGCCCCGCTCGTCCAGGCGTGCGGTGGCGCGCGAGCGGAACCAGCGATAGCCGGTCGGCGTGCGCAGCCGGTATTCGATATCGAGCGGTCGACGGCTGAGAACCGCGGTGTGCCAGAGGGTCGTGACCCAGGCCACGTCGTCGCGGTGGACCGCGTCCAGCCAGCGCGTGCCCAGCGCCGCGTCGGGGGGGCTGCCGGTAACATCGGACCAGCGCGGACTGACCGCCTGGATCGCACCGTCCGGATCGGCGGTCCAGCCGATCTGGGGGTTGAGCTCGACGGTGTGGCGGTAATGCGCCTCGCTTTCGCGCAGTTCCTGTTCGGCGATGCGCTGTGCAGTGATGTCCTGCGCAACGGTGACGGTGGAGGCGACCTGGCCGTCCGCATCGCACAGGAACGAGACATGGACCGCGCACCACACCACGCTGCCGTCGGGACGACGATAGCGCTTTTCGATGCGGAAGGGTTCGGCACGTTCGCGTTGCGCGCGGTAGAGCGCCGTGCTGCGCGCGACATCGTCGGGATGGGTGAACGCTTCCATCGACACGCCGTCCAGCGCATCGGCAGGACGGCCGACCAAGTCGCAGAAACAGCCATTGACGGCCAGGACGCGCAGATCGACGTCGCGGTGTAGGATGCCGATCCGCGCACGGCTGAGCACCTCGGACAGGGGCGGCCCCGCCGAGGCGTCCCATGGTCCGCCGAGTTCGTGCAGCAGGGGACTGCGCCGATCGGGACCCAGCGCGCCATGGGGCAGACCGGTGGCATTGCCGAAACCTCCGCGATCCAAGCGTCCCAACCCCGTGCTCCCAAAATCGTCTGCCGGCGATGTCGGTGATGCGACAACGATAAGGCGGAGATATCAGATTGTATCTCAGAGGTTTAACAATGGATGACCGACCCGTTTCGGGTTGATTCCAGCCTTTTGTCGACGCGTCGGCGCAACCTTTCAGGCAGGCAGGGACGTTGTGGCGGGCAGAAGGAGCGATGCCATGAAGTCGATGGAGATGCTGACGGGTTTCGGGATGGCGGCGGCGATGCTGCTGGCGGGGTGCAGCGATCGGGTGGAGGATCATGCGGATCGTGCCGCGGATGCGGTGGCGGCGGATGTCGGGAATGCCAGCGCAAACGTCGCGGCGAGCGTCGATCGCCTGGCCAACACGGTCGATGCGCATGTGGAAAGGGCAGGCGCGCGGGCGATCGACGATGCGGCGGCGCATGTCGACCGCGCCACCGATCGATTCACCCAGGATCTGCGTGCGCATACCGACCGCGCCGCGGATGCGACCGGCGCCGCGCTGGAGGACGCCGGCCGCTCGCTGCGCGATCGGGATGCCCGCCTAGAAGCGGACGAGCAGGCTGCCGCGCACCGATAGCGCCAGATCGTCCTGACGCTCCTCGGCATTGAATTCGCCGGCGAGGCGGAAGCCGTAGGAGCCGCCGATCGCGCGGACCCGGCCGATCCAGCCGCTGGTCCGCTCGGTCGGATCAAGGGTGAAGCGCTGCCCGCCCTCGAATTGCCCGGTGGTGGCGCCCAGCGCTCCGGCGAGGATTTCACGGCGACCGCCTTCGAACTCGACCCGGAACCAGGTCTGCTTGACGACCTGGCCCATCCAGTTGCGGGAATTGCCGAGGAAGTCGACACCGGCCACCAGGCTGGCGGTGCCGGCCAGCTCGTCGCTGGTGCGCTGGTCGATGCGCAGCGCGAAGCCCTTGCCGCCGCCCTGATCGGCATGGGCCTTCTCGCTCAGCCGGTAATAGTCGATCGCGGCGACGGGGCGGACGAAGAAGCGTTCGCCACCCATCTCATACGACATCGCGCCCGAGGCGGAGAGCAGGTCGCCATTCCAGTCGCTGCGCGCCAGACGGTTGACCTGCGTCGTGCCGACCGTGCCGATGAAGCGGCGTTCGCCGTCGAAGTTCACGCGCGCGGCGGAGATGCGGGCATTGGCGGCGAAGCTGCCCCAGTTGCCACGCCAATAGCCGGCCGCCTCGTACTGGCCGCTGTTCACGCGGTTGGCGTTGGCCTTCATCGTCTGGCGCCCGTCGAGATAGGCGAGCGCGATGCCGAAATGGCCAATGCCGGTCGCCCGTTCGACACCGCCGGCGGCGCCCCAGCCGGATATGTCATGGCCGCCGCTGGCGACGCTGCCCGTCTTCAACTGCCACGCAGCCGGCGCGATCCAGTAGCCCCAGTCGCCTTCCTGGCGGAGCAGGCCGGTCGGGTCGGCAATGACGCGGGCGATGGCGCGCGATCCCATCGTCACCATCTCGAACGTGCCATCCGCCTGGGCCGGCAGCATCTGGTCCACGGTACGGCGGAAGAGGGCGCCGTCCGCAATGCCGAGCACGACATTACCCAGTTCGGTATCGGCGGCGAGCGCGGCATAGGCGGCGTCGTACAATTGCGCGGTCTGGGCACCCAGACCGAGTTCGGTCGTCGTCTTGCGGGCGATGTCGATGCTGACCTGACCGGCAGCGGCGGTCAGCGTCCCCTTGAACAAGAAGGGGATGGACGTCGCCGACAGGGCCAGACCGTCCGCGCCGGTCAGCGTGCCGGCCCGCAACGCGATATGGCGGCCCTCCACCCCGGTCAGGCTGGTGATACCGATGGCGAGCGTCGCGCCCTTTTCGATCGTGGCGGCGCCGATCACGTCAAGCGCGGGCGTGGTGCGCGTGGTGCCATCCAGCGTCAGGCCCAGCGTCGCCTTGGCACCCATGGCGAGCGATGCGACGCGTGCCGGCGCGGTCAGCGCGAGCGTACCGCCGCCGACGTTGACCGCCAATCCGGTGGCATTGGCGAGCGCGCCGCGGAAGCTGGCGGTGTCGCCGATGCGCAGCACGTCCGCGCCGCCGCCGAAATCGGCGGTGCCGGCAAAGCGGCTGGTGCCGGCCAGCAGCATCGTGTCGTCGCCCGCGCCGAACCGCACCGTCCCGGCAACGGCGCCGGTCTGGATATCCAGCGTGTTATTGCCGGCGCCGAAGCGGATGTCGCCGTTGATCGCGGCACCGGCCACGCCCGACTGGCGGATGGTGACGCCGCCGGTTGCCGCCGACACATCGATCGCAACCGCGCGACCGGCAGTGGCGAGGCCGCCGGTCGCGGCGATCACGCCGCTATTCTCGATGGTACGCACGGTGCCGGAGGCGTCGTGAATGGCGATGGCGGTGGCATCGGCGCCGCCCGCGGTCGCCTGGATCGTGCCGGCGTTGCGGATCAGCGGCACGGCGGCACCGGCATCGATGCGCAGCGCGGTGGCGACCGACTGGGCGGTATCGCCGCCATTGGCCGCAACGGTGCCCGTGACGTTGACCTGCGGTACGGTGGCACCGGCGCCGATGCGGATCGCGGTGGCACTGGCGCCATTCGCGACGGCGGCGACGCGGCCCGCCACGCCCAAGCCGCCGGCGACCGTCACCGCGCCGCCCTGACCACCGATCACCAGCGCCTGTGCCGCGACGCCCTTGTAGACGCCGCCGGCCTGGATCGTACCGTCGACCACCATGCCGAAGCCGTCGCTGCGCCCGGCGACCGCGCCGATCGCGACCGCGCGGTCGGTGGCGCCGACCAGAACCGCGGGGGCGGCACCGAAGGACGTGACGACGGCGGTACCCTCCTGCGCGTCGTCGATGCCGTCCTTGTCCTCATCGCGGTCGCTGGCGTTCGCGTCGCGCGGCGGCACGGCGAAGATGATGCCGCCGGAGACATTGTCCGCGACCAGCAGCGCGGGGCCGCCCTGCAACAGATCGTCCGCATCGAGCTTGTCGACCGAGGTGGGCAGGGTGGTCGACCGGTAGCCGGTCGCGGTCAGCGTGCCCTGCACCTCCAGCCGGCCGCTCACCGGTCCTTCGATCCGTGCGGCACTGGCGTTCAGGCCGGTGGCGCCGATCGTGCCCGCCAGGCGGACATTGCCGCTCACCGCGCCTGTACGCACGCCCACCGCACGGTCGCCGGTGACGGTGGTGGTGCCGTTGTGGACGAGATTGCCGGTCAGCGTGTCGCTCAGCCGGATGCCGGCGGAGTCGTTGCCCTGCACGGTGATCACCCCGCCCTGTGCATGGGTGATGTCGCCGGCATAGGCGCCGGTGACGCGGATCGCGACGCGGTCGGTTCCCTTGGCGAAGGGGCCGTCCAGATCGCCGTCCTTGTCGTCGTCGGCGGGCTTGTAGGTTTCGTCGAGCGTGATCTTGCCGCTGTTGGTGATGCCGCCGCCGCCGGCCGTCGCGGCGATACCGGTCGTGCCGTTCGCGTCGCGGATGGCGATGGTGCCTTGGTTGGTGACGGCGTTGCGGCTGTCCTGCGTCACGGCCGTACCGGCGGCGATCTCCACCGATCCCTTGTCGGTGATGGTGATGGCGTCCGCGGCGCCGCCCTTGACGGTGGCGGTGCGCAGCGGCGCGGTCTGCTTGGTGGCGATGCTGGTCTGCGCGGCGGCGGGCACGACAGATATGGCGAGCATGGCGGTGGACGCCATGAGGCAGGTACGCATGGAGAAGACCCTTTTTCTGTCCCTTTGTGGAACCAGACGGAGCCGAAAGCGTGTCGCCTTGATTTTGTGGCTAGAAGCGTGCGTCGAGCCCCAAGCGGATGGTGCGCGGCCGGAGCGGCGTGACCTGTCCCATGCCGACGCGGAACGGGGTGCCGAGTGCGAAGCGGTTGCCGCGCGTGTCGGTCAGGTTGTCGATCGCCAGCGTGATGCCGAAGGGGCCGTGGCTGAGCCGCGTCGTCGCGGCGCTGTCGACATAATCGCCCTGCCATTCACCCAGATAGGGGCCGATGCCGAGACGCGAGCGGCCGACATAGCGCGCCCAGCCATCGACCGCGATGTCCCACCGGTCGTTCAGCGCGCCGCGATAGCCGATGCCGAGGCGCGCGGTGCCGTCCGCGACATTGGGGATGTCGCCGCCCAGCCGCAGCGCGGACACCGCCGCCTGCGACAGCGCCTCGGCGACCCAGGGCGAGCGGGCGCTGGCGAACAGGGCGGCGCCGGTGCCGAAGGCGGTGACCCGGCTGCTGTTGACCGCGCCGGCAGCGTCGACCTGCCAGCCCGGCGCCGGGCGCCAGCGCAGCCCGAGCGTCGCAGACCAGATGGTGCCGTCGCCGAGATTGGCGGTGGAGGGCAGCCCCCATGGGTCCAGATAGTTCGCCTGGATGCCGTGCCAGCGGCTGCGTGACAGGGCGAATTGTGCGGACCAGCGGCCGCCCTCGTCGCCCAGCCGGGCGCCCGCCTCCAGCGCATAGAGCCGGTCACTGAGGAAATGGCGCACCGTATCCCCCCCGATCGCCAGGCCGCCGGGGCGAAACCCCTGTTGGTAGCGGGCATAGAGTGTCGCCACAGGCAGGCGCCAGGTGAGTGCCGCCGAGGGCAGGGCGACGCGCATGGTGCGGGTGTTGGTGAGCTCGGGGGCAGCGCGGAGGGCAAGCGGTGCGGCTTCGTCGGCGCGGCCGTGCAGTTCGACCTGGGTCAGCCGCCCGCCGGCGGTGGCGAGCAGGCGGGAGGTCAGCGCCACCGCACCCTCGCCGTACAACGTCGCCTCCGTCACCGACTCGCCGCTGCGGATGGTCGGGGTGAGGCCGATCGGGGGCACGAAACGGCGGTCGAGGTCGCGGCGATGGTCGATCAGGCTCAGCCCCGCGACCCAGCCGCTGCCGTCCCGGCCCGCCTGCCACGCCCGCGTTTCCGAGGTCAGCATCCGCGTCGTCTGGCGCTGCACCAGCAGTTGCGGGTCGCCCCCGGGCAGGGTGGCATCGAAACGCTCGGTCAGGGACTGGCGGACGATGCCGGTGGCAGAGCGCAATGATATGCCGCCGATACGCCCGGTGACGGCGAACTGGCCCAGGCCGAAGCCGGTGCGATAGCCTTCACGCAAGGCCCGGTTGTTGACCAGCGGCGGTGCCGCCTCGTCGGCATATTGGCTGTCGCGGCCGTCGATCGACTGACCGGCGCCCGATGCCTCCACATACCAATCGGGCGCGATCTGCCAGCCGATCGCGGCGCGTCCGCCCGCCACGGAGAGGCGGTTGGCGTTGTTCCGGCCGAGCAGGGGCTTGTCGATATAGCCGCCCTCGCGCCTGGCATAGCCGACGATGCGGGTGGCGACGCCGTCGGTGACCGGCAGGTTCAGCATCGCGGCGGCGTCCCCGCCGGGCTCTCCATCGCTGGTGGAGGACAGGCCGGCGGTGATGCTGGCGCCGATGCGCGCAGGGTCCGGCGCGGCGGGGACCATGCGAATGATGCCGCCGAGCGCGCCCGACCCGTACAGCGTGCCCTGCGGCCCCTCCAGCACCTCGACCGTGCGGACGTCGTAGAGCTGCAGGCTGGGGTCCGCGCCATTATAGCCCAGCCGAAGATCGCCCCAATATTGGCCGACGATCGCCTGTGCCGGGCCGTTGAAGCTGGAGTCGGCGATGCCGCGGATGAACAGCTTGTTGCGGCCCTGTCCCAGATGGGTGGAGCCGACGCTGGCGGTGCGCGAGACGATGCGCTCGGTGCCGCCCGCGCCGCCGCCGAACGCCAGGTCGCCGCCGTCGATGCGCAGCGCGGTGCCCGGAAACCAGCGTGCCGGTACCGCACGCTTGCTGGCCACGACCACGATCTCGCCGGGTGGCTCCTCGGTGGGC
>NZ_CAMLAC010000082.1 GCF_946477935.1 uncultured Sphingomonas sp. | reverse complement strand
GGTGGGCAAGGCGACGTGGAACGCCTCGCTGGACAGCGCGGCGCGGCGCGGGCTGATCGTCAGTTTCGGCAATGCGTCGGGGCCGGTTGACGGCGTCAATCTGGGGGTGCTGGCATCGAAGGGGTCGCTGTTCGTGACGCGGCCGACCCTGTTCGATTACGCGGTGACGGCGGCGGCGAAGCGGGCGCTGATGGCGCGGGTGTTCGCGATGCTGGCGAAGGGCGCGATCACACCCGAGATCGGGCAGCGGTTCGCGCTGGAGGATGCCGCCGCCGCACACCGGGCGATCGAAGCGGGCGAGACCTTCGGCAGCACGGTGCTGGTACCGTAAGGTCGGCCCCTTGGCTCTAACCTTGCGGCGTCCAGCAGCGTGATGTTGGCCAGCGGGGCGGGGCCGATCCGGCTACGGCGTTTGGCGGCGATGGGGCCTCCGCCGAAAGCATCGCTCATCATCTGCTCGGCTGTGTGCCTCAGTTGCCGCGCGTCGGCGCTGATAAGGTCGGGCGACGATGTGGCCGCCGGCAGCAGCTTGTGGTCGCCGGACGATGTCGAGCGATCCGCGCGGCGCGGCGATGATCGCGCAGGCCATCGGCCGGTCGAGCGTCGTCTCGCCATGCTGCCCCGCGATCAGCCCAACCCCTTGCCGGTTCGACGATCAGGTCGGCAACATCCCGGGACCACAGGCTTCAGGAAGGAGGGCCGCCGCTTCCACGCTCAGAAGTCCGCCGCGATGAAGGCGGTGATGCGCCGCTTGTCCATCAGGCCATAGCTGTTGCTGCCGACGATGTTCCACGCGAACACGTCGCCGACATTCTGCATCTGGATGCGGAAGGTGGCAGGCGCCTTGCCGATCCGGAAGCGGTAGCGCGCGCCGATATCGACCAGGGTATAGGCGGGCACGGTGACGACGTTATCACGCGACGCAAAGCGCCTGCCGATATTGGCGATGGCGAGGTCGACCGAGAAGCCCGGCGCGAAGGCGGGGCGGTATTCCGCATTGCCGCGCAGTGTGCGCGCGGGCTGGTTCAGCGGGCGCGCGCCGACCCGGCCGTCGTCCACCGCCGGGCCGGTAACGCGCGGGCTCATCAGGACGGCACCCGCCACCAGCGATAGGCGATCGGTGGGGTTCCCGGCGAGGCTGAGTTCTACTCCGCGATGCCGGACGTCGCCGAGCACGGTATAGACGTTGCGCTCGTCGGTGTTGAAATAGGGCTTGGCGACATCGAATACGCCCGCGACCAGCTTCATGCCGCCGGGCAGCGTCCAGCGGATGCCGCCGTCGATCTGCCGGGTGCGGATCGCGGGCAGCGCTTCGTTGCGGTTGGCGGCGTTGGTCGGGGCGATGCCGCTTTCCTCCAGACCGCGGGTATAGCCGGCATAGAGGGCAAGGCGGTCGGTTAGGGTCGCGGCGGCGCTGGCGCTGAGCAGCCATGGCCGGTCGGTGGTCGCGGTGCGGGGCAGGCCGGGCTGGTCGATCCTCTTGCTGTAATCGGCGCGCTGGATGCCGATCCCGGCCTCGCCGACACCCCTCCAGCGGCCTTCATAGGCGATGCCCAGCGTGGTCTGGCGAACGCGGTCGTGAGTGCGGGCGCCGAACGCGAAGCCGATGGGCTCCGTGACGGGCACGGGCGACCCCAACGGACGCGGACCGAGATCGAGCGCTGGTGCGGCGCCGCCATAAAAGCTGTCCAAGGCGCGGGCGCGGACGGTGGCGGATAGCGTATGAAGCCGCGAACCATCAGTTACGCTACGCCCGACGCGCAGTTCGCCGCTGGTCGAGGCGTAGCGCTGGCCGGGATCGGCGATGACCCGCTCGGTGGTGGTGCCGTCGGCGGTAGTGTCGGTGAACAGTTCGGCGAAGTTCCGCACGTTGACGAAGATCGACCGGAAGCCGCCTGCGGTCACCGCCCAGTCGGAGCCGAGCCGCGCCTTGGCGATGACGCCGGTGTTGATGCTGCGCGAATCCTTTTGCGCCCATTGCTGCCCGAAATAGCGACGACGTGGCGCCTCCGGTGGCACGACGTTGCCGGCCGCGATGACGGTTGGCGCGACCTGTTCGTCATAGCCGAGCGAAATCGCATAAAAGGGAATAACCTCGATCCCCTCGCGTGGCCGCCAGCGGGGGATCAGCGCGGCGCGGACGTAATGCGCGTCGGAGCCATCGTAATATTCCTCATGCGCCCAGGAAGCGCCCGCCGCGACGCCGAGCGTCCGGCCGTGGATCGGCAGTTGCGCATCGACCTCGATCGACGGTGCGCCATAGGCGAAGCGGCCCGCGACGACGCTGACCAGCGGCCGCTCGCCGACGCCGCGCAGCGTATAGTCAACGATCCCGGTGGGCGCGGGGAAGGGATAACCCTGCGCCGACAGGCCGACGCGGATCGTCGAGCCGGAGACGAGTCGCTGCGGAATCGCGCCCTGCCGGTCGATATACACGCCCTCTATCCGCACGTTGCCCGCCGTCACGGGCGAGAAGCCGCGCACCTGGCTGGGGCCATAGAGGCCGATCGTTTCGTTGCCGATCGAGGTGCCGAATGCGTCCTCGGCGGCGGTGACGGCGTTGTCGCTCGCACGTTGCGCGGCTGCGGGCGCAGCGATGACGAGCGCCGCGGGGAGGAGCGCGCGCCTCATGGCTGCCACCGGGTGGCCCGGCGGAGCCCCAGCGCCCCGAGCGCCAGTCCGAGCAGGAAGAGCCAGCCCGCAAACGGCATCACCGATCCGGCCCGTTGCGCCGCTGACGTATCCCGCAGGGCGAATGGCGGTAGAATATTAGTATCGGACAGGCTGTACCGGCCGCGGGTCGTACCTTGCGGAGTCGGCCGGGCGGCTTCACGCTGGACCAGCGGATAGAGCAGGCCACGCAGACGAAGCTGGTACGCGCGGGCCTGCGCTTCGAACCTATATTGGCGCGCGCCATCGGTGCCCGCCAACGTCGCCAGCGCCTGCGACAGGCCGAGGGGAGGGGCGAGGAAACCGGCAAGCCGGGCATTGCGTCGCTGGTCACGGGCATAAGCGAGCCGCGCCAGGTGCAGGGTAGCCAGCCGATGTTCCGTTTCGGGGATCAGGAAGGTGAGCTTCGTCGCATGATCGAGGCTCGCCATGCGGTCGGACGCTCCGGCGAGGTCGGGACGCTGCGCGATGCCCTGGGCGATGATCGCGTCCGCCTTCATCTCGATCGCATCGGTCGTCCGGCGCTGCGCATCGATCCATCCGCTGGACGCCGGCGGCGGCGCGATGGCTGAGGTGATCGCCGCGCCCGCCATCGGCAGTCCGAGCGTCAGTACCGCCCAGATCGCCGCCAGCGTGCCGAGCGCCGCCGCGGCGCCGGGCAGGCGCGACAGGACGAGCAGCGCGATACCCGTCCACAGCGCGACATAGGCGAGGACCAGCAGCAGTGCGGCCGCCAGCTCGGGGATCGCGGCACCGATCCGCGCGCCGGCGAGCGCCAGGGCCAGGACGAGGCCCGCGAGTGTCACCGGCACCGCCCATGCCGCGACCGCGGCGATGCGTGCCGCGAGCCACGTTCGCGGCGGGGTGGCCTGTGCCGCGAGCAGCCGGATCATGCCCCGGTCGCGCTCGAAGCTGACCAGCAGGCCGTACAGCAGGATCAACGCCATGGGCAGCAACAGCGCCAATACGAAACCGAGGTCGAACCGGCCGAGCGCCAGCCCGCGCGGGTTCTCGAAATCATAGCGTTCGTCGATGCCGAACAGCGTCGCCAGTTTCACCTCGACCCGCGATGGCGCGAGATCGCTCGTCCCCACGGCCAAAGGAGACAGCGGCAGATGCGGCTTCACCGCATGCGGTGCGACGAAATACTGGCTGAAGCCAGAGACGTTGCTCGGGTCCTGCCAATAGGGGATCGCAGGCGCATCGAGCGTCATGGGGGTGCGATAGGCATCGAATCGCTCGCGGACGCTTGCGCGGTGCGCCGCGTCCGCGGCCAGCGTGCGGGCGGCGGCGGCGTCCTGTTCGTGGTGAAGCGCGGCGGTGTCCAGCGCCGCCCACACCATGCTGGCGACGAGCGCCGCCTGCACCAGCCAGAATAGCGGCGTCTGCGCCACGCGCCGCCATTCCCACGCGAACAGCGGGCGAAAGCCGGCCCCGGTCATGGCCTTAGCCTCCGGCTCGCCAGCCCAAGCAGCGTGGCGGCACCCACCATCCAGCCAATCAGGGCCGCCAGCGGCACCGTCACCAGAGATAGCGCGGCCGAAGGCGGGTCGAACACGAAGGGCGGTATGCTCCCCCAAAGATCGATATCGGCGGTATGCGCGGGCTCACCGGGTCTCACGGCATGGGCCATACCCTCCGCGTTCATCCGGTCGACCAGATCGCGGCGATAGCTTTCCGCCTGTTCGATGAAGGCGCGGTGCTGGTCGAAATCGGTGCCGGCGAACGCAGGTGACAGCCGCTGCATCGCGATCGTTGGCGACAGGATGCCGAACAGCCCGAACAACCGGTCCTGCCGCGCCACCTTCGCGTAGAAGTCGCCGAGCACGCGGTCGAACACCCGGTGGCTGTGCCGCTCGACAAGATCGAGTTCGGCCATGCGGTAATTGGGAATGTCCTCCACCCGCGTCACGCCATGGCGTGCGAGCAGTGCCGCCCGGTGGCGCGCGCCGTCTTCGGCAGACCAATAGGCGGGCGCTGCCTGTTCGATTTCCTGCCGCACCGCCTGCGTCGACGGCAGCGGACGCAGGTCGTTGGCGACGCCGCTCGCCAGCCGCGGCAGCGCCAGTGCGAACAATATCCATAGCCCGAACAGCACCGCTAGACCGATCCGCGCCGATCGGGTCGTCATCGCCACCGCCAGTCCGATCGCGGCGACCGTCGCGAGATACCCCGCCACGGCAATCGTCCATAGCAGCACCCGCAAGACGGCATCGCCGTCCAGCGCGTCTTGCAAGCCTGCCAACGCGACCGTTCCCAGCGCCACCGGCACGACCAGGGCGACGATGCCGCTACCCGCAACGGCGACCAGCTTGGCTTCGACGATGCGCCCCGGCCGCGTCGCCGCGCCCAGCGCGAGCCGCAGCGTCCCGCGCTCGCGCTCCTCCGCCACCGCCGCGAAGGCGAGCAGGAATAGCGCAAGCGGCCCGAAACCCAGGATCAGCGCCGCCGGATCGGCGAGCCCGGCGCGTTGCAGCGGCGAGGCGTCCTGTTGCGGCCGATGGAGCAGGTCGTTCTGGTGATGCGCCTCCAGCCACACCGCCTGCCCCACGAACGGTCCGACACCGGGATCGAGCGGCGCCAGCACCGGCGCAGGCTTGAAGGCGTAGACGGCATGATGTGCCGCGCTATGCGGATCCTTTACCCCCTGTCCGAGCCAGCGGGCCCGCTCGGCGGCGGCGGCATCCCGCTTGTGCGCATCGGTGCGGGCGGCGTCAAAGGCGACGCCGGCGAAGGCGAGTAGGACCAGCGCGGCAATACTGGCGAGCGCGAGCATCGCCCGCCGCTCGCGCCACAGCATCGCCAGCTCGAACCGGGCGAGCGCCATGATCATGCCGCCAGCGCCTCCAGATAAAGCCGCTCCAGGGCCGGGGGATCGAGCGTCGCGGTCGCCCGCTCCTCGACCAGCCGGCCGCCGCGCAGGATGCCGAGGCGTCCGGCGACGTCGTGGACGCGGAACAGATCGTGCGTCGCCATCAGCACCGCCATACCGCGCGCGGCGGCGGCGCGGATCGTCGCCGACAGGTCGTTCGCCGCCGATGCATCGAGCCCGGAAGTCGGCTCGTCGAGCAGCAACAGCCGTGCCTCCTTCGCAAGCGCGATGGCGACGCCGACCTTCTGCCGCATCCCCTTGGAGAAGGCGTTCGCGCGGCGGTCGTGCGCGTCGCGTTGCAACCCTGCCTCCGCCAGCAGCGCGGTGGCGCGCTCGCGATCGATCGTGCGCCCGGCGAGCAGCGCGAAATAGCGCAGGTTCTCGACGGCGGTCAGCGCCGGGTGGAGCATCACCGTCTCGGGCAGATAGGCGGTGCGTGCCCGCGCCGACAGTGGATCGGCGACCGCATCGATGCCGTCCACCGCGATGCCACCCGCGTCTGGCGCGAGGAAGCCGAGGATCAGGTTGATCGTCGTCGTCTTGCCGGCGCCGTTGGGGCCGAGCAGCGCATAGATTTCCCCCGACGCCAGCGTCAGCGACAGACTGTCGAGCGCCTGGTGACTGCCGAACGCGACCGACACCTGGGCCAGGCGGAGGGCAGGGGTGGGTGTCATGTCAGAACCTCGCGGTGAAGCTGATGTCGACGCTGCGTGGCGCACCCAGCGTCAGTTGCCGGGCCGATCCGCCGAACCAGTTGGCATAGAGCCGGTCGGTCAGGTTCCGGCCACGCAGCGTCACGTCGCCCTGCGGCAGACGCCAGGTGACGGCTGCATCGAACACGGTGCTGCCGCGCACGCGGACGCTGTTGGCATTGTCGGTGAAGAAGTGGCTCATGTACCGTGCGCCGCCGCTGATCGACACCGGCAGCGCGTCGAGCCGGTAGATACCGAACACGCTCGCCACCCGCTCCGGCACGACCGGCGGCGTGTTGCCCGCGCGGTTCCCGCCCGCCTCGCGCAACACGTCGAAGCGCGCGTCGAGGATGGCGAGATTGGCGTCCAGCCGGAACGCCCGCGTCACTGCGCCCGACGCCGACAGTTCGAGCCCGCGCGACGATTGCCTGCCCCCCTGCACGGCGATGCTGGTATTGGCCGAATCGCGCGTGACGATGCCGTCCTGTTCGATCCAGTACCCGGCCGCGGTCAGGTCGAGCCGGTCGCCGAACAGCGTAGTCTTGACCCCGCCCTCGACCGATCGTCCCGTCGTCAGGTCGAACTTTGCATTGGTCGCCGATAGCAAGGCCAGGCTGCCGACCGGCGCGACGGCGTAGCTGTATTGACCAAACACCTGCGTCTTGGGCGCAACGTCGAACACCGCGCCCGCGCGCCACGATACCGGGTTCCAGCGGCGCGAGAAGGCCGTGGTGCGGCCTGCGTTGAGATCATCGATGCTGCGATAGAGCGCGATGTTGTCGTAGCGTACGCCGCCGACCAGCAGCAGGCGCGGTGTCAGGTTGAAGGCTTCCTCCGCGAACAGCGAGGCGATGACGGTGCTGGAGTCGAAATCGGCCCGACCGTCGGGGAAGTTCGCCACCGTCTCCGCCAGCGACATGCTGCCGCGCCGGGGACTGAAGATGTCGACCCCGCTGGTCGAGCCGAAGCGGCGCGGGACCGCCAGGTCGCTGTCGCTATACTCGCCGCCGATCGAGAAACGGTTGCGGTGGCCGCCTATCTCGACGTCGCTGGCCAGCACCGCGCGCTCGACGACGAAGCGGTGGCGATGGTCGATCCGCGTGGTGCCCCGGCGGAACGATCCCTCGGGGAAAGCGGCGGTCGGCGCGGCGTAGGTATAGACTTCCGAGTTCCGGAAGCGCCGGTCGGCATGGTAATAGCTCAGCTCGTTGGTGAAGCGCAGCGCGTCGGAGAATTCGTATCCGATCCGCGACCGCGCCCACCACGTCTCCGATCCCTGGTCGGCATTGATGACGTTGTAGTTCCGCTGGCGGATCGCACGGTCGAGGACGAACCCGTCGCTCGTCCGCACCAGATCGCTCGCATCCCGGGCCACCGCACGCGGTACCAGCGGCGTTCCCCAGTAAGCGGTGCCGTAGCGATCCTCCAGATAGTCGCCCGCCAGTTCGATCGTCAGCCGCTCGACCGGCTTCAGCGTCACTGCGAGCGTCGTGGCGAGGAAGCGCGCATCGGTGTCGTCGACGAACCCGCTGGTGCGGTTGGCGCTGGCGACGCCGCGGATCGCGACGGTGTCGCTCACCACGACATTGGCGTCCAGTCCGGCGCGCAGCGTATCGAAGCTGCCGTACCCGACGGTGGCGGCGTAGCTGTCGCCGTTGAAGCGCGGCTTCTTCGGCACGAGATTGACCGCGCCCGCCAGCGAGCCCTCGCCGTACAGCACGCCCGCCGGCCCCTTAAGCACCTCGATCCGGTCGAAGCTCCAGCTATCGAGATTGCGGATGATGAGTGCCGAGTTGGTCTGCCGCACCCCGTCCCACAGCAGCGACACCGCACCGGCGGTGAAGCCGCGCATCGACATCTGCCCAGGACTGCTCGCCAGTTCCCCCGAGGTTGCGCCGGGCGTGGCGTTGAGCGCCTCGACCGTGGTGCGCAACCCACGCTCCTGCATCAATTCCTGCGACAAGATGTCGACGATCGCCGGCGTCTCGCGTACGGTCAGACCGAGGCGGCTGCCCGTCTCGGTCTTCGCATCCAGCAGCAATTGCCGATCGGCCGTTCCGGTGACGATGATGTCGTCGGAAGCCGCTTGCGGCAGTGGCCCGGTTTCCTGCGCTTCGACAGGCAGCGCCACCAAGGCCGCGGCAACCACGGGAATGATCCCCCACCTGGCAGAATACGCACCCCGCCTATGTCCGGGGCGGCCCGCCTGCTCCACAACGATCATCGATCCCCCACGTCTACATCCGCAAGTGCATTACGCACCTTCTACGAATCATGTTATGGTGTAACATGACATTTATCGCGATCGATCAGCAATAGCGTTTCGATTATAAGGATGAGTCCGCGTGATAGGGTCCGCTTGCCTGCGTCACTGCGTCTGGAGAAACGTCGGCTGTAACGGTCAGTTATCGGGAGTGAAGGCGATTGACGATGCCGTTGAGAGCGGCCGTACACCCTTGTGCACGGCCGATATCATGATTTGTCTCGGCAGAGTTCCAGAACATGTCGAGCGGCCAGCGCTTAGGGCAGTGTCCCAGCAGACATCGCAATGCCAGCCGCACCTCGATGGTGTGACCTTGCCTTGCCGGACCGCATGAACGACCTGTCCCCGCCGCTGCCATGTCCGCATCGTCACGGTGCCGCTCTGGTGGCTGTTCCATCGCCGAGGCTGGGACGATGGGCTGCCCGCCGTCGCGCGCCGGCTGCATTGCTCGATCTGCCGGGGGCAGGGCGGACCCGTGGTGCAACCGCGCATGACGGTCGGCCGCGATCCGCTGACCTGCGAGCAGCTGCCCTATCCCGAAACGGGCAAGGCAACCGGGTCAAGACCAACCGGCGTGATGCGGTCGGACTGGCCAAGCTGCTGCCTGCTGGCGAACTGACGCCGGTCTGGGTGCCTGTAGAATGCCCCCGCGTGTTGTTGCCCCTTAAATGCCTGACGGGGCCTCGCGGGTTTCCGCGCTGGCTGATCCCCAGCCTTAGCGCTTTGGGCGGATGGATCCCGTTGTAATGGGACAGGATTGAATCGAGACCGGCAATTGCCCACTGCTTGTATCTAGCAGGTTGCTGAAAAAGGCTTGGCTCGGCAAGCTGGAGATGATTGATCGCGTGTGAGGCGATGAGGGCGCGGTAATGCGCGGTAGGGAGGATTGGTCTCGTACGTCGATCTGGAGCAGCGAATGCCGGCGGGTCTACGAGGCGTTCGTCATCGACACCTACGCTCGCCGGATCGTTGGCTGGCGCGTCAGCAGGACGACCGATGCCCGGTGGCGGTCTCGTCCAACACTCCGACCGTGGCAGCCAATACGTATCGATCAAGTACACCGAACGCCTTGCCGAAGCCGGGATCGAGCCGTCGGTCGGCAGTGTCGGCGATAGCTATGACAACGCTTTGGCGGAAACCATCAACGGCTTCTACAAGGCTGAGGTGATCCATCGGCGCGGACCCTGGCGCAGCTTCGAGGCGGTCGAGTACGCCACGATGGAATGGGTCGACTGGTTCAATCATCGCCGGCTACTCGAGCCCATCGGCAACATCCCGCCTGCCGAAGCCGAAGAGCAGTATTATGCTGCCGTGGACCTCATCGATATGGCGGCGTGACGCACATCCAACTGCCTCCGACAAACCCGGGGCGGTTCAGAAGTGACCGTCAAACGGTACCACTACGACAGCCACGACCAGCTCAGGCAGCACCTCAGCGACTTCGTCGCCGCCTATGAATTCGGCCGCAGGCTCAAGACCCTCAAAGGGCTCACACCCTACGAAGCCATCTGCAAGACATGGCGAAACGAGCCAGCTCGCGTTACATCAAATCCGCACCATCAAATGCCGGGATCAAACACCTAGTGGGTGGCATATCGGCACCACGCATGACCTTGCTGGCCGCCGAGATCAGGCACCAGGTCACATTCTTCTTTCCTAATGGGCGTTTTGGCATAGAATTTTTCGAGGTTCTGGTGAGTCGTTCGTAGGTCGGTGGCGCAATTGCGCGTCAGCGATACGCGATCTGATGCAGTGTTGCGGAGCCGGTTGTCCCGTGCGGCTTGCTCACTGCTTTTGGGGCGGTCCGCCATGTCGGTCAAAAGGCGCACGATTGCGGTGATAGGCGCGCTGGGAGTCTTTCCCAACGTGCGCTTGTCGCTGCCGGCGAGGCGGGTGCTGGCCTATCTGGCCATCCGGGGTCGTCCCGTCTCCCGTGCCGCTGCGTCGGCGGAGCTTTGGCCCGAGGCGTGCGAGGAGGTAGGCCGGGCAAATCTGCGGCGCGGAATTTGGAACACGCCGCTGGGCTGGATAAGCTGCACGGGCGAGGATCTTGTGCTGGACGCCACCGCGGATCTGCGCGTGGCGGAGGCGGCGGCCGGCCGGGCGATCGGCGGCGAGGGCCTGACATTCGACGAGATCCGATTGCTGTCCGACGACATCCTGCCGGGATGGCATGAGGAATGGGTGCTTCCGTTCCAGGATCGGTTCCGGGCGCTTCGCGTGCAGGCGCTGGAGACCGCATGCCGGACCATGACGGAGGCGGGCAGACTGGTGCTCGCCACACAGGCCGGCGCTGCGGCCTTGGCGGCCGAACCGTTGCGCGAATCTGCGGCCGAGGCGCTGATCAATGCGCATCTGGCCCAGTGCAACCGCTACGAGGCGGTTCGCTGTTACCGTCTTCTGGCGGAACGGCTTCGGATCGAGCTCGGCGTCGACCCTGCGCCAACCCTCGCCTGTCGCTTTGCCGCATCCGTGGCCGCCTAGCCGAAGCAGCCCTGACGCTTTTCCAAGATCATGGATTCGCACGTGACGCAGGGCGGACGCTGCGACGACGGGACGGGGACGTTCGTGCACGCCTATCGGACGCGCCAGCACCGCCTCGGGAACGCACAGGTCGGTCTGGCGGGACGGCCCATGTGGTCAAATGGCGGAGACTCGTTGAAAAGGAGCCGAGCATGTTGCTGAGCGGCCAAGACACCGAAGCCGAGGGCCTTTCATCGCCGGGCCTCAGCTCCCCCTTTCTGGAGGCCGAGGCGGGGCGCGCCGAGCAGAATGCCCCAGCAACATCCGCGGCCGAATGGGCTTCCCCGTTTGCCGAGACCCCGGAGGGGATGCGCGAGCAAAGCGCGACGGATCAATTGCTCGCAGAAGCATTTGAAAGCCTGCGTGATGCCAGTTTCGACGAAGCGGTGGCGCTGCTTGCCGAGGAAACGGAGGCCGCCGTTGCCGACCGGTTCACCGATGAGGCCGCTGGCCACATGTCCGATCGCGCGACGTTTGCGCGGGCCCATCTCTCGAACGTGCAATTCGAGGCCGAACGATATCTTTCGGCGCTTCAGGAGGGTTTGCAGGCCTTCGATGTCGAGTCCCTCAGTGCGAACGAGCTGGACCGCAAGCTGGACGCGCTGGCACCCACGCCGGGCGATCTGACCCCTGCGGGCGAGGAGTTCATCGGTGGGTTGATCAAGAAGGCCAAGAAGGCGGTCTCGTTCGTCGCCAATGCGGCCAAGGGGGTCGGCAAGTTTGCCGGCAAGATCGCCGGAGCGGCGCTTGGTCCTGTGCTGAACAAGCTCAAGGGGCTGATCCGTCCGTTGCTGAAAAGGGTCCTGTCCTTCGCGATCGGTCGCCTGCCGGCGCCGCTGCAAGGGCCCGCACGCACGCTTGCCGGGCGGCTGAACCTCGAAGCGGAGGATTACGACGCTGTGTCGTACGAAGACCATATGTCGCCAGCCAACACCAGTGATCTCGAAGGCGCGACGAGGGCGTTTGATGGGGCGTTGGCGGAGGCGTTCGTAGGCGGGGAGGGATTCGCGCCGGAGGGCGAGGAGGAGGCGGGCTGGGGGTCTACCGAAGCGGAAGCGGATGGTACGCTGGAGCGTCTGGCCGAAGCGCGCGGCGCGCTGATCGATGCCTTTGCCAGCGCCGACGAGGAGCGCTTCCAGCCGGCGGTGGAGCAGTTCGTGCCGGTGCTGCTGGGTGCGCTCAAGCTCGGCATCAATCTGGTGGGGCGGCCGAAGGTGGTGAACTTCCTGGCCGGCTTCCTGGGCAAGCTGATCGGCAAATGGGTCGGACCGCAACTGGCCAAGCCCTTGTCCAGCGCGATCGTCGACACGGGATTGCGGCTGATCTCGCTGGAAGCGGAGGACGAAAACGGTTCTGCCGCCAGCGAGGCGGCGCCGGTCGCCCTGGCCAGCGTCGTCGAGGACACCGTGCGCCGGCTTGCCGAGCAGGAAGAGTATATCTTCGAGAATGAGGACCTGACGCAACTCGCGGTGTCCGAGGCGTTCGCGCAGGCGGCGGCGACCCATTTTCCCGAGCGCTACGTGCGCGGCGACTTGCGACAGGCGCCGAGCCTGGGCGGTGTCTTCGTCGCGCGCCGGCCACGCAGCCTGCGTGCCTACAGCAAGTATAGCCGAGTGCCCGAGATCGAGATCACCACGCAGATCGCGGACGCGATCCCGACCTTCGGCGGTACGACGCTGGGCAGCGTGTTGCGTGCACGCGGCATGACGCTGCCGATCCGGGCGCGCCTGCACATATATCAGGCGGTGGCGGGTACGACGGCCGCCACCATTGCACGCACCGACCGCGCATTGGGGGGGCCGCTGGGCAGCGCGGAGCAGTTCCATCCCCTGACGCCGGCGGCCGCAGGGATCATCCTGCGCGAACCGCGCCTGGGCACCAGGGTGCCGTCGGCCTTTCTGCGCAGCAGCCGGCGGCTGGGCGTCGGGCAACGTGTCTTTGCCTTGCAGCCGGTCGGCGCGCCCGTTGCCGCGGCGGGCGCAGGCCCTGGCTGGCGCGCCGCATCGGTTCGCATCGCGCCCAGCAGGACGAGGCTGGCGGTCGATCGCGCGAACGAACAGGTGAGCCTTGCCCTCATCCTGTCCGAAGAACGTTCGCAAAGGATCGCGCAATCGATCCGGGCGGGTGCCGGTCATGGCCCGCTGCTCCAGGCGCTGGTCGATGCTGTCGCCATGGCCGAAGGGCGCGGGCCGCGGGCGCCGGTCGATCGGGAGGACCTGATCGAAACCGAGGATCTGGCACCGGGTACGGCGCGGATCTCCCGCGCTGAGCGTGTCGCGCTGATCCGCCGCCTGCGCCCCTTCATCCTCCCGGCGCTCGCCCAATGGACGCGGCAGAATGCAGATGCGTTCGCACGTGCCGCCGCCAGTCCGGAGCCGGGGGTTACCGTCAGGATCCGGTTGCGGCCAGTCCCCGGCCTGGGGCGGGGGGCGAGCGGTGTGCCGACGTCGGCGCGCCGCACGGACGCGGCGTCGGCCCCGACGGTCGCGATCGGGGTCGAGCCGGGGTTCCGCCGGCCATGACCCGCAACGCTGCCCCCACCGACGCGGCGCTGCTGGCAGCCGATCTCCAGCGTCAGCTCGCACACTGGCTGGCGGCGGCACGGACGTTCCGCGATGCCGAGGAGTTCGCATCGGCCGAGGCCTGGCGCTCGGTCGAGCGCGACATCGGCGCGCCGCTGCGCAGCCATCTGAACTCGGTCGTCGAGGAACTGATCGGGCTGGGCGAGACCGCCGGCAGGGCGATCGCCAAGGGCCGGTCGGACCCGGCCATGCTGCCCGCGGCGGCCGCTGCCGTCATGCGGTTCCGGCGCCGCTACGTCCAGGTGGACACGACCCTCGACTTTCTGGGCGATGCGGTCAACTCGCGCACCAGCGTGGTGCTGCGGACCGCGCTGTCGATGCTGGACCGTATCGCCGTCTTGAGCATGGCGCCGGTCCTGGCCCGCGCGGGAAAACCGCTGCCCCGGGTTCTGGTCTATCAGGACAAGGGCACGGGTGCGTCGATCCTGCGCGCCGGAGTTCGCCTGTGGGCGCCCGGATCGGTGATGCCGGTCGCTGCCATCAAGATCGTGCGCCACAATCTGTATCGGCCCACATCGCTGTTTCATGAGGTGGGCCACCAGGTCGCGCATCTGACCGACTGGACCCCTGCGCTGCGCGACGCCTTGGCGCACGCGCTTGCCGACGACCGGGAACTTGCCGCGATGTGGACGCCCTGGGCGTCGGAGATCGCAGCCGACGTCTTCGCCTTTCTCCACACGGGATATGCGTCGGTCGCCGCCCTGTACGACGTGGTGGGGGACGCAGCGACGATCATGCGGTGGCCGATCGGCGATCCCCACCCGGTCGGATGGCTGCGCACCGCGCTCGGCTGCGCGATGGCGGTGCAATGTTTCGGCGCCGACGGGCCCTGGACATCGCTGCTGAGAGCGATGGACGTGCATTTTCCCCTGAACCTGGCCGACGAGGCCGCCCGGCCACTGTATCGGCGATCGGCCACCGCATGATCGTCGCTGCGTCCCCCACCACGTCGTAC
>NZ_CAMLAC010000081.1 GCF_946477935.1 uncultured Sphingomonas sp. | reverse complement strand
TCGTACGCTGTAACAACCGGTTACCTGCCTCTCCGCGCGCGGAGAGGCAGGTAACGGACAAAAGCCATGAACAAAGATCCCCAGGAAAAATCGGTCCGCACACTGCGCGTCGGCGAACAGGTGCGCCATGTGCTGTCGGAAGTGCTCCAGCGCGGCGACGTGCATGACGACACGCTCGCCAAGCACATGGTCAGCGTGACCGAGGTCCGCATGTCCCCCGACCTGCGCCACGCCACCGTCTTCGTGAAACCCCTGCTCGGCAAGGACGAGGAAGCGGTATTGAAGGCGCTGCGCACCAACACCGCCTATCTGCAGCGCGAGGTCGCCACCCGCGTGAAGATGAAATACGCCGCCAAACTGAAGTTCCTGGCGGACGAAAGCTTCGACGAAGGCAGCCATATCGACGCCATCCTCCGCTCGCCCGATGTGGCGCGGGATCTGAGCGAGGACTGACGGTCCGGAAGCGTGAGATCATCGTACGTCCATGGGCAGATATGTTACCATGGATGATGACGGTATCGTCACGCTGCCGCCCGAGACGCTGGCACGACTGGGCTGGCAACCGGGTCAGCCGCTCCGCATAAGGGCGATGGAGGATGGCATCCTCATCGAACCCTGCCCGCCGCCTCCGATGGACAGCACGCCCGGTAATCAGGGCTGAAGCCTGGCGACATGGGGTGACGGTGCCAATCTGCCTCTACGCGAAGCGCGCGACCTGCGGTATCGCCTCGCCTGATGGCCAAGCTCTATTTCTACTACGCCTCGATGAACGCCGGCAAATCGACCAATCTGCTCCAGGCCGATTTCAACTATCGCGAGCGCGGCATGCGCACGATGCTGTTCACCGCCGCGATCGATGACCGGTTCGCCTATGGCACGATCACTTCGCGCATAGGTCTGTCGCAGGCCGCCACGCCATTCCACGCCACCACCGACATCGAACATTGCGTGCTCGATCGCCATGCCGAGGGCGCGATCGCCTGCGTGTTCGTGGACGAGGCACAGTTCCTCACCGCCGCACAGGTCGATCAGCTCGCCCGGCTGGCGGACGTGCACAACATCCCCGTTCTTGCCTACGGCCTGCGCACCGATTTCCGCGCCGCGCTGTTCGAGGGCTCGGCACGCCTGCTCGCGCTTGCCGATGCGCTGATCGAGATAAAATCGGTCTGCATGTGCGGCCGCAAGGCGACGATGAACCTGCGCGTGGACGAAAACGGCAAGGCGATCGCGGAGGGGCGTCAGACCGAGATCGGCGGCAATGAACGCTATGTCGCGCTGTGCCGCCGGCATTTCTGCGAGGCGCTGGCGCACTGAGCCCCACCCCGCTAGGCCCCCGCGCCATGCATGGATGGATTATTCTCGACAAGCCGCTGGAGATGGGCTCGACCCAGGGGGTGAGCGCGGTCAAGCGCGTGCTGCGCCAGGGCGGGTACGGCAAGTGGAAGGTCGGGCATGGCGGCACGCTCGATCCGCTGGCGACGGGCGTGCTGCCGATCGCGATCGGCGAGGCGACGAAACTCGCCGGCCGGCTGCTCGACAGCGACAAGGTGTATGATTTCACCATCCGCTTCGGCACACAGACCGCGACGCTCGACGTCGAGGGCGCGGTGATCGCGACGAGCGACATACGCCCGACCCGCGCCGCGCTGGAGGCGGTACTGCCGCGCTTCACCGGCCCAATCGAGCAGGTCCCGCCCGCCTATTCCGCGCTGAAGGTCGATGGCCAGCGCGCCTACGACCTCGCCCGCGCCGGCGAGGAGGTGGTGCTGGCGACGCGCAGCGTGACGGTGCACCGACTCCACGTGCCGAAAACAAACGCCGGTCCACACCATCCGTTCGCCCTGAGCGAAGTCGAAGGGCATGGGCAGGGCATGGGCTTCAACGACGCTCAGCACGAACGGATCGAGGCACAAGACAAAGGCCCTGAAACCCCGCCAGGCCAGCCCAACGAGGAATTGCAGGAGATCACCCTCACCGCCCATGTGTCGAAAGGCACCTATATCCGCAGCCTGGCGCGCGACATCGCGCTGGCGTTGGGCACCGTCGGCCATGTCACCATGCTGCGCCGGACCAGGGCCGGGCCCTTCACGCTGGCCAGCGCGATTACGCTGGACAAGTTGAACGAATTGGGGCAGGCGCGCACTCTTGAACAGATACTCCTGCCATTGGGCGCAGGGCTGGACGACATCCCGGCTCTTGCACTCACCCCCGACCAGGCAGGGGCGCTCCGTCAGGGGCGTGTTTTGGCCGGGATCGCCATGCAGGACGGCATGACGCTCGCAACGCTTGATCGGGTGCCCGTGGCATTGGTCGAGATCGCGAACGGCGATGTCCGGGTCTTGCGTGGCTTCAACCTCGATTAGAAAGGATCAACGATGTCGATCACTGCCGAGCGCCGTCAGGAACTCATCAAGGACCACGCCCGCGCCGAAGGCGACACCGGTTCGCCCGAGGTTCAGGTCGCAATCCTGACCGAGCGGATCAAGAACCTGACCGAGCACTTCAAGGGCCATGCGAAGGACAACCATTCGCGCCGCGGCCTGCTGATGCTGGTCAACAAGCGTCGCAGCCTGCTGGACTATCTCCGCCACAAGGATGGCGAGCGGTATCTGGCCCTCATCGCGAAGCTCGGCCTTCGCAAGTAAAAAATGGCGCCTTCGGGCGCCATTTTCTTAAGCCCGAAACACGGCTATTCTAACCAGCATCGTCCGGCGCTGCGAAGTCCGGACCACCAGGCAAGCGGGGCAATTCGGCCCCGCGCCAGAGCCACTACTGGCTCCCTCATAGGCCCCGGCCGGGATAGGCCCGCCGGAGTAAGGAAATACGATGTTCGATACCAAGAAGGTGGCAATCGAGTGGGGCGGCAAAACGCTGACCCTCGAAACGGGCAAGGTCGCCCGCCAGGCCGACGGCGCCGTGATCGCGACGCTGGGCGAAACCGTGGTGCTGTGCGCCGTCACCGCCGCCAAGACCGTCAAGGAAGGGCAGGATTTCTTCCCGCTCACCGTTCACTATCAGGAGAAGTTCTCCTCCGCGGGTCGCATCCCCGGCGGCTTCTTCAAGCGCGAGCGTGGCGCGACCGAGCGTGAGACGCTGGTCAGCCGCCTGATCGATCGCCCGATCCGCCCGCTCTTCCCCGAAGGTTTCTACAACGAGATCAACTGCATCGCGCAGGTGCTGTCGTATGACGGCGAGAATGAGCCCGATATCCTGGCGATGATCGCCGCATCGGCCGCGCTCACCATCTCGGGCGTGCCCTTCATGGGCCCGATCGGCTGCGCGCGCGTCGGCTATCAGAATGGCGAGTACCAGCTCAACCCGACCGACGCCGAGGCGATCGCGGGCGAGCTGGACCTGGTCGTCGCCGCCACGCACGACGCGGTGATGATGGTCGAGTCCGAAGCCAAGGAGCTGTCGGAAGAGGTGATGCTGGGCGCGGTGATGTTCGCGCACAAGGCGTCGCAGCAGATCATCAACGCGATCATCGACCTGGCCGAGCAGTCGGCAAAGGATCCGTGGGAGCTGGCCCCCGTCGCCGACAAGTCGGACACGATGGCCAAGCTGAAGAAGGCGATCGGCAAGGACGTCGAGGCGGCCTACAAGCTGACCGACAAGCAGGCCCGCCAGACCGCGCTGAACGAGGCCCGCGCCAAGGCGCGCGACGCGTTCGCCGACCTGAAGGAAAGCGATCCCGCCCAGTATCTCGGCACGCTCAAGCTCGTGAAGAAGCTCGAGGCCGATATCGTGCGTTCCGCGATCCTGAAGAGCGGCCGCCGCATCGACGGCCGCGACACGAAGACCGTGCGTCCGATCGAATCGGAAGTGCATTTCCTGCCGCGCGCGCACGGCTCGGCGCTGTTCACCCGCGGCGAGACCCAGACCATCGCGACCACCACGCTGGGCACCAAGGATGCCGAGCAGATGATCGACGGTCTGAACGGCCTGTCGTATCAGAACTTCATGCTGCACTATAACTTCCCGCCCTATTCGGTCGGCGAAGTGGGCCGCTTCGGCGCGCCCGGGCGCCGGGAGATCGGCCATGGCAAGCTGGCATGGCGCGCGCTGCACCCGGTGCTGCCCTCGAAGGAGGAGTTCCCCTACACGATCCGCGTCACCTCGGACATCACCGAGTCGAACGGTTCGTCCTCGATGGCCACCGTCTGCGGCGGCTCGCTGTCGATGATGGATGCCGGCGTGCCGCTGAAGCGCCCGGTCTCGGGCATCGCGATGGGCCTGATCCTGGAGGGCAAGAACTTCGCCGTCCTGTCCGACATCCTGGGTGACGAGGATCACCTGGGCGACATGGACTTCAAGGTCGCCGGCACGTCGGAGGGCATCACCGCGCTCCAGATGGACATCAAGATCTCGGGCATCACCGAGGAGATCATGAAGGTCGCGCTGGAACAGGCCAAGGAAGGCCGCGCGCACATCCTGGGCGAGATGGCCAAGGCGCTGGGCGAAACCCGCTCGGAACTGTCGGCACACGCCCCGCGCATCGAGACCTTCTCGATCGACAAGTCGAAGATCCGCGAAGTCATCGGCACCGGCGGCAAGGTGATCCGCGAGATCGTTGCGACGACCGGCGCCAAGGTCGACATCGACGACGAGGGCGTGATCAAGGTCTCCTCGTCCGATCCGGCGCAGATCGAGGCGGCGATCGCCTGGATCAAGGGCCTGGTCGAAGAGGCCGAGGTCGGCAAGATCTATGACGGCAAGGTCGTCAACCTGGTCGATTTCGGTGCGTTCGTGAACTTCATGGGCGGCAAGGACGGTCTCGTCCACGTCTCCGAGATCAAGAACGAGCGCGTCGAAAAGGTGTCGGACGTCCTGTCCGAAGGCCAGCAGGTCAAGGTGAAGGTTCTCGAGATCGATCCGCGCGGCAAGGTTCGCCTGTCGATGCGCGTCGTCGATCAGGAGACCGGTGCCGAGCTGGAGGACACGCGTCCCGCCCGCGCCCCGCGCGAGGGTGGCGATCGTGGCCCGCGTGGCGACCGTGAAGGCGGCCGTGGCCCGCGCCGCGAAGGTGGCGATCGTGAGGGTGGACGCGAAGGCGGCCGTGGCGGCCCGCGCCGTGACCGCGGCGACCGCGGCCCGCGTCGCGAAGGCGGCAACGGTGGAAACGGCGGCGGCCGCGACGACGGCCCCGCGCCCGAATTCGCCCCCGCCTTCCTGACCGGCGACCGCGACTGACCGAGCGCGCGTCCCAGCCGGGACGCGCCTCGACACCGCAAAGGAAAAAGGCCCGGTTCGCCGGGCCTTTTTTCGTGTGTGTGGGTGCCCCTTCCGATCCCGTCCGCATCGGCTTACAGCACCCCCATGCTCGACTTCCATCAGCAGGACCTCGCCGCGCTGGCCGCGCGCGACCGGCTGCGCACGTTGCAACCGCGCCTCGCGGTCGATCTCGCCTCCAACGACTATCTGGGCCTCGCCGCCAGCCCGCGCCTTGCCGCTGCGGTCGGCGATGCCATCGCACGCGGCGTTCCCGTCGGCTCCGGCGGATCGCGCCTGCTCCACGGCAACCATCCCGAACATGAAGCCTTGGAAGCAGAGGCCGCCGCCTTTTTCGGTGCGGAGGCCTGCCTGTTCTTTTCCAGCGGGTACGCCGCCAACGTCGCGCTGCTCGCCACCCTGCCGCAGCCCGGCGACGTGATCGTCCATGACGCACTGATCCACGCCAGCGCCCGCGAAGGGCTGCGCCTGTCCCGCGCACCCGCGATCGAGGTGCCCCACAACGACGCCGCCGCGGTCGATGCCGCGATCCGCGACTGGCGCGCCGCCGGCAACATGGGCACACCGTGGATCGCAGTGGAAAGCCTCTACAGCATGGACGGCGACACCGCCCCGCTCGCCGACCTTGTCGCGATCGCCGAACGTCACGATGCGATGCTGCTGGTCGACGAAGCGCACGCCACCGGCGTCTTCGGCACCCGTGGCCAGGGCCTCGCCACCCCCTCGCCGCGCACCATCACGCTGCACACCTGCGGCAAGGCGCTGGGATGCGAGGGCGCGCTGGTCGCTGGCCCGGCGGTGATGCGCGATTTCCTGGTCAATCGCGGGCGCGGCTTCATCTTCTCCACCGCCCCCTCGCCCCTGATGGCGAGCGCGGTGCGCGAGGCGTTGCGCATTCTGGCCGACGAGCCCGAACGCCGCGCCGCGCTCCACACCCGCATCAATGCGGCGGGCGCGCTGTTCGCGCCCCACGGCGCCACCGCCACCGGCACCCCGATCATGCCGCTGATCCTGGGCGAAGACGGCCGCACCATGCGCATCGCCGCTGCCCTTCAGGCCGAAGGCTTCGACATACGCGGCATCCGCCCGCCCACCGTTCCCCCCGGCACCGCGCGCCTGCGCCTGTCGATCACCCTGAACGTGCGCGACGAAGATCTCGCCGCCCTCGCCGCCCTTTTGCCCCAGGTTCTCGCATGAAGTTCGTCGTCACCGGCACCGATACAGAAATCGGCAAGACCATCTTCGCCGCCGGCCTGACGGGCGCGCTCGGCGCGACCTATTGGAAGCCGATCCAGGCGGGTCTGGACGACGGCGCGGATGCCGACACCGTCGCCACGCTCGCACCCGGTGCGAGCATCCACCCGTCCGCGTGGCGGCTGACCACCCCCTGCTCCCCACACCGTGCGGCCGAACTGGACGGCGTCACGATCGACGTCGACCGCCTGACACCTCCCCCTGTAAGTGGCCCGCTGGTGATCGAAGGGGCCGGCGGCGTCCTCGTCCCCGTCACCCGACAGCATCTGTTCGCGGACCTGTTCGCTGCGTGGCAGATCCCCGTCATCCTCGTCGCCCGCACCGGGCTCGGCACGATCAACCACAGCCTGCTCTCGATCGAGGCGCTGCGGGCGCGCGGCGTGCCCATCCACGGCATCGCCTTTGTCGGCGATCCGGTCGAGGACAGCGAGGCGACGATCGCCGCCATCGGCAACGTCCCCCGCCTCGGCCGGCTGCCCCGCCTCGACCCGCTCATCCCCGCCACTCTCGCCGCCGCCTTCGCGCGCAGCTTTCCGGGCCTCACCGCATGACCTCACCCGTCTGGCACCCCTTCACCCAGCATGGCCTGAACGAGCCGATCCCGCTGGTCACCCACGGCGAGGGCGCGATCCTCCACACCGCGGACGGACGACGCATCGTCGATGCCATCTCGTCCTGGTGGGTGACGACGCATGGCCATGGCCACCCCCGCATCGCCGCCGCCATCGCTGACCAGGCCGCAAAGCTCGACCAGATCATCTTCGCCGGCTGGACGCACGAACCGGCCGAGGCGGTCGCCGCCGAACTGATCCGCCTGACGCCGCCCGAACTCACCCGCGTCTTCTTCTCCGATTCAGGCTCCACCGCGGTGGAGGTCGCGCTGAAGATGGCGCTCGGCTTCTGGGCCAACCGGGGCGAGCCCCGAGAGCGCATTCTGGTGATGCAGCACAGCTATCATGGCGACACGATCGGCGCGATGTCGGTCGGCGCACGGGGCGTGTTCAACCGCCCCTATGCCCCGCTGCTGTTCGATGTCGGCACCATCCCCTTCCCCACCGACCCGCAGGCCACGCTGGACGCGCTGCAGGCACAGGCGAAGGAGGGCGCCGCGGCCTTCATCGTCGAGCCGCTGGTGCTGGGTGCCGGCGGCATGCTGATCTACCCGCCTGCCGTGCTGGCCGAGATGCGCGCGATCTGCGCCCGCCACGGCGTGCTGTTCATCGCCGACGAGGTGATGACCGGTTGGGGCCGCACCGGCACGCTGTTCGCCTGCGAACAGGCGGGCGTGGTGCCCGACATATTGTGTCTGTCCAAGGGACTGACCGGCGGCGCCGTACCGCTCGCCGTTACGCTGGCGAGCGAGCCGATCTTCGAGGCGCATCGCTCGACCGACCGGTCGCGGCAATTCTTCCACTCGTCCAGCTACACCGCCAACCCGATCGCCTGCGCCGCCGCCCGCGCCAATTTCGCCATCTGGCGCGAGGAGCCGGTCGCCGATCGCATCGCGACGCTGGCGACGCGCCAGGCCGGCCACCTCGCCGATGCTGCGCAGCATCCACGAGCAGCAAACCCCCGCCAGCTCGGCACGATCGCGGCCCTGGAGGTCGGCCACGACGAAGGTTACCTATCGGATCTGGCCCCGCGCCTGCTCGCGCATTTCCGCGACCGCGACCTGCTCGTCCGCCCGCTCGGCAATACGCTGTATGTCATGCCGCCCTACAGCATCGAGGCGGACGACCTCGCCCGCGTCTGGCACGCCATCGGCGAGGCGCTGGATGTGATCGGATAGGGCGTCAAAGCTTACCCCGCTCCGTTCGTGCTGAGCCCTTCGACTGGCTGGCAAGCCAGCCGCTCAGGATGAACTTCAGCGCTTCTCGCTGAAGTCGAAGCACAGCCACCACGCCTGCCCTTCGACTTCGCTCCGGGCGAACGGAGGATCGCAGCAGATGGCACCTCATCATGAATGCCCCCCCTCCCCAACCGGAAAGGGGGCCACCCTCACCTCACTTCGACGGACAGGCCATCGGCCCCTGCGCCATCGCCAGCCGCACGTCGGAGATGTCGATCCCCAGCGCCGAACCGCTTGTCAGCACGAACGGCCGCGCGACCTTGCCCATGTCGACGCCCTTCGACGCAAAGCACGAAAGCGGCACCGCCAGCGTCGTCCAGTCGCTGCCCGCACCGTTCAGCGCCGCGGTGATCGGCACCGCCGCCGACTTGCCGTTATTTTCCATCGCCAGCATCACCGGGCCCTGCGGCTTGGCGGTCACGCGGTAATCGACCACCAGGCTCAACTGCCCGTTGGCCTCGCGGCTCAGGTCGCGCGGCGTGCCCGCGGCCAGCGCCACCCGGCCATCGCCACCGCCCTTGAACACGAAGCGCAGCGAGTCCTCCTGCGCCCGCCGATCGACGCGCGCGCTGGTCAGCGCACCGCCGGTCTCCAGCATCACGCCGGGCGCCGCACGCCCGCGTCCGAAGAACTGGCTGGCGTCACCCGCCGCCACGTCCGGCTTGGTCTCGTCCAGCACCGGCACGGTGGAGCGCGCCGCATAGGTCAGGCCGTAGCCGAACGGGAACAGCGGGTCGTAATTGGCGTCGCGCCGGTTCAGCACATATTGGTCGATGCGCTTGGGCCAGGAGAAGGACAGCTTGCCCTTGAAGTCGTGCGCCGGCCGGCCGTCCTTGCCCGCCACCAGCACGTCGGCGACGCCGCCGCCCTCCGTGCCCGGCAGGAACGCCGCGACAAAGGCGTCGGCCGCGTTCAGCTCCGGGTTCACCCACATCGGCCGGCCAGACAAGAACACCGCGACCACGGGCACGCCCGCCGCCTTCAGCTTCTTCAGCAGCGCCAGATCCGACTTGTCCTCGGGGCTGTATTCCAGCGTCGCCCGGTCGCCCGCGAACTCGGCATAGGGCTTCTCGCCGAACACCACGACCGCGACATCGGGCTTGGCGGTGAAGCTGCCGTCACGCGACAGCGTCGCCTTGCCGCCGGCGGCGCGCACCGCCTGGTCGATCCCCGACCAGATCGACTGGCCGTTGGGGAAGTCCTTGTTGGTGACGTCGGTGCCCTGCCAGGTGATCGACCAGCCGCCAGAGGCCTGGCCGATGTCATCGGCGGCCGCACCGGCGACCAGGATGTTGGCGCTGGGCTTCAGCGGCAGGACGCCGCCATTGTTCTTCAGCAGCACCAGCGATTCGCGCACCGCCTGCCGCGCGATCGCGCGGTGTTCGGGCGCGCCGAGCAGGTTGAACTTGCCCGACAGCGGCCGCGACGACGGACGGCCCGCCTCGAACGATCCGGCGATCAGCTTCACGCGCAGGATGCGGCGCACCGCATCGTCCAGTCGCGCGCGCGAAATCGTGCCGTCCTTCGCCTCGCGCAGCGTGTTGGCGTAAAGCTGCTTCCAGCCAGGCCCCGAATACATGAACATGTCCAGGCCCGCATTGATCGCCGGGGCGCAATCCTCGTTGGTGCAGCCGGGCACCTGGCCATGCGCGTTCCAGTCGCCGACGGTGAACCCCTGGAAGCCCCAGCGATCCTTCAGCACGCCGGTCAGCATGCTCTTGTTGCCGGTCATCTTCTCGCCGTTCCAGCTCGAGAAGCTCGGCATCACGGTCAGCGCGCCGGCGGGCAGCGAGGTCATGTAGCCCGCACCATGCACGTCGCGCAGCACCGCCTCGGACACGCGCGTGTCGCCCTGGTCGCGCCCGCCGGTGCCGCCATCACCCAGGAAATGCTTCACCGAGGAGATGACATGGCCCGGCTTCATGAAGTCGCGGCCGATCGTGCCCTGGATGCCTTCCACCATCGCGCCGGCATAGGCGGCGACGACCTCGGGCTCCTCCGAATAGCTCTCATAGATGCGGCCCCAGCGATCGTCCTGCACCACCGCCACGGTCGGCGCGAAGCTCCAGTCGATGCCCGTCGCCGCGGTCTCGGCGGCGGTCGCCGCGCCGATCTTGCGCACCAGATCGGGGTTCCGCATCGCGCCCAGGCCGATATTGTGCGGGAACAGCGTCGCGCCGACGATATTGTTCGCGCCGTGCACCGCATCCGTGCCCCAGATGACCGGGATTTGCGGGCGGCCGTCGCTGCGCTTCATCGAGGCGTCGTAAAAGGCATCGAACAGCTTCAACCATTCGGCCGCGGGCGCCAGTTCGTCGTTGTTCGGTGCCGAATTGCCGCCGTTCAGGATCGAGCCCAGCTTGTAGGTCTCCAGATCGGCCGGCTTGATGCTGGCGATATCGACCTGGATCAACTGGCCGACCTTGTCCTCGATAGACATCTTGGCCAGCATCGCCTCGATGCGCGCCTCCACCTTGGGATCGCGCTTCAGCTTCATCGGCAATTGCGGCCAGTTGGCCGGGTTGGCCACGGCCGAGGCATTTGGCGCCGCCGCCTGCTGCGCCGCGATCGGCGCACCGATCGCACAGGCCGTCATCCCGGCCACGCCCACCAAAGCCTTGAACTTCGCGCGCATTCTGAACTCTCCCTGGTGCCGTCTCGGGTTGCGGCAGCGGCCGGCAGATGACGGGCAGGCATGGCCCGTGTCAACAATTCATAATTCAATTTGGCTTTTGGCTGCGTGCGTGCTTCATCTGCACGCGAAATGGGGCATAAGCCGCCGGGTCGATCAGGAATGGAGTGGATGATGCGCAGGCGCTGGATTGCGGGACTGGTCTCGGGCGGAGCGCTGGCGTGGAGCGCGCTTGCCAACGGTCAGTCGCTCGGCCCGATCCATGTCGATCTGCCCGCCGGTGGCGCCGCCTATACCCGCACCATCGCGCCTGCGCCGATCGCGTCGACCAACTGGACGATGGCCGGATGGATTCAGCCGCGTCAGGTGCCGGACAAGGGCACCGTGCTCATCGCCGGCTTCGGCGACCCCGCCACCGGCGCGCGCCGCTACCTCGCGCTGGTCGACGGCGACCCCGCGCTCGTGACCGAGGGCGGCACGCTGACCGGCGGCGCCAGTCCCGACCGCGACAAGTGGATGCACATCGCCGCCAGCTATGACGGTTCGGTCGCCCGCCTCTACGTCAACGGCCGCCAGGTGACGCAGCGCCGCATGGCCGCCGCCGCCGTGCCCGGCACCGCGACCTTCGCCCCGCGCCCCGCAGTCGCCGGCACCGCGCCCTATTTCGTCGGCCGCGTCGGCGACTTCCGCCTCGACCCGCGCACGCTGGACGGCGTGGCGATCCGCCTGCTCGCCCGCCGCGCGCCCGATCCTGCGCGCATCGCCTTCCAGACCGGCAGCCCGGACTGGCCCGTCCAGGTCCGCCAGATGTACGGGCAGGTGGCCCCGCAGGACGCCTGGACCCTTCCCCAGTCCAAGGCACCGATCCCCACTGAGGGCAAGGCCAAGCCCGAGCCCAAGGGTCCCGCCCTCGTCGCCACCGGTCCCAACCAGTGGGACGTCGCCGGCTGGCGGCTGATCGAGGCGCCAAAGGTCGCCGCGCAAGCCTCCGACCTGTCGCGCCCCGGCTACGACACCGGCAAATGGTACGCCGCCACCGTCCCCGGCACGGTGCTGACCACGCTGGTCGATCGCGGCGTCTATCCCGACCCCGCCTACGGCCTCAACAACCTCGCCATCCCCGAAAGCCTCGCGCGCCAGGATTACTGGTACCGCACCGAGTTCGAGGTGCCGGCCGAGGCCGCCGGCCTGAAGCAGTGGCTGACCTTCAAGGGCGTCAACTACGCGGCCGAGGTCTGGGTCAACGGCCAGCGGCTGGGCAGCATGAAGGGTGCCTTCATCCGCGGCCGCTTCCCCGTGACGCTGCAAGCAGGCCGCAACGCGGTCGCCGTCCGCGTCTCGCCCCCGCCGCACCCCGGCATCGCCCATGAGGAGTCGCTCACCGCGGGCGTCGGCGAGAATGGCGGCATGATGATGCTGGACGGCCCCACCTTCGTCGCGACCGAGGGCTGGGACTGGATCCCCTCGATCCGCGACCGCAATACCGGGCTGTGGCAGGGCGTGTCGCTCGCCGCCACCGGCCCCGCCACGATCGGCGATCCGCAGATCGTCACCAGCCTGCCCAAGCCCGACAATTCGGTGGCGGAGGTGGAGATCATCACCCCCGTCACCAACGCCTCGGACCAGCCGGTCGCCGCCACGGTGCGCGCCGTGTTCGACGATGTGGTGGTCGAGAAGCAGGTGCAGGTCGGCGCCGGCCAGACCGTCAACGTGTCGATGACCCCGCGCGAGTTCGAGCAGCTATCCGTCAGGAACCCGCGCCTGTGGTGGCCCAACGGATACGGCGACCCCGCGCTCCACGACCTGACGCTGACCGCGATCGTGAACGGCACCGCCAGCGACACGCAAAAGACGCGCTTCGGCATGCGGCAGGTGACGTACGACATCTCGCTGATGGATGCCGAGGGCGATCTGGAGCGTGTCGGCATCGATCTCACCCGCGCCCGCGCGCTCGGCCAGCAGATCGTCGATGGCAGCCACACCGGCATCCGCAAGACCACGAACGGCTGGACGGCCAGCCTCGTCCCCGGCGCGGAGCGTTCGCCCGCCGTCACGCCGGTGCAGGACGATCCGCGCCTCGCCCCGCATCTCGTCATCCGGGTCAACGGCGTGCGCATCGCCGCGCGCGGCGGCAATATCGGCATGGACGATTTCATGAAGCGCATCGACCGGGCGCATCTGGAACCCATGTTCCGCCTGCACCGCGACGCGCATCTCAACATCGTGCGCAACTGGGTCGGCCAGAATACCGAGGACAGTTTCTTCGACCTGGCCGACGAATATGGCCTGATGGTGCTGTCCGACTTCTGGGAGTCGACCCAGGATTACAATATCGAGACGCAGGACCCGCAACTGTTCCTGGCGAACGCGGCCGATGTGGTGCGCCGCTATCGCAACCATCCCTCGATCGTCGTCTGGTTCGGCCGCAACGAGGGCGTGCCCCAGCCGATCCTGAACGAAGCGCTGGAAAAGCTGGTCAACACGGCCGACGGCACCCGCCTCTACATGGGCTCGTCCAACCGGGTGAACCTCCAGAACTCCGGCCCGTATAACTGGCGCCCGCCGGTCGAATATTTCACCGAACATGCCAAGGGTTTCTCGGTGGAGGTCGGCACCCCCTCGCTGCCCACGCTGGAGGCGTGGCGGCGCGCGATTCCGGAACCCGATCGCTGGCCGATCAGCGACACCTGGGCCTATCATGACTGGCATCAGACCGGGAATGGCGCGGTCAAGACCTTCACCGACGTACTGGATCGCCGCTTCGGCCCCGGCACCAGCCTGGAGGATTTCGAGCGCAAGGCGCAGATGCTCCAGTATGAATCCTACCGCGCGATCTTCGAGGGGATGAACGCCGGCCTGTGGACCGAGAATTCGGGCCGCATGCTGTGGATGACGCAGCCCGCCTGGCCGTCCTCCGCATGGCAGATCTTCTCCTCGGACTACGACACCCATGCCGCCTTCTACGGCGTCAAAAAGGCGTCGGAGCCGGTCCATGTCCAGATGAACCTGCCCGATTACCGCGTGGTGCTGGTCAATAACGGCCGCGACGCGCTGAAGGGTGTGGTCGTCCGCGCCCGCGTCGTCAGCCTCGACAACCGCACGCTCGCCGAACAGGAGGCCAAGCTGGAGGCGCGGGGCGAGGCGGCGACCCCGGCACTGACGCTCGACCTGGCGCAGCATCTCCAGCGCGGCCCCGCCATCGTCCGGCTGGAGGCGACCGATGCGGGCGGACAGGTGCTGTCGACCAACACCTATTGGCAAGCGAAGGACGATGCCAGCTACCGCGCGATGAACGACATGGCGCCGGTCAGCCTCAACACCAGCGTCGCCACCCGCACCGAGGGCGACGAGACGGTCGCCGCGTTGACCCTGACCAACCAGACGCCGACCCCGGCGATCGAGGCGAAGCTGACCGTGATGAACCAGAATGGCGAGCAGGTGCTGCCCGCCTTCTTCACCGACAATTATGTCTCGCTGCTGCCCGGCGAAACCCGCACGATCGAGGTCCGCTACCCCACCGCAAAGGCCGAGCGCGCCGGCATCACCCTGCGCGGCTGGAACGTCGCCAAGGCACGGGTGGAACTGGGGCAGTGACGCCAAAGCCATCCGCTTTTCTCCCCTACCCTTTAGGGGAGGGGCCGGGGG
>NZ_CAMLAC010000080.1 GCF_946477935.1 uncultured Sphingomonas sp. | reverse complement strand
AGATGAAGGTGGAGGCGACGAGGCGTGCCGCGTTGCTCAGGTCGCGCAGCGCCGCGATCGAGGCGACGATCGCGGTGAAGACCAGCGGCACGACCAGCACCTTGAGCAACTGGACGAAGCTCTCGCCGATGATGCGCAGGCCCTCGGCCAGGCCGGCCAGCCCCTGCGACCGGGCGAGCAGGCCGAGCAAAAGGCCCGTGGCCATGCCGACGAACACCTGTGCCCCGAAGGAAAAGCGGATCTTCATCGCGGCAATGTAGTGGATGGTGCCGGCAGCGACAGCCAAGATTTGCGTGAGGCGGCTAAAGCGCGGGACGGGCAGCGATGCGCTCGGCCAGCGCGATCGTCGCCAGCATGGCGAGCGACAGGAGCGCGATCGCGATGCCGAGACCCGGCCAGCCCCATAGCCCGACGACGAGGCCGCCGAGCGGCGGGCCGATCAGTGCGCCGCCCGCACCGAATTGGGTGAGAAGGCCGTTGGCGGTGGCGATGCGCGGATCGTCGGCAGAGGCGGCACGCGCGAGGAGGGGCAGGCGCGCGAAGACGAGGGGCGAGACGAGGCCGCTGGCGCCGACCGCCAGGATCGCGACAAGCGCCGCTGCGCCCCAGCCGCCGATCTCGGCGAAGACCAACGGCGCGAGCAGGGCGGTGACGGCCAGCGCGGGCACGACGATGCGCATCATCGCGCGCGGGGATAGCGCACCGCGCCGCATCAGCGCGATCGCGATCGCCGATCCGGGAAGCGCCGCGAGCGAGGCGAAGGCCGCGACCAGACCGGCGGTGGCGAGCGAGGCGCCGCGCATATCGGTCAGGAAGGTGGGCAGCAGCATGGTGAGCGCGCACAGGAACAGCGTGTAGATGCCGAAGGCGAGGGTGGCGATCCACGCCGCGGGGGCAGGCAGCGCGATGCCGCGGGGGCCCGCGGTGCCGAGCGGCAGGCGCAGCGCCGGTATGACCGCCAGCGCCAGCAGCGCCGCCCAGAGCAGGAGCAGGCCGGTCGCGTCGAGCAGATGCGTGCCCATCCCCGTCACCGCGCCGCCGACCGCGACGCCGACGGGCACGAAGCTGCTCCACAAGGCGAGCGCGCGGGGGCGGTCATGGTCATGCGCGATGGCGGCGATCGCGGTCGGTGCGGCGATGACGACGAGGAGATAACCGATCCCCTCCACCCCGCGCGCGACGAACAGGGGCGCGGGGGTGGTGGCAAGCGCCTCCACCAGACTGCACCCCGCCAGCGTGGCAAGCCCGGTGACCAGCGACCGGCGATAGCCGATGCGGCCGAGCGCCAGCCCCGCGACGAAGCCTAGCACGCCGCCACCGACCTCCAGCAACGAGATCAGCAGCCCCGTGGCGGGCAGCGACAGCGCGAATCGGGCGCGGAGCACGGGCGCGATGGTGGAGAATTTGGCGAGCTGCGCGGCGGCGAGGACGCCGAGCAGCCAGAGCGCGATGATGGCGAGCCAGCGGCGTTGCATGTGCCGGCGCCTAGCGGCGGGACGGCGGGATCGCAAATGCGGGCGTTTCCGTGTGAACGGGAGACGTCTGGCTGTGGTCCGGCACACACCGTCATCATACCTATTACGGGAGTGGCGGGCCGTTGCGTGCGTAATATACGGGGATATGGAACGAATTTGTCAGAGCGATGATTGACGGCCATGAAAACTTGTATGATAAACCTCGTCAGCAACGGAATACCGTGACAAGAGGAGGGGTGAGGTGAGAACAGCGATGCTGATCGGTGCATCTTCGGGCGCGATGGCGCTGTTGCTGGCGGGATTGCCGGCGGCGGCACAGACCAATCCACCGCCGGCCGCGCAGACCACGTCGCCGGCATCCGACACCTCCGAGGCCGCCGCCCAGGATGTGACCACGCGAGAGAATGCGCCGCAGGACGCAGCGGCGCCGCAGGACGCAGCGGCGCAGCAGGATGCCGGGGCCACCGGCACCGAGGGCGCCGACATCGTCGTCACCGGCTTCCGCCGCAGTCTGGCCGAAGGGCTGGAATTGAAGCGCGAGGCGATCGGCGTGCGCGACTCGATCGTGGCCGAGGACATCGGTAAATTCCCGGAAGCGAACGTCGCTGAATCGCTGCAACGTATCCCGGGCGTGTTCCTGTCGCGCGACGGTGCGTCGAACGAAGGCCAGAACATCAGCATCCGGGGCCTTGGCTCCAACTTCTCTGTCACGACGATCAACGGCGCGCCGGTGCGTACCACCTCGACCGGCGGCATCGGCAATTCGGGGCGCTCGTTCAACTTCGACGTGTTCCCGTCCGAGCTGTTCGGCCGGGTCGACATCTACAAGAGCCCGCTCGCCAATCTGGAAGAGGGCGGCATTTCGGGCAATGTGGATCTGCAGACGCCGCGCCCCTTCGACAACAAGGGCCGCACGATCCGCTACAATCTGGCGCAGAACTACAATACCCAGTCGGACGAGTTCCGGCCGCGCGGCTCGCTGCTGGTGAGCGATACCTGGGGCAATTTCGGCGCGCTGATCGGTGTGGCCTTCGCGCAGAACGTCAACGAGCGTTCCGGCTTCCAGTCGACGGGCGGGTATAATTCCACGACGCTGGCGGCGCCCGGCTTCCTGACCCCCGCACCGCCGCCGAACACGACCGGCACCTTCCCCTTCGCGCTGGATCTGGACAATCCGCGCGCCAATTTCGGCAGCCTGACGCGCCAGCAGGTCGCGGGCGCCTTCCTGCCGCGCTTCTACCGCGTGTTCGCATCCAGCAACGAGCGCAAGCGGCTGGGCGGCGTCGCGTCGCTGCAGTATAAGAGCGACCGGTTCGAGGCGAGCCTGGACGGCATCTATTCGCGCATCACCGACGTGAACGACGAATTCACCTTCGGCGTGCCGGTGCGCAACACCCGCACCGTGCCGGGCACGACCAGCCTGCCCGGGCGTGGCACCAATTCGGGCCTGATCCCGGTCGACGTCAAGATCGACCAGTACAACAACCTGTACGGCACGTTCGACAACAGCTCGATCCTGACCGAAAGCTTCTACCGCGACGCCAAGACCGAGTTCAAATACGGCATCGCGCGCGTCGCCTGGGATGCGACCGACAGGCTGAAGCTGACCGCGCAGGGCAATCTGAACGAGAGCGTCGCCTTCTCCACCGGCAACCGCATCGTCACCAACATCTACAGCATCCGCACCACCTTCGACCCGACGGGCAATGTCAGCTATCCGACGATCAGCTCGCCCGTCGATTTCACCAATCCGCGCAACTTCACCGATCCCAGCCTGGGCTTCGGATCGGCGCGCGAGGTGGACAAGCAGCGCAGCGGGCGCGTGGTGGCGACATGGGATGCGGGCGAGTTCGCCGGGGCGGAATGGTCCGCGCTGTTCGGCGGCAGCTACGTATCGAGCGTCAAGGAGGTCGAGCGCCGCGACGGCACCACGATCGGGCGGACGCGCACCCTGCCCGGCGGCGGCACCTTCGCGACGATCGACGTGATCGGCAACATGGTTCCGTTCCTGCCATTCGGGGCGCTGCGCAACGGCGGCAATCCCGGCTATCCGTCGAACTTCGCGACCTTCACGCGTGATTTCGTCAACGGGTATCTGGATGCGAACGGCGCCAATGCCGCATCGCCCGTGCAGCTCAATTCCGCCTTCCGCGCCGAGGAAGTGGTGAAGGCCGCGTTCTTTGAGGCGAACATGAAGCTGCCGCTGGGTGGCGGCGACCTGCGCGGCAATGTCGGCATCCGCTATGCCGATACCGACATCACCATCAACAATTACGGGCCGGCAGGCGGCGGCGCGTTCGAGCCCCGCGAGCGGGAGGGCGGGTACAGCAACTGGCTGCCCTCGCTCAGCTTGGCGTGGGACATCACCCCCAAGGTGCTGGTGCGCGCCTCCGCCGGCAAGACGATCACGCGCGCGGCGCTGGTCGACATCGCCAGCGGCATCGCCATTCCCAACCGCTTCAACCCCGATGTGACGGTGGGCAATCCCGAGCTGAGGCCGCAGACCTCCACCAACTACGACGTCAGCGCGGAATGGTATTTCCAGCCGGGCGCGATCCTGGGCCTGGGCGCGTTCAAGAAGAGCCTGAAGGGCACGCCGCAGGCGGTGACGATCTTCGGGGTGCCGTTCAGCTCGCTGCAACTGTCGCAGGACCTGTTCGACCGCCGTTCGCTGACCGGCAGCGACACGGGCACGATCCTGCCCGACCAGCCGTTCAACGTCACCACGGTGCAGAACCAGGGCACGCTGGACCTGAGCGGGATCGAGGTGTCGTACCAGCAGAGCATGACCTTCCTGCCGGCGCCGTTCGACGGGCTGGGCGTGCTGGGCAGCTTCACCAAGGTATGGCGCGACGGCAACGACTTCGTCACCAGCCAGGGGACCGCGGTCGGCATTTCGACGGTGCCGGATTATTCGTACAGCGCCACCGCCTTCTACGAAAAGGGCCCGTTCGCGATCCGCGGGTCGTACAATTACCGTGCGCGGGCCGGCAACAGCTCGGTCAACAACGGCAACGACCAGATCGTCTATACCGCGCCGCAGGGGTTCCTGGACGGAACGGTCAGCTACCAGATCAACAACCGGTTCGAGCTGCGCATCGATGCGCTGAACATCACCAACGAGAACCTCTACACCTATTACGAAAATCCCGACCAGGAGAAGGGTAACGGCCAGTCACGGCGCGACAATTCCTTCTTCAACGGCACCACCATCACGTTCGGCATCCGCGGCAGCTTCTGATCCCGACCCCTCCTGGGTGCCCGGCCAGAACCCCGGCCGGGCACCCGCTTTTTTGGGTCTTGCGGGTTGCGGTGGCCGGGTGGCTGTGCTGTTCGGCTCTCCATGCACAATTACGCTTTGGCCATCGCGCTGATCGGCGCCCTTGGCGTCGGTGCCCAGTGGCTCGCATGGCGGACGGGCTGGCCCGGCATCGCCCTGATGCTGGCGGCCGGCATCATCGCCGGACCCGTGACCGGGCTCATCCGCCCCGCCGAGGTGTTCGGCCCGCTGCTGGAGCCCGCCGTGTCGATCGCGGTCGCGGTGATCCTGTTCGAAGGCGGATTGAGCCTGAATTTCCGCGAGTTGCGCAAGACCGAGGGCGCGGTAATGCGCCTGGGCCTGATCGGCATGCCGTTCGGCTGGGTGCTGGGGACGCTGGCCTGCTATTATATCGCCGGGCTGGTCTGGCCGGTGGCGATCCTGTTCGCCGGGATCCTGGTCGTCACCGGGCCGACCGTGGTGTTGCCGCTGCTCCGCCAGAGCAATATCGCGGCCAGGCCCCGTGCGATCCTGAAATGGGAAGCGATCGTCAACGATCCCTTTGGCGCGCTGTTCGCGGTCATCACCTATGAATATCTGCGCCGCTCGGGCGACGGCGCATCGCTGGCCGGGGTCACCGCATCGATCCTGTTCGCTGCCCTTGTCGCGGGGGTGATCGGCTTTGCAATGGCCTGGGCGATCAAATGGTCGTTCCCGCGCGGGCATGTGCCCGAGCATCTGAAGGCGCCGGTGCTGTTCGTGGCGGTGATCGTCACCTTCGTGCTGTCCAACCTGATCCAGCACGAGACCGGGCTGGTGGCGGTGACGGTGATGGGCGTGGCGCTGGCCAACATGAAGCTGAGCAGCCTGCGCGACGTGCATCCATTCAAGGAGAACGTCACCGTCCTCCTGATCTCGGGCGTGTTCGTGCTGCTGTCCGCGTCGCTGGATCTGGACGTGGCGCGGCGGTTCGAATGGCGGTTCCTGGGGTTCCTGCTGGCATTGCTGTTCCTGGTGCGGCCGGCGACGGTGCTGGTCAGCCTGGCCTTTTCCAAGGTGCCGTGGCGCGAGCGGCTGCTGATCGCGTGGATCGCGCCGCGCGGCATCGTGGCGGTGGCTATGTCGGGGCTGTTCGCGCTGCGGCTGGGGGCGCTGGGCTATGGTGACGGCGGTATCCTGGTCACCCTGTCCTTCGGGGTGGTGGTGGCGACGATCGTCGCGCACGGTTTCAGCATCCGCTGGGTCGCGCGGCGGCTGGGCGTGACGGCGACCGGGCAGCGCGGGCTGCTGATCGTGGGGGCGACGCCGTGGAGTCTGGCGCTGGCGCGCCACCTGCAGCAACTGGACGTGGCGGTGACGATCAGCGACGCCAACTGGCGGGCGCTGGCCGGCGCGCGCCAGCACGGGGTATCGACCTTTCACGGCGAGATCCTGGCGGAGACGAGCGAGGAGCATCTGGACATGGGGCGCTTCCAGGCACTGGCGGCGGCGACCCCGAACGAGGCGTATAACGCGCTGGTGTGCAGCGAGTTCGCCCCCGAGATCGGGCGCGATGCGGTGTATCAGCTCGGCGGCGGCGGCGGCGACAGTGCAACCGACGAACGTGGCCTGTCCGAAGCGCTGCGCGGGCGATCGCTGTTCGCATCGGGGGTCGGGATCGACGAGATCGAGGCGCGGGCCGCGGCCGGCTGGACCTTTCGTAAGACGCGGGTCAGCGAGCAGTTCGACTTCGCCGCGGCGCGCGCCGCCCTGCCGGCCGAGGCGGACCTGCTGCTGGTGCTGCGCCCGGGCGGGCAGTTGCGCTTCTTTACCCATGCGACCCGGCCGGTGCCGGTGGCGGGCGACGTGATCGTGTCCTACGCGCCGCCGCAGCCGCGCCGCGACGGGGCTGGTGCCGAGGCGGAGGCTGTCGCATGACCGGATCATCGTTCGCAAAGGGGAGGGGTATGACCATGTTGCGCCATCCGCTGGGCCATCCGCTGGGATTGTGCGTCCTGCTGGGCCTGTCGCTGGCGGGGTGCGAAAAGGGCGAGCCGGCGAACATCGCCGCGCCGGCGAATGCCGCCGACACGCTGACCCCGCCCCTTGCCGTGCCGAGCCCGACGCCCGAGGGGGAGGTGAAGTCGATCATCCGCCCGGCGGTTCATGCCGAGGTGGCCGAGGCGCCGGAGCCCGAGGCCCCGCCCGAGCCGCTGTTGCGGGTGATCGGCTTCCCGCGCAGCGCGGCGCTGGACGAGCCGGCGCGCGCGGCGCTGGATGCGCTGGCGGAGGAGGCGAAGACGCGCGACGGGCCGATCGTGCTGCGCGGCCATTCCGACTCGCAAGGGTCGGACGAGGACAATATGCGTACCGCACGTCGACGGGCGGAGGTGGTGCGCGACTATCTGGTCGAGCAGGGCGTGCCAAAGGAGCGGATCACGGCGATTGCGCTGGGCGAGGCGCGGCCGATCGCCCCGAACGCGAAGCTGGACGGCAGCGACGATCCCGAGGGACGCGCGCGCAACCGGCGCGTGGAGGTGGAGATCGGGGTGCCCGCGCCGGCGGCACCGGCTCCGGCCGCGACGCCGACCCCTTCGCCTTTACCCGCGGGATAGCCCCGCATCCTCGCAGCCTTGACGATGGGGCGGGGTTATGCGCTTGAAATATCGTCATCCCCTCTTGCGATAAGCGGGGGAGGCGGGCTGCATGGGCGGACGGTGTGACGGTGGTGGCAAGCAGCGAGGATGCGTCGTTCCTGATCGGGGGCGGCGAGATGGGGGAGCGGATCGGCGCATTCGCGTGGCATGCCACGCCGATCGGCGCCATCGCGACCTGGCCCGCGGCGATGCGCGCGGTGCTGGCCTTCGTACTGCGCTCGCCGGTGCCGATCGTGACCCTTTGGGGTCCGACCGGGGTGATGATCTACAACGACGCCTATCGCGGCTTTGCCGGTGATCGCCACCCGGCACTGCTCGGCACCAATGTGCTGGAGGGATGGCACGAGGTCGCCGACTTCAACGCGCATGTGATGCAGACCGTGTATCACGGCGGCGGTACGCTGTCATATCAGGACCAGGAACTGATACTGGTGCGCGACGGTACGCCGCGCGCGCTGTGGACCGACCTGGAATATTCGCCCGCGCTGGATGATGACGGCCGCCCGATCGGCGTGGTCGCGGTGGTGATCGAAACGACCGAGCGCGTGCTGGCGGGGCGCCGCCTGCAGGATGATCGCGACCGGCTGTGGGCGATCTCGCAGGATCTGCTGCTGGTATGCACGTTCGAGGGCATCATCACCGCGGTGAACCCCAGCGCAACGCGGATGCTGGGCTGGGCCGAGACGGAGCTGGTCGGTCAGCCGCTGGGCGCCTTTCTCCATCCCGACGATCTTGCCAGCACCGGGGCCGAACTCTCCACGCTGAGCGACGGCGTGACGACGATGGCGTTCGAGAACCGGTATCGAACCAAGGGGGGCGAATATCGCCTGCTCGCCTGGACCGCGGTGCCCTCTGCCGGGCGCATCCATGCGGTGGGTCGCGACATCACTGAGGAGCGGCGGCTGGCGCGCGACCGGGAGCGGATCTGGACCTTGTCGCCCGTGCTGAAGGTGGTGACCGACGACAGCGGCGTCATCACCAACGTCAATCCGTCCTGGACGGCCGCCCTGGGGTGGACGCATGCCGAGTCGGTCGGGCGGCGAACCACCGATTTCATGGAGGCCGACGAGGGCGCATGGCGCGAGCGGGTGCAGGTCCTGTCTGCGGGGCAGGCGCTGCACGATTATCGCACGACGCTTCGCACCAAGTCGGGCGAGCGGCGGCTGATCCGCTGGACGACGGTGCCGGAGGGCGGCACTTTTTACGGCTTCGGCCACGATGTGACCGCCGAAAGCGAGGCGGCGGCCGCGCTGGCCACCGCCGAGGCGCAGTTGCGGCAAAGCCAGAAGATGGAGGCGGTGGGCCAGTTGACCGGCGGCATCGCGCATGACTTCAACAACCTGCTGCAAGGGATCACCGGCAATCTGGAAATTGTCGAGCGGCGCGTGGCGCAGGGGCGGACCGGGGAACTGGACCGCTTCGTCACCGCCGCGGCGACCGCGGCGAGCCGGGCGGCATCGCTGACCCACCGGCTGCTCGCCTTTTCGCGCCGCCAGCCGCTCGATCCCCGGCCGGTGGAGGTCAACCGGCTGGTCGGATCGATGGAGGACCTGCTGCGCCGCACGATCGGCGAGCGGATCGCACTGGACCTGCATCTCGATGCCGGGTTGTGGGCGACACGGTGCGATCCCAACCAGTTGGAAAGCGCGATCCTGAACCTGGCGATCAACGCGCGCGACGCGATGGAAGGCGGGGGGCGCCTGACCATCGAGACCGGCAACGTCACCCGCGAGAACGGCGCGTTCGTGTGCATCCGGGTGGGCGATACCGGGACCGGGATGGACGCCGACACGATCGCGCGCGCCTTTGAACCCTTTTTCACCACCAAGCCGATCGGGCGCGGCACCGGGCTCGGCCTGTCGATGATCTACGGCTTCGCCAAACAGTCCGAGGGTACGGCGACGATAGAAAGCGCGCCGGGCGAGGGGACGAGCGTGCGGCTGTACCTGCCTCGCCATGACGGGCCGGTAGGCGCTGTACCCGATGCCCCCGCGACAGAGCCGATGCCGCGCCCCGGCCGGGGCGAGGTGGTGCTGGTGGTCGAGGACGAGGCGGTGGTGCGCGCGCTGATCCTGGAGGAACTGCAGGAACTGGGATACCGCACCTTGTCGGCGGGCGACGGCGAAAGCGGCCTGGCGCTGCTCGCAGGCAGCGCGCGAATCGACCTGCTGGTCACCGACATGGGTCTGCCGGACCGGAACGGGCGAGAGGTGGCGATGACGGCACGGACGATGCGCCCGGCGTTGAAGGTGCTGTTCATGACCGGCTATGCCGAGACCGCAGCCACCGCCGCCGGCTTTCTGGAGCCGGGTATGGCGATGATCACCAAGCCGTTCGCAATGAACGTGCTGGCGGAGCGGGTGCGTGGGATGCTGGCAGGGTAGAGCCGACTACCCGCCCCGCTCCAGTACGGATGGCGGGGGTATCCGCTCTCCTGTGCCGCTTACCGGTCGGGCATCGGATCGCGCGGGGTGGCGACCTGGGTGGCGTTCGCCGCGCTGCGTTCCTCCTGCCGGGCATGGCTGAAGATCATGCCGGCATAGGTGAGGGCACCGAGCACGAAGACGACCGCGATGATGACGGCGAAGCGGCGGATGATCGGGGCTTCGTGGCGTTCCCGGCGCTCCGCACGGGCGTCGGCGGCACGGACCCGGTCGTCGAGATGGGGATCAGGCAAGTTTCAGCCCTTCCTTGTTCATCTGGCGGGTCAGATGGGCATTCTGCGCCTCGGAGAGTTCGCCGCGCAGGCGGGGGAACAGATCGTTCTCCTCCTCGCGCATATGCTGTTCGATCATCGTGCGAAACTCGCGCAGCTTGGGCAGCCAGGCGGGATCGTCCTTGGCCATCTCGCCGAGATCGAAGAAATACTGTTTCACATAGCCATGTTCGTGATTCAGATGGTCCGCCGCCTCAGGCATGCCGCGGTCGCGCATCATCGCATATACCGCGTTTTCCTCTTGCAGCGCATGTTTGCCGATCGCGTGCTTCAACTGCGCGAGCAACACGGTGCGGCGCTTCGTGTCGCTCGCGTCGCTGCCCTCCAGCGCATCGAACAGGGCAAGGGCAGCGGCATGTTCGGCGGCGAGCGCCTTGTCCCATTCGCCTGCGAGCAGGGTAGGGGCCTGAACCGCAGCCTTGCGGGCCAGATTGGCAGCGATGCCGATCGCGATGCCAGCCGCCATGCCGATCGCCAGCGTGTGACGCCCTTCGCGGGGTTTGTCCAATTGGGTCATGCATCCACTCCGTGGGCCATCAGCGGGCGTGTGGATCAACGGAACAGGATAGTGATCGTTGCCGGGTGATCGGGGAAAATCTCGTTGATCTACTTTATAGATCAATGGGTTGTAATGAATCTTCAGCGGCGGTGGCGATCACCACCGCGCCGGTGACGGCGCCGTGCGCATGCACCGGGGCAAGGGCCAGACGAACGGGTTTCTCGGTGCCGCCGCGCGTCAGGAAACGGGTGGCGAAGGTCGGTGTGAGCGTACCGGCCAACACCGCCTCCACCTGGTCGGCCGCGGCACGGCGCAGCGACAGCGGCAGGATGTCGGTCAACCGGACCTGGTGCAGCTTGTCCGGCGCGAAGCCCGCCAGACCGGCAAATGCCGCGTCGACCTCGGCAAAGGTGCCGCGCGTCGACAACACGGCGCGACCGACATCGCCGTGCGCGGCCAGCGCGGCCAGCGTCGCGTCGCGCACGTCATTGCGGCGTTGCGCGGCGTGCGCGTCGGTGATGTCATCGAACAGGCAGGCCGAGCCGTCCGCGAACGGCATGGCGCGCAGCCGCAGCCAGCGCCCCGCCCGCGCGAAGGACGGCAGTTCCAGACACGTCGTGGCGCCCGACGCCACCGCCCGGCGCAGCGCGGCATAGCCCGGGCGATCCTCTATTCCCGGCCAGATCGAGGAAAGCGCCCGGCCGCGCACGGCTTCTGCCGAGACCATCAGGAACCCACAGGCGGCAGCGTTGATCGCGCGCACCCGCATCGCGCCGTCCAGGGCCAGGAAACCCTGTTCCAGATGCTCCAGCACATGCGATACGGGGGGCGTGTCCACGTGATCGGCACCGGGGCGGGTCGCAAGCGCCTCGAACGCCGCGAGCGACAGCATCACCAGCCGCGTGCGACCATGATGGGTGATGAACACCGGCCCTGCCGCGGCCCGCGCCTGCCATGTGCCGAACTGTCGTACGAGCTCGCCCGCAGTCACCGCAGGCGCCGCTGCGCCATCCGTCGCCAGGATCATCGGCTCCCTTTCCGATCGACCATTCCCCGTTGCGCGTCATGCGTAGAACTTCTGAAACATTCCAGCGTTTTAACGCCCGATGCCGATCTATTCGCCACCGGAACGGGGTTGTCGTGAATTGCGTGAACTTGCGCGCCCGGCGCCGAACGGGCAGGATCATGCCGCGTCCCGCCGCACGCAAAACACATATTCCGGGATGCTCGCATGGGAACGCCGCGTTAGGATTCGGGGGGCGACCATGGTGGCGTCCGGCGATCTCCCCACCCCTTGCCGGACGGAGGAGGACAGGATGGCCGGCACCGGATACGCCCCCCCCGATCCGATGGCCGCATCATATCGAGCGATGGTCCCGCTCGGCCCGCGTGCCGCCGGCCATCCTGTCACCGGTGCAGGGCGGACCCGCCCGGTCGGATTCTGACACCGTGTCGGCCGGGGCGGCCTCTCCATCCGGTGCCTCGGCCGTTTCCCGCCATCCTGCCTGGCTGCGCTGGATCGCCCGCCTGCTGCTGCCGATGCGGGGCGGGCGTGTGCACGGCACGCCCGTCAGCTATCACGCACGGCGTGCCGCGCAGGAGCGGGCCCTGGCGCGGCGGGCGCGCTGCGCCGTCGCACGGGCGCGACATCTGGCGCTGGCGGAGTTGCACAGCGCGCATGATCGACTGGGAACCGGCGTGCCGGGCACGGCGCCGTCAGGGCCGCGGATGATGGAGGCGGCGCTGCGCGGTGCGATGATGCCTTCCACGCGGCGGAGCAAGACGCGGGACGTCGCGGCCCGGCGTTAGAGCGGTCGGAAACGGCTCTAATCGTCGTCCTTCACACCGGCGGCAAGCGCGTCGCGCAGATGCTGGACGCGTTCGTTGAGCGCGCCCAGTTCTTCCAGCGTCATGCCCGACTGCGCGATCAGCTTTTCCGCCAGACAGCCGCAGCGGTCGCGCAAGTCCCATCCGGCCGGGGTCAGCGTGACCTGAACCTGACGCTCGTCGCGGGGGTTTCGAGTCCGGGCGAGCAGTCCCGACGACTCCAGCCGCTTGACCAGCGGCGTCACCGTGCTGGATTCCAGCGCCAGGCGCGACGCGATCGCGCCGACGCTGCGGCCATCCTCCTCCCACAGCGCATGCAGCACTAGATATTGCGGATAGGTGATCCCCAGCGCGTCAAGCAGCGGCTTGTACGCCCGGTTGATCGCCATCGACGTGGCATAGAGGGAGAAGCACAACTGGCTGTCGAGCGGTGCGGGCGCGGCCATGGCGATCATCCTTCGATTAAACGGGTTCGATATCGCGATAAATATTCCGCTGGACAAGCCCAACCCGGCCGCTTATATAGATATCACGATAAGCATTATCCCGATAAGGAGAACATGATGTCGGTCGACGTCAAGTACCGCACCGCAGCCACCGCCACCGGCGGGCGCGATGGTCATGCCCGCAGCGATGAGGGCAATTTCGACGTGAAGCTGTCCACTCCGAAGGAACTGGGCGGCGCAGGCGGCGAGGGCACCAACCCGGAACAGTTGTTCGCGGCCGGCTATGCGGCCTGCTTCATCGGCGCGCTGAAGGTCGCGGGACAGCAGTTGAAGGTCGCGGTGCCCGCGGACACGCAGGTGTCGGCGACGGTGGGCATCGGCCCGCGCGCAGCCGGCGGGTTCGGCATCACCGCCGACCTGACCGTGGCGCTGCCCGGCATCGCGCCGGACGTGGCACAAACGCTGGTCGATACCGCGCACCAGATCTGCCCGTATAGCAACGCGACCCGCGGCAATGTCGATGTCGGGCTGACGCTCGCCTGATCTTCCCCCCTCGGGTCTGCCTCGCGTTTCCCTCCCTTGGACGCGAGGGGCAGGCCCGTTCCGGCGGTATCCTCCCATGCCGCGCAGGACCCGGCGACGATGGCACCCCTCCCTGGCCGTCGTCGCCGGTTTTGATTCTATCGCCCGGCCTGTGCGACCTTGGCCAGCACCGCGGCGTGCGGGGGCAGGGTGCGGGCCAACGTGGCATTGGCGCGCCGCATCTGCCGCAATGCGTCGGCTACCCGGTCCTCGTCCAACGCGTCCACGATCGGGTCATAGCCGTCAGGGATGATGTTCTGGCCGATCATCACCGCGACCCAGCTGGGGACCGCGAACAGTTCGTCGTCATAGCGGAAGATGCGGCCCTTTTCGCGAAACAGCGCGATCTTCTCGGCCAGCGTGTCGGGGATCGCCATGGTGCGGACGTGGCGCCAGAACGGCGTGTCGTCGCGGCGGGTGGCGTGATAGTGCAGGATGATGAAGTCGCGGATGCTGTCATAGGCATCGGTCATGAAGCGGTTGTACCGATCCCGCTCCACCGCGGTGAAGCGCTTGTCGGGAAACAGCGCGAACAGCTTCGATATGCCGTTCTGGATCAGGTGGATGCTGGTCGATTCCAGCGGCTCCAGGAAACCGCCGGCCAGCCCGAGTGCGACGACGTTGCCTTCCCACATGCGCTGGTAGCGGCCCGCCTTGAACGACAGGCGGCGTGGGCTGTCGGTCGGTTCGGCATCCAGATTGGCGAGCAGCAGGCGCTCGGCCTCGGCATCGTCGGTGAACGCGCTGGCATAGACATGGCCGTTGCCGGTGCGATGTTGCAGCGGGATGCGCCATTGCCACCCGGCAGGGCGTGCGGTGGCGCGGGTATAGGGCAGCACCGGGTCGGTACGCCGCGTCGGCACGGCCAGCGCCCGGTCGCAGGGCAGCCAGTGCGACCAGTCGACAAAGGGCACCTCCATCGCCTGACCGAGTAGCAGGCTGCGAAAGCCGGAGCAGTCAATGAAGAGATCGCCGGCCACGCGGCGGCCGTCGTCCAGCACCACCGCGGCGACATGGCCGCTGGCGGGATCGCGCTCGGCGCGTTTGATCCGTCCTTCGATGCGGGTGACGCCGCCTGCCTCCGCCTGCGCGCGCAGAAAGGCGGCGTAGCGGCCGGCGTCGAAATGATAAGCGTAAGCGAGGCCCGACAGGGGCGAGCGGGGATCGGTGGCAGGGTGCGCGAAGGTGCCGGCCTGTGCGGCGGCGGCGGCCATGGCGTAGTCGTCGATCGGGCCGATGCCGTCGCGGTCGCGCAGCTTCAACCAAGTCTGATGAAAGTTCAGCCCGTCGAAATCGCGACCATGATGGCCGAAGGGGTGGAAATAGAGATCCTTGCCGGTGTCCCAGCCGACGAATTCGATGCCGAGCTTGTAGCTGCCGCCGGTGGCGGTCAGGAAGCGGCTTTCGTCGATACCGAGCAGGCGGTTGAAGCCGATGATCGGCGGGATCGTGGCCTCGCCGACGCCCACTGTGCCGATCGCGTCGGATTCGACGAGCGTGATGCGGCGCTGGCCATCGTCGAGGAAGCGGGCGGCGGCGGCGGCGGCCATCCAGCCGGCGGTGCCGCCGCCGACGATGACGACATGGGATATCGGCTGGGTCATGCATGCCTCATGCGGGCGAGATAGTCG
>NZ_CAMLAC010000079.1 GCF_946477935.1 uncultured Sphingomonas sp. | reverse complement strand
GCGGAGGCCGCGCATCTGGAGGATCTGATCGGTCATGCGCTCGCCGCGCGCGACCTCGTGCAGCGCGGGGGTGTTGAAGCGGACGACGCCGGCCAGCGTCTGGCGATGGGTAAAGCCCGAATCGGGCTTCATCAGTGGGTCGGCGGACCGCGCCGGCACCTCGACATGATAGCCGAGCACGCCATTGTGGCGGATCTTGAGCGCGGCGATGCCGGTCTGGGTGCGGAACTCCGCCTCCAGCGCGGCGATGGCGCGGCGGCCACCGGCGCCGGTGTCGCGCAGATCGTCCAGCGCGGCGTCATAGCCGGCCGCGATATAGCCGCCGTCGGATGCTTCGATCGGGGGCGAGGGGACGAGCGCGCGGGCGAGCAGGTCGATCAGCGCGCCGTGGCCGCGCAGGTGCGGCACGATCTGTTCGAGCAGCGCGGGGCCGGCGCCGAGCCGGTCGGCAAGCCGCCATGCCCCGTCTAGGCCGTCGCGAAGCTGACCGAGATCGCGCGGGGAGCCGCGGCGCGCAACGAGGCGGCCGAGCGCGCGGCCGATATCGGGGAGGGCGCGCAGGGCGTCGCGCAGGGTGGAGCGCAGGGCGGCATCGTCGTGGAAGAATTGCACGAGATCCAGCCGCGCCTCGATCGCGGCCCGGTCCATGAGCGGTGCGCCGACATCGCCGCCCAGCGCCCGCGCGCCGGCGCCGGTCACGGTGCGGTCCACGGTGTCGAGCAGCGAGCCCTTGCGCTGGCCACCGGTGGTGCAGGTGAGTTCCAAGCTGTCGCGGGTCGCGGCATCGATCGCCATCGTGCCCGCCGCCTGGACCAGCACGGGCGGGCGCAGGAAGGGGAGTGCCCCCTTGGCGGTGTGATCGAGATAGGCGACCAGCCCGCCGGCCGCGGCGAGCGCGGCGCGGCCGAACTGGCCGAAGCCGTCGAGCGTGGCGACACCGAACAGGCGCTTCAGCCGTGCCTCGCCGGCCGCGCTGTCGAAATCCCCCCTGGGGCGCAGCCCGGTGGCGGCATGGGTGTAATCGCCCGTTTCGCTGGCGATCGTCTCGGCAGGCGCGAGGCGGGCGAGTTCGGCACCGATCGCATCGGCGTGCGCATCGATCACCAGGAAGCGACCGGTGGACACGTCGGCGGCGGCGAGTGCCACCTCGCCGCTCGCCTCGCCGATCGCGACGCACCAATTGTCGGTGCGTGCGTCCAGCAGCGCTTCCTCGGTCAGCGTGCCGGCAGTGACGACGCGGACGATGCCGCGCGCGACGAGCGCCTTCGATCCGCCGCGCGCCTTGGCCTCGGCCGGCGTCTCGGTCTGTTCGGCGATGGCGACGCGGTGCCCGGCCTTGATCAGCCGTTGCAGATAGGCGGTGGCGGCATGCACGGGCACGCCGCACATCGGGATCTTCTCGCCCGCATGCTCGCCGCGACTCGTCAGCGCGATATCCAGCACGCCGCTCGCCACCTTCGCATCCTCGAAGAACAGCTCGAAAAAGTCGCCCATCCGGTAGAAGAGCAGGCAATCCTCGGCTTCGGCCTTCAGCGCCAGATATTGCGCCATCATCGGGGTGGGAGCGGACATGGCCACCGGTTAGGGGTTGCACCGCGCGCGGGCAACGGCCTTGAAAGCGGGGGGCGAAAGCTTCAAGAGCCGTAGCGTCCCGTTATCCGCATACGAAGGCCGCCCATGTCCGAAGAACCCACCGATCAGTTTTCCGAGCGCGAGGCGCTGCTGTTCCATTCCGAGGGGCGGCCGGGCAAGATCGAGATCATCGCGTCCAAGCCGATGGCGACGCAGCGCGACCTGGCGCTGGCCTATTCGCCGGGCGTGGCCGTACCGGTGAAGGCGATCGCCGACGATCCCGCCACCGCCTATGACTATACCGCCAAGGGCAATCTGGTCGCGGTGATCTCCAACGGCACGGCGATCCTGGGTCTCGGCAATCTGGGTGCGCTCGCCTCCAAGCCGGTGATGGAGGGCAAGGCGGTGCTCTTCAAGCGCTTCGCCGATGTCGACTCGATCGATATCGAGCTGAAGACCGAGGATGTCGATCGCCTGATCGATGCGATCGAGCTGATGGAGCCGAGCTTCGGCGGCATCAACCTGGAGGACATCAAGGCGCCCGAATGCTTCATCATCGAGCAGACGCTGCGCGAGCGGATGAATATTCCCGTCTTCCATGACGACCAGCACGGCACCGCGATCATCTGTGCCGCCGGCCTGATCAACGCCTGCCTGCTGACGAACCGCAAGCTGGAGGATGTGAAGGTGGTGGTGAACGGCGCGGGCGCGGCCGCGATCGCCTGCACCGAACTGATGAAGGCGATGGGCGTTCGCCAGAACAACGTCATCATGTGCGACCGGACCGGCGTGATCTATCAGGGCCGCGACGACATAAACCAGTGGCAGTCAGCGCATGCCGCGGTCACCGACCGCCGCACGCTGACCGAGGCGCTGCACGGCGCGGACGTGTTCCTGGGTCTGTCGGCGGCGGGCGCGCTGAAGCCCGAGATGGTCAAGGACATGGCCAAGTCGCCGATCATCTTCGCGATGGCCAATCCGGAGCCGGAGATCCGCCCCGAGCTGGCCAAGGCGGCGCGGCCCGACGCGATCGTGGCGACCGGCCGGTCGGATTATCCGAACCAGGTCAACAACGTCATCGGCTTCCCCTTCATCTTCCGCGGCGCGCTCGACGTGCGGGCGACCGGCATCAACGACGAGATGAAGATCGCCGCCGCCAACGCGATCGCCGAACTGGCGCGCCAGCGCGTGCCCGAGGAAGTGGCGCTGGCATATGGCACGCAGCACAGCTTCGGCCCGGAATATATCATCCCGGCGCCCTTCGATCCCCGGCTGATGGAACTGGTGCCCTCCGCCGTCGCCAAGGCGGCGATGGATTCGGGCGTGGCGACGCGGCCGATCCTGGACATGGCGGCGTATCGCCAGAAGCTGCGCGCGCGGCTGAACCCGACGACCTCGGTGCTCACGCTGGCCTATGAGGGGGCGCGGGCGCATCCCAAGCGCGTGCTGTTCGCCGAAGGCGAGGAAGAGGTGGTGCTGCGCGCCGCCATCGCGTTCAAGGAGGGCGGCTACGGCACGCCGGTGCTGGTCGGGCGCGACGACGTGCACGACCGGCTGGCCGCGCTCGGCGTCGCCAAGCCCGAGGAATATGAGGTCCACAACAGCCGCACCTCGACCCTGGTGCCGGAGATGGTCGATTTCCTGTATGGGCGGCTTCAGCGCCGCGGCTATCTGCGCCGCGATGCGGAGCGGCTGATCAACCAGGATCGCAACACCTTTGCCGCGACGCTGCTCCAGCTCGGCCATGCCGATGCGATGATCACCGGCGTCACGCGCACCTATGCCAAGACGTTCCGCGACGTGCGGCGCGTGATCGATCCCGTCGACGGCAAGGTGCCGTTCGGCATCCACCTGCTGGTCGGGCAGAGCCACACGGTGTTCATCGCCGATACGACGGTGAACGAGCGGCCCTCGGGCGAGGAACTGGCCGATATCGCCGAGCGCACGGCGGCGGTCGCGCGTCGCATGGGGCATGAGCCGCGCGTGGCGTTCCTGAGCTATTCGACCTTCGGCAATCCGCATGGCCAGTGGATCGATAACGTCCGGGCGGGCGTTGCCGCGCTCGACGAGCGCAATGTCAGTTTCGAATATGAAGGCGAGATGGCGCCGGACGTCGCGCTGAACCCGCGGCAGATGAAGAACTTCCCGTTCGCGCGGCTTTCGGGGCCGGCGAACGTGCTGATCATGCCGGGGCTTCAGTCCGCCAACATCTCGGCCAAGCTGCTGCGCGAGCTGGGCGGGGACGACATGATCGGCCCGATGCTGATCGGCATGGAGAAGCCGGTGCAGATCGCGCCGATGACTTCGACCGCGAGCGAGCTGGTGACGCTGGCGGTGCTGGCGGCGGGGGGCATCGCGCGGTAACGCGCCGAGCGATAGCGGATGCATCAAGGGCCGGGGGAGCGATCCACTGGCCCTTTTTTTCGTGCTGCGATCGCCCTCGCCCTCCTCTCTCCCGGTGGGGGAGGGAGGGAGCGGCGAAGCCGTGGAAGGGTGAGGGTGATGCCCCAAAAAAAGGGGCCGGAGCATCGCTCCCCCGGCCCCTTTTCGCGTCGGTCAGGCCAGCCTCAGTCCAGCGGCTTGGCGATCTCCGGCTGCATGGCGGGGTCGTCCACCACGTCGATGATCCCGCGGCCGACATAGCTGCGGCGGCGGCTGTAGCCGAAATAGATGAGCAGCCCCAGCGCGCCCCATACCGGCAGCACCAGGATCGCGATCAGCGGCAGCGAGAAATACAGGTACAGACAGCCGATGATGGCGAGGGGGGCGACGATCCAGATGGCGGGGGTGCGGAAGGGGCGATGACGGGTCGGATCGACCTTGCGCAGCACCAGCACCGACACCGCCACCATGAAGAAGGCGAACAGCGTGCCCGAGTTGGAATAATCCGCCAGCTTGCCGACCGGCAGGAACGCCGCCGCGATCGTGGCGGCGATGCCGGTGACGACCGTCACGACGTGCGGCGTCTTGTAGCGCGGATGCACCGCGGCGAGCTTTTCGGGCAGCAGGCCGTCACGCGCCATGGTGAAGAACACGCGCGTCTGGCCGAACATCATCATCAGCACGACCGAGGGCAGCGCCAGCGTCGCGGCGAGGCCGATCAGATTGCCGATCTTCACCCAGCCAAAGGTGCGCAGGACGTGCGCCAATGCCTCGCGCGAGCAGGGCAGGGGCTCCATCGCACCGCCGGCGACCAGCGCCTGACACCGTGCCGCCATTTCCGACGAACCGGGCGCCAGCAGCGTGCCTGCCGCATCACGCACCGGCTGCGCACCAAGCGGCGAGCCGATCGCACCCGCCGAGACGAGCAGATAGAAGACGGTGCAGAACAGCAGCGATGCGATCAGGCCGATCGGCACGTTGCGCTGCGGGTTCTTGGTTTCCTCCGCGGCGGTGGAGACCGCGTCGAAGCCGACATAGGCGAAGAAGATCGACGCCGCGGCGCCCGCCACGCCGACCATGCCGGTGGGCATGAAGGGCTGGAAATTCTCGACGTTCATCATCGGAACGGACAGCGCGATGAACAGCGTCAGCGCCGCGACCTTGATCGCGACCAGTATCGCGTTGACGCGCGCGCTTTCCGTCGTGCCGACGACCAGCAGCCAGGTGACGAGCACGGTGATGACCATCGCCGGCAGGTTGACATAGCCGCCGGCGGACGGGCCGTTCACCCATTCCATCGGTATGTCGATGCCGAGCAGGTTGCGTAACTGCCCGACGACATAGCCCGACCAGCCGACCGCGACCGCCGAGGCGCCGACCGCATATTCGAGGATCAGCGCCCAGCCGACCATCCAGGCGAGCAGCTCGCCCATGACGGCATAGGTGTAGGTATAGGCGGACCCGGCGACCGGGACCATCGAGGCGAGCTCGGAATAGCAGAGTGCGGCCACGGCGCAGACGAAGCCGGCGATGACGAACGAGATCATCATGCCGGGGCCGGCCTTTTGCGCGGCCTCCGACGTCAGAACGAAGATGCCGGTGCCGATCACGGCACCGATGCCCAGCATGGTGAGCTGGAAGGCGCCGAGCGTGCGTTCCAGGCCTCGCTTCTCGGCGGTCGCCAAAATGGCGTCCAAAGGCTTAACGCGCCCAAAAATCATGTACTTAAATCCCCCCGGGGAGCCGGGCACCGTGCGCGCCCATGGTCTTGGATGGGATCGCAGGTTAGCTGCAATTTTATTGCGCGCAATCCCTATCGCGCCAGCATGGGGCCAAGTGGCCGGCCGCCGAAGATATGTACATGAAGATGCGGCACTTCCTGCCCCGCATCACCGCCTATATTGGCGAGAAGGCGGTAGCCGGGAGCTACCAGCCCGGCCTCGCGCGCGACATGGCCGACGGCACGGATGAAGCCGGCGATCTCCGCATCGGAGCCGCGGGCGGTGAAATCGTCCCACGAGACATAGGGGCCGCGCGGGATGACCAGGATGTGCTGGGGCGCGAGCGGCGCGATGTCGTGGAAGGCGATTGCCCACTCATCCTCGTAAACGCGGTTCGACGGAATTTCGTCGCGCAGGATCTTCGCGAAGATGTTCCCATCGTCATAAGGCTGGGTGGCGTCGATCGGCATGGGTCAGGCTCCTTGGGGGCGGGCGGCCTTTTCGGCGTGGCCGGACAGCCCTTCGCGCCGGTCGAGTTCGGCACGGACATCGTCCAGGCCGAGGCCGGCATCCGCCAGCAGCACGCACAGATGGAACATCAGGTCGGCCGCCTCCGATACCAGCTTGTCGGGCTGTGCCATGGCGGCGATCACCGTTTCCACCGCCTCCTCGCCCAGCTTCTGCGCGATCTTGGGGCGGCCCTTGGCGAAGAGGCTAGCGACGTAGGAGGTGGCGGGGTCGGCGGTGCGCCGGTCGCGGATCGTGGCTTCGAGGCGGTGGAAGGCGTCCATGGCGGCCGTGGTGGCGGCTGCGGCGGGCGCGGTCAATCCCGGCGGCGTCCACGCAGGCGGCGGCGGACGAACCAGACGGCGGCGACGGCGCAGGCGAAGAGCGCGAGATCGGAGAGTTCGGGATGGGTTCTCGCGTCTCGCGCCGGGGCCAGGGTCATCGCCCCCATCTAGTGAGTCCTGACCGGTACGCCGGCGGCGGCGAGCGCGCGGTGGGCGTCTGCCACGGTCGCCTCGCCGAAATGGAAGATCGAGGCGGCGAGCACCGCCGAGGCGTGGCCGTCGCGCACCCCGGCGACCAGATCGTCCAGCGTGCCGACCCCGCCGGACGCCACGACGGGAACGCTGCTCCGGTCGGCGATGGCGCGGATCAGGTCGAGATCATAGCCGCCGCGGGTGCCGTCGCGGTCCATCGAGGTGACGAGCAGCTCGCCGGCACCGAGGTCGGCGAGGCGCAGCGCGTGTTCGACCGCGTCGATACCGGTGGCGCGTCGGCCGCCATGGGTGAATACTTCCCAGCCATCCCCGGCGCGCCGGGCATCGATCGAGGCGACGCAGCACTGGCTGCCGAAGCGTTCGGCGATGTCGGCGACGATTTCGGGGCGGGTGACGGCGGCGGAATTGACCGCGACCTTGTCCGCACCGGCCAGCAGGAGGGCGCGGGCATCGTCGGCGGAGCGGACGCCGCCGCCCACCGTCAGCGGCATGAAGCAGACCGCGGCGGTGCGGCGCACCACGTCGAGGATGGTGCCGCGCGCCTCGTGGCTGGCGGTGATGTCGAGGAAGCAGAGTTCGTCGGCGCCCGCCGCATCATAGGCGCGCGCCTGTTCGACCGGATCGCCTGCATCGATCAGATCGACGAAGTTGACGCCCTTCACCACGCGGCCGTTCGCCACGTCGAGGCAGGGGATGACGCGCGCCCGGACGGTCACGCCGCGTTCGCCACGCTGATCGCGGCGGCGAGGTCGAGCCGGCCATCATAAAGCGCGCGGCCGGTGATGACGCCTTCCACCCCGTCGCGGTGATGGACGGCGAGCATGTGAATGTCGGCGATGCCCGCCACGCCGCCGCTGGCGATGACGGGGATGTCGACGCTGCGCGCCAGATCGACCGTCGCCTCGACATTGCAGCCCTTGAGCAACCCGTCGCGGCCGACATCGGTGAACAGCACGGCCGCGACGCCGGCATCCTCGAACCGGCGGGCAAGGTCGGTGGCGGTGACGGTGGACACATCCGCCCAGCCCTTGGTGGCGACCATGCCGTCCCTGGCATCGACCGCAACGACGATGCCGCCGGGAAAGGCGCGCGCCATGTCACGGACGAAATCGGGATTTTCGAGGGCGGCGGTGCCGATCACGACACGCGAGACGCCGAGATCGAACCATTGCTCGACACTTTCGGGCGTGCGGATGCCGCCGCCCAGTTGCACATGGCCGGGGAAGCGCGACACGATGCCGCGCACCGCATCGCCGTTCACCGACCGGCCGGCAAAGGCGCCGTCGAGATCGACGACGTGGAGATAGCCGGCGCCGCTCCGGGCGAACAATTCGGCCTGATGGGCGGGATCGTCACCATAGACGGTGGCGCGGTCCATATCGCCTTCGGCAAGGCGGACGACCTGGCCGCCCTTCAGATCGATGGCGGGGAAGACGATCAGGCTCACGGTTGCCACTCCAGGAAACGGGAAAGAAGATCGATGCCGTAGCGCTGGCTCTTCTCGGGATGAAACTGCACGCCGATGACCGTGTCGCGGCCGATCGCGGCGGTGACCGGACCGGCATGATCGGTGGTGGCGAGTATGTCGGCGCCGTCGAACGCGTAGCTGTGCAGGAAATAGGCCTCGCCGGGGACGAGCAGCGGATGGTCGCCCGTCGGCACCACGTCGTTCCAGCCCATATGCGGCACCTTCGCCGCCATCGTGCCGGGCTCCAGCCGCCGGACGCGCCCGGCAATCCAGCCGAGGCCGCGGTGCGTGCCCATTTCCTCGCCCGCGTCCGCCAGCAACTGCATGCCGACGCAGACGCCCAGAAAGGGGCGCGCACGGTCCAGCGCGGCGGTGCGCAGCGCCTCCTCCAGCCCGTCGACGCGGCGCAGATTGGCCGCGCAGGCGCCGAACGCGCCGACGCCGGGCAGGACGATGCGGTCCGCCCTGGCGACGACATCCGGGTCGGCGGTGATGACGATATCGGCGGCGCCGGCCGCGCGCAGGGCATTTTCCACCGAGTGGAGATTGCCCGATTCGATATCGATCAGCGCCAGCGTCACAGCACGCCCTTGGTGGAGGGGACGGCATCCGCCTTGCGCGGGTCGATCTCCACCGCCATGCGCAGCGCGCGCGCCAGACCCTTGAACAGGCTTTCGGCGATGTGGTGGTTGTTGTGGCCGTGCAGCAGATCGACGTGCAGCGTGATGCCGGCTTCCTGCGCGAAGCTGTGGAAGAAATGCTCGATCATCTCGGTTTGCAGCGTGCCGAGCGCGGGCACGGTGAACTTCGCGTTCCAGACGAGCCACGGCCGCCCCGAAATATCGAGCGCGATGCGGGTCAGCGTCTCGTCCATCGGCGACAGCGCCTCGCCATATCGGCGGATGCCGCGCTTGTCGCCCAGCGCCTTGGCGAAAGCCTGGCCGATGGCGAGGCCGGCATCCTCGGTGGTGTGGTGCCCGTCGATATGCAGGTCGCCGGCAACCTTCACCTCCAGGTCGATCAGCGAATGGCGGGCAAGCTGGTCGAGCATGTGATCGAGAAAGCCGATCCCGGTCTCGTTGGCATAGCGGCCGGTGCCGTCGAGATTGACGGTCACGTCGATGGCGGTTTCCGCGGTGGCGCGGTGGACGGTGGCGGTGCGCATGTTTGCCCCATACCGCACGGCGCGTTCCATGCAATCTTGAGCCCAAGCAATCTTGACCCGCCACCAAACCCCGCTAGTCCAAGGGGCATGACCGATGGATTGCCCGACAGCCTGATTCCGTACGATGAAATCGTGCAGGAGGCGCTGCGCGCCGTGGTGGGCCGCGTGCTCGGCTCCGTGGCGGCGGCCGGCGGACTGCCCGGCGACCACCATTTCTACATCACCTTCAAGACGCAGGCACCGGGCGTGGATATTCCGCAACGCCTGATCGACCGGTTCCCGGACGAGATGACGATCGTGCTGCAGAACCGCTACTGGGACCTGCTGGTCGACGAGTCGCGGTTTTCGGTCGGGTTGAGTTTCAACCAGGTGCCGTCGAAGCTGAACATCCCCTATTCGGCGATCACCGGCTTCCACGATCCCGCGGTAAACTTCGAGCTGCGCTTCCAGGCGACCGAGGGGCCGAACGACGGTCCCGAGCCGCATGACGAGGCGGAGAATGACGGCCCCGTCGCCACGCCCGTCGAGGATGGCAGCAACGTCGTCGCGGTGGATTTCAAGCGGAAGAAGTGACTGGTTGGGTGAGGGGGCGCCAAGCAGCGTAGCACTGCTGGTCTGCCCCTCCTTCTCCCCGAGGGGGAGAAGGCTTTGGGAGGGAACCCTTTCCGGGGCCGCCGCGTACCCCGTGGCATGACCCAGACCCGCACCGAAACCGATTCGATCGGCCCGATCGACGTTCCTGCCGACGCCTATTGGGGCGCACAGACCGAACGCAGCCTGGAAAACTTTCCCTTCGGTCCGCGCGAGCGGATGCCGGTGGAGATTGTTCGCGCGCTTGCCATCGTGAAGCAGGCGGCGGCGCGGGTGAATCGCGACCATGGCCTGGATGCCGCGAAGGCCGATGCGATCGAGGCTGCGGCGGCCGAGATCGTCGCGGGCAAGCTGGACGATCAGTTTCCGCTCGTCATCTGGCAGACGGGATCCGGCACCCAGTCCAACATGAACGCCAACGAGGTGATCGCCGGGCGCGCCAATGAGATGCTGACCGGCACGCGCGGCGGCAAGAGCCCGGTGCATCCCAATGACGATGTGAATCGCGGGCAATCCTCCAACGACACGTTTCCGACCGCGCTGCACGTCGCGGCGGCGTTGGCGGTGACGGGACAGCTCTATCCGGCGCTGGACCGGTTGCACGACGCGCTGGCGGCCAAGGCGGCGGAATGGGACGATCTGGTGAAGATCGGGCGCACCCATTTGCAGGACGCGACGCCACTGACGCTGGGGCAGGAGTTTTCCGGCTATGTGCAGCAGCTTGCCAATGCGCGCGACCGGATCGCAGGCACGCTGGAGCGCAACATCATGCCGCTGGCACAGGGCGGGACGGCGGTCGGCACCGGGCTGAACGCACCGGCCGGCTTTGCCGAGGCGGTGGCAGCGGAGATTGCCGGGCTGACCGGACTGCCGTTCGTGACGGCGCCCAACAAGTTCGAGGCGCTGGCCTCCAATGACGGGCTGGTCGATCTGCACGGCACGCTGAACGTGCTGGCGGTGGCGCTGACCAAGATCGCCAACGATATCCGGCTGCTGGGGTCGGGTCCGCGCTCCGGGCTGGGCGAGCTGGAACTGCCGGCCAACGAGCCGGGCAGCTCGATCATGCCGGGCAAGGTGAACCCGACCCAGGCCGAGATGATGACCATGGTGGCGGCGCAGGTGATGGGGAACAACACCGCGGTGACCATCGGCGGCTTGCAGGGCCACATGGAGCTGAACGTCTTCAAGCCGCTGATCGGGGCGGCCGTGCTGCGCTCGATCGCGCTGCTGAGCACGGCTATGGAAAGCTTCGCCGAGCGGACGGTGGAGGGCATGACCGCCAATCGCGAGCGGATCGGCGAACTGGTCGATCGGTCGCTGATGCTGGTCACCGCGCTGGCGCCCGAGATCGGCTACGACAATGCCGCCAAGATAGCCAAGCACGCGCATGCCAATGGCCAGACGCTGAAACAGGCGGGACTGGAACTGGGCCTGGTCGACGAGGCCACGTTCGACCGTGTCGTCCGGCCGGAAGCGATGATCGGGCGATAGGCGCGGAACCATCCGCCCGGCCGAACATCTTGGCATAGAGGAGATCGTTTACATGGGTGCAACAACCATAGGCGCGCTGGTCGGCGGGGCGATCGACAGCATGAGCGGCGATGACAGTGCCGCGGACGGTGTGCTGATCGGCGCGGTCACCGCCAATGTGCTGAAGGTCGTGGTACCCATCGCCATCACCTATGCGGTGGGCTGGGCCGTGCTGCGCGGTGCCGGCGAACTGAAGGACAAGGTTTTTGGAGAAGTGGCATGATCGGTAAGATTGTTGGTGCGCTGGTCGGGCGCGAGATGAGCCGGCGCGAGGGTTCGGGCGGACTGCGGGGCGCGGCACTGGGCGCGATCGTGGCCGGCGGCATGCGGCGGCTGGGGCCGCTCGGGCTGGTGCTGGGCGGCGGATATGCGGCGAAAAAAGCCTATGATCGCCGCCGGATGAGCAAGCAGGGCGTGCCGCCGCGCTACTGATGCCGGCGCCCGCAGACTTGCGAAACCGGAGCGGGTGCGCCACGGGGCGCACCCGTTTTGCGTTTCCCCTCCAGTAGATCCGAGCCGATCCCATGTCTCCCGATGCCACGGCCGCCGCGCAGGAAGCGCGGTTCGCAGCCGATCTGACCGCCGCGTTGAACCATCGGCCGGCAACCGTGCTGCTGGCGGTGTCCGGCGGTCCGGACAGCGTGGCGATGCTGCTGCTGGCGGCGGCGGCCTTGCCGGGGCGGATCAGGGCGGCGACGGTGGATCATCGCCTGCGGCCCGAGGCGGCGTCGGAGGCGGCGATGGTGGCGACGCTGTGCGATACGCTCGGCGTGGCGCACGCCACGCTGGTTCCGCCCGAGCCAATCGCCGGCTCCAGCATCCAGGCACGGGCGCGCGCCGCGCGCTACGCTTTGCTTGCCGAGCACGCGCGGTCGGTCGGAGCGGAGGCGATCGCGACGGCGCACCATGTCGATGACCAGGCCGAGACGTTCCTGATGCGCGCGGCGCGCGGGTCAGGGCTGTCGGGCCTGTCAGGGGTGCGGGCGCGGACGGTGATCGAGGGGATGGCGGTGGTCCGGCCGCTGCTGGAATGGCGCCGTGCCGAGTTGCGCGCGATCGTCCGCCGGGCGGAGGCACCGTTCGTGGACGATCCCGCCAATGCCGATCCCCGGCACGACCGTACGCGCTTTCGCCAGTTGCTCGACCGCAACGAGTGGCTGGACCCGCCGCATCTGGCGCGCGCCGCGGCGCTGCTGGCAGAGGCGGACGGCGACATTCGCGCGATGGTGGAATGGGTGTGGCACGAGAGGGCGCAGGTCGACGGCGACAATGTCCGTCTGCAAGCAACCGGCCTGCCGCGTGAAATGGCGCGGCGACTGGTCAGGCGGGCGATCGGCGTGGTGCGCGAGGTGGCGGGGATCACCACGCCGCCCTGGAGCGAATCGGCGCAGATCGAGGCGCTGCTCGACGGTCTGGCGGAGGGCCGTCGCGCCACCCATGGCGGCGTGATCGGCAGCGTTCGGGGCGAGACATGGCGATTCCGCCCTGCGCCACCGCGAAAGACGGGCTGAACGCAGAGCGTTTGAGGCCGTTCGGCGCCGTTATGCGCCCGGCGATCACATTGATCGGTGTTGTTCCATTGCCATTAACCCGGCCGCGCCTATCTTGGCAGTTGGAAAGGTATTACGCACCGATGAGCGACCACGACAAGCAGCCTGGCCCCGGCAATGACGGTGGGGGCAATCCCTGGATGAAAAGCCTGCTGGTCTGGGTCGGCATCCTGCTGGCTCTGGCCCTGTTCGTGACGATGTTCGACGGTCGGACCGCCACGGCGCGCGGAAACCAGATCGAATATTCCACCTTCCTGGACAAGGTGGACGAGGGCACGGTGAAGGACGCCGTGATCTCACGCGAGTCGATCACCGGTACGCTGTCGTCCGGCGAGGCGTTCCGCACTACGCCAGTGCAGGATTCGCAACTCATCCCGCGCCTGCGCGAAAAGGGCGTCACCTTCACCGCCAAGGTGGAGGAAGGTCCGTCGGTGTGGATGCTGATGATCTACAACGCGCTGCCGTTCCTGCTTTTCCTGGGCATCGCCTTTTTCGTGCTGCGTCAGATGCAGAAGGGTGGCGGCGCCAGTGGCGCGATGGGGTTCGGCAAGAGCCGCGCGCGCATGCTGACCCAGAAGGAAGGCAAGGTTACCTTTGACGATGTCGCGGGCATCGACGAGGCGCGCGAGGAATTGCAGGAGATCGTCGAGTTCCTGAAGGATCCGTCGAAGTTCGCGCGACTGGGCGGCAAAATCCCCAAGGGTGCGCTGCTGGTCGGCTCGCCCGGTACCGGCAAGACGCTGCTGGCGCGTGCGATCGCGGGTGAGGCGGGCGTGCCGTTCTTCACCATCTCGGGTTCGGACTTTGTCGAGATGTTCGTCGGCGTCGGTGCGAGCCGCGTGCGCGACATGTTCGAGCAGGCCAAGAAATCGGCGCCGTGCATCGTCTTCATCGACGAAATCGACGCGGTCGGCCGTCATCGTGGTGCCGGCCTCGGCAACGGCAATGACGAGCGCGAGCAGACGCTGAACCAGTTGCTGGTCGAGATGGACGGCTTCGAGGCGAACGAGGGCATCATCATCATCGCGGCCACCAACCGGCCCGACGTGCTCGATCCCGCGCTGCTCCGTCCCGGCCGCTTCGACCGTCAGGTCGTGGTGCCGCGACCGGATATCGACGGCCGCGTGAAGATCTTGGAAGTGCACATGAAGAAGGTGCCGCTGGCACCCGATGTCGATGCACGCACGATTGCACGCGGTACGCCGGGCTTCTCGGGTGCCGATCTCGCCAACCTCGTCAACGAGGCGGCGCTGATGGCGGCGCGCAAGTCCAAGCGGCTGGTCGCGATGGCCGAGTTCGAGGAAGCCAAGGACAAGGTGATGATGGGCGCCGAGCGGCGTTCGATGGTGATGACCGACGACGAGAAGCGGATGACCGCCTATCACGAAGCCGGTCACGCGATCGTGGCACTGCACGAGCCTGCGTCGGACCCGATCCACAAGGCGACGATCATCCCGCGCGGTCGCGCGCTGGGCATGGTGATGCGCCTGCCGGAACGCGACTCGTACAGCTATCACCGCGACAAGATGTACGCGAACCTGGCGGTGTCGATGGGCGGCCGCGTCGCCGAGGAAATCATCTTCGGCTATGACAAGGTGTCTTCGGGCGCTTCGGGCGACATCCAGTATGCCACGGGTCTGGCGCGCGACATGGTCACCAAGTGGGGCATGTCGGACAAGGTCGGTCCGGTGGAATATTCGCAGCCCGAGGGTGAGTCGTTCTTGGGGTACTCCTCGTCGCAGCCGGTCCGCATGTCGAACCAGACGCAGCAACTGATCGATGACGAGATCCGCTCGATCGTCGAGGGTGGTCTATCCAAGGCCAAGCAGGTGCTGACCGACCATGTCGACCAGCTTCACCTGCTGGCGGGCGCGCTGCTCGAATATGAGACGCTGTCGGGGGACGAGATCAAGACGCTGATCGCAGGCGATGACCTGAACCGGCCGGATCCGTCGGCGAAGAAGGTCACGATCGCCAAGGCGGGAACGTCGATCCCGAAGACGCGGCGGCCGAGTGGGCCGTTCGGATCGCCGAGCCCGCTGGGGGCGTAAGCGGGCTGACTTTGACAAGCGAAAGGCCGCGGTTCCGATTGGAGCCACGGCCTTTTTCTTTGTGAGGAGCACGCGGTGGGGTGATCGCCCTCTCCCCCACGGGGAGAG
>NZ_CAMLAC010000078.1 GCF_946477935.1 uncultured Sphingomonas sp. | reverse complement strand
TGTAGTTCATGGGGGATGCGGCCCTCGATCAACTCGCTGCCGAAGCCGCGCCGCCGGGGCTGGCCCGCCGGAGACGCCGGGCGATCCGGCGCACCTTCCTCGACCCAGTGAAAGCCAAGCCAAGGCACGCCCTCCCGGTCCGCCACATCCCATCGCACAACGATCTTGCCCTTGGCTGCCGAGAGGGCGCCGTATTTCAGGGCGTTGGTGGCGAGCTCGTGCACCGCCAGCGTCAGCACCTCCGCGGCTTTGGGAGAAAGCGGCACCTTCGGCCCGATCAGCTCATACTGGCCCTCGTGCTGCGCCTGAACGCTGACCTCGTCGCGGACAATGTCGCCAATATCGACGGTCACGTTGGTGGCGCGGGTGAGCAGCGCCTGCACCCTCGCCAAGGCAAGCAGACGGCCGGCAAGCAGTTCGGCATAGTGCGGCACGGTCTCCGCTCGATTTGCGGTCCGCGCGGCGATCGAGCGGATGATCGCCATGATATTGCGGACGCGGTGCTGAAGCTCGGCCAGCAGCACGCCCTGATGCTCGGTGAGCAGCTTTTCCTCGGTAACGTCCAAGGAAATGCCGGCCACGGCCCGGACCTGAGCGCTCGGGTCGAGCAGCGGAAACGCCGTACGGCGCACCCACCGGAAGGTCTCGTCGCTCGGGCGGAGCACGCGGAACTCGGCGACCACCGCCTCGCCGTGCTGAACGTCGCGTAACTGGGCGTTCATCGCGGCGCGATCCTCGGGGACGACCAGTGAATCCCAATATTGCCGGTCGCCGATCAGCATTTCCGGCGCGGTTCCGTACACCGTGGCGGCAGCGGCGCTGACATAAGTCGCAGCCAGCGTTTCGTCGTCTCGAATCCACAGCACGCCCGACGAAGCATCGGCGAACTGCCGAAAGCGCTCCTCGCTTTCGCGAAGCGCGTCCTCGGCTCTGGCGCGCTCTATCGCCGACCAGGTGCGCTCGATCACATCCCGTGCCAACGCCTCGTCCCGGTCGGTCCAGTGGCGAGGCTCCATCTGTTGGACGAACAGGCCCGCGACGAAACGGCCTTCCTTGATCAAAGGAATGCCGAGGCTGGCGCGGACGCCACCCGCCGCTTCGAAGGCTGCTTCGGCGCCGGCCGCTCGAGCGTCGGCGAGCGCGTCGTCGATCCTGACGCTCCGGCCCGCGCGATAGGCGGCAGTGAACTCCGGCCCGAAGCTGACCAGCAAATGCTTGCCCTTGAAGCTGGGCATCATCCCGTCGGTCCAGTCGCGAGCGACGATGAAATACTCGCCCGTCTCGTCCACCTCGCCATAACCGCAGCGTCCGACGCCGAGGCGCTTTCCCAGCATTTCGGTTGCCACCGCCACCACCTCGACTGGATCGCTCAGCGGCCCGATGGCATCACTCAGCTGCAGTTGGAAAGCCTGGCGCTCCTCGCTTTCGCGCAGCGCCGCCTCGACACGCTTGCGCTCGGTTATGTCCTCGTAGAACACGCCCACACTATCGCTTCCAAAGGGAGTGACGTTGACGCCGAACCAGCGATTCAAGGCGGGGATGAAATGCTCAAAGTGTGACGGCTGGTTGGAAACGAAGACCTGCGAGTACGCGTCGATCCAATAGCGCGCGTCCTCAGGCGGCAGCACCTCGCCGACCAGTCTGCCCAGGACTTGTTCATCATGGAGTCCTGTCACCCGTGCGCTCGCCGGATTTCGGGCAAGATGGCGGAAATCTGTCAGTTCTCCTTCATCGTTGCGTACCGCCTCCATCTCGGCGAAGCCCTCGGCCATGCGTTCGAACAGTTCGCGATAGCGACCTTCGCTGTCGCGGAGAGCAATTTCGGCGCGCTTGCGATCGGTGATGTCGAGCGTCGAGAGCAGGATTCCGTCGTCGGCCTTGGCGATGGTTTGCAGGAACCAGCCATCGAACTGCTCATGCTTGTAATAGTGCTCGTGCGTGATCGGCAGGCCTGTGTCGATCACTTCCAGGAATTTGTCCCACACGCCGGATTCCACCACCGCCGGGTTTTCGGTCAGAAGGCGTTTCCCGACATTCGATCCGTAGCGGTCGTTCCACTGCTTGTTGGTGAGCAGCCATTCGAAGTCCACGATCGCACGCTGATCATCGCGCACGGCCTTGAACAGCTGGATGATCTGCAGCGAACTGTCGAAGGTAGTGCGAACAAGATGATGCGATTTCACCAGGTCCTGCTCGGCGCGCTTTCGCTCAATGATGTCGCGAAACAATATGCCGACGTGCCGCAATTCAGGGTTGTCGATCGGGAAGGCGTATACGTCGTACCAACGGCCAAGCGCGTCGGCGCGATCCTCGAAGCGTTCGGGCGTCCGCGTTTGCGCGATCCGCGAATAGCGTTCGAACCAATGCTCCTCGTGGTTTGGTGCCAGTTCGCGCATCCGCTTGCCGACCGCGTCAATCAGTCCGGTCTGGCGCTCGAACGAGGCATTGGTCTCCAGGAAGCGATAGTCGACCGCCTCGCCATTCTCGCCACCTACAACTTCGATGATGCAGAAACCTTCGTCGATCGAGTCGAAAAGCATCCGGTACCTTTGCTCGATGACGGGGGCATTTTCACCGATGACCGTACAGCCACGAAGCGCGCCTTCCGTCAGTGCTAATCGGCGCCTAAGTTCTTCATTTTCTGCGGCAAGGTCCATTTCTCCTGCGTACAGCATTTCGGCAGATTGTCCGCTCTCAAAGCTGAAAACGGGGCTATGCCACCGTGATTGGTCGTCCGCTGCCACGCCGGATCGCCCTCGGTCCGAAAAATCGTCCCTGGGATCCTGCCGCTCACGCTGTTGCACTGACAGCGTTCGGGGCTTGTGGATCGGTCATGAACGACGAGGATTGGTCGCTAAGCGACCGGCAGGTTATGCGCCGGAAGCCGTCATACAGCTGTGCCGCAAGGAACGGCCGCCTCGTCCCAGTTCACGTCGTCGGGGGGCGAGGGGCGCGTTTTAAGTAACGACGACCACGTTAACAGATGAAGGCGTTTGAAAAGCGCTCAGCGTCAAGCGCTGAGGCAGCCTTGTACGACACCTATCGCTTACGCCGTGGGCAGAGCGATGACCCCGCGGAATTCTTGTGCCACGAAAAATGGCTGTTTTCCCGCACGCTAGCTGGAGGTCGTGGCCACGTGATTTTACGTGACTGGGCATTTATAGCTACATCAAGCACTTAGCTTGGTGACCCCTACGGGAATCGAACCCGTGCTTCAGCCGTGAAAGGGCCGCGTCCTAACCGCTAGACGAAGGGGCCGTCAGGCGTGGAGGTGCGCCTAGAGGACTTGTCGGACTCCGTCAAGCGGTCAATCCACCCATGCCGCATCATCGACATGTAATTCCGCAACATTGCGGCCCGACCAGTCATCGACTTTGGGGCGGCCGGCCAGCCACAGCGTGCGGGAAGGGGCCGCGCCGAGAAGTGCCTGGCCAAGCGCCGAGCCTGCAGAGCGCCAGGCCATCGCCTTCAAACGGGCGCCGTCCGGGCCAGCGACGATGGCCCGGACGTGATCGGTCCCGACCAGATCGGCACGGATGATGCGGAACGGGCCGGCCGCCACGCGCGGGGCGGGCCAGCCGACGCCGTAGGGGCCGCCAGCCTCCATCGCCTCGACAAGTGCTGCATTGACGCCGTTTGGCGAGAGAACCGCATCGAGCAGCAGGGCACGCCCCTCGCCGGCACGGTCCACGGCATCGCCCAGACGATCTTCGAGAAATGCCGCCAGATCGTCCAGCCGATCCTCGGCGATCGTCAGGCCCGCAGCCATCGCGTGGCCGCCGCCAGCGGAGAGGATGCCATGCTCCTTGGCGGCCAGGATCGCGGCACCAAGGTCGACGCCGGTGATCGAGCGGCCCGAGCCCTTGCCGACGCCATTCTCGTCCAACGCGATCACAATTGCCGGTCGCCCCAGTTTTTCCTTGAGGCGGCCTGCCACGATGCCGATCACGCCCGGATGCCAGCCATGTCCGGCGACCACTGCGATACGGCGCGCGGTTGCGGCAAGCGTTTCGGCCGTCGCCTGAACGCCTGCCTCGATCTGGCGACGTTCGTCGTTAAGCCGGTCGAGCTCGGTTGCGATCGCCTGCGCCTCGGCCGGATCGCGCGTGGTCAGCAGCCGGACGCCGAGATCGGCGCGACCAACCCGGCCACCGGCATTGATACGGGGCCCGAGCGCAAAGCCGAGATCGGCGCAGGTCGGCGCGCGGGTGAGGCGAGACGCCTCGATCAGTGCCGCGACACCGGGGTTGCGGCGCTGGGCCATGACCTTGAGCCCCTGCGCGACAAAGGCGCGGTTCAGGCCGCGGAGTTGCGCGACATCCGCCACGGTGCCGAGCGCGACAAGATCGAGATGGTCGATCAGGCGAGGTTCGGCACGACTTGCGAAATGCCCGCGGATGCGCAGCGTCCGGATCAATGCGGCGGCAAGCAGGAAGCACACCCCCACGGCGGCGAGGTGCCCGTGGGCTGCGCCCTCGCCTTCGTCCAAGCGGTTCGGATTGACGACGGCGTGGGCATGCGGAAGTGCCGCGGCGCATTTGTGGTGATCGACGACCACGATATCGATCGCGGCGTCGCGGGCTACGGCCAACGCGTCAAAGGCCTGCGCGCCGCAATCGACGGTGACGATCAGCGAGGCGCCCTCATCCTTCAATCGGAGAAGCGCCGGGCCTGACGGACCATAGCCTTCGGACAGGCGGTCGGGGATATACGGTCGGGCTTCCAGCCCGAGATCGCGCAGGACCAGCAGCAGCAGCGCAGCGGAGGTTGCGCCGTCCACATCATAATCGCCGAAGATCGCGACCTGTTCGCCTGCCTGCACCGCATCGGCCAGGCGCTCCGCCGCCCGGTCCATGTCGCGGAAGATCGACGGATCGGGCATGAAGCCGCGGATCGACGGCGACCGGTGGTCTGCCAGCGCCTCGGGGGGGCATCCGCGGGCAAGCAGCAACTGCGTGACGAGATCATCGGGCGCCATGCCGTCGCGGCCGTCCGCTGCGGTGGCACGCCATTGCCACGGCTGGCCGAGGATCGAGGACGTGATGTTGAGGACGTGGGTCATGACCGGCGAACGGGTTTTGCCAGGCACGCAGGCAGCGCCGGACACGCAGGCAGGGACAGGCAATCAGGCGGGCAGCAGGGATGGAACGTCACAGGAACGCCTTGCCATAAGCCGCGCCGACGCGACAGGGGTTTCGCGCGGCCGTTATGCCCGCTCAGTCCGCCAGATGCTCCAGCAATACGGTCGTCCCCTCCACATGTGCGATCCTGAGCCGGGCGCCGATCTCGGCGTCCGGGCCACGCGCCGGCCAGTCGCCATCGCCGACGCGGGCGCGCCCCTCACCCCCGCGTATCGGTGTGGTGACAATGGCGATCTGGCCCACCATGCGCGCCGCGCGATCGTTGAGGCGCGGATCGGTCGATTCGACCGGATAGTCACGGTACCAGCGGCGGCCGATAAGAACCGCGACGCCGCTCCATAGTCCGAAGGCGCCGAGTTGCGCTGCGACCGGCAGGTCGGGCAGAGCCCAGGCGAGTGCTGCCGTTATGCCCGCTGCGATTGCCAGGAAAATGAGAAAGACGCCGGGTACGAACAACTCCGCGATGGCGAGTACCAGCCCCGCTATCAGCCAAAGGCCGGGTGTCCCGATGCCGTCCCCGATCATGTGCGGGGCACGGTGATGTTACCGGATCGATTCGCCTTTTCGGGCGGCGAGGCCAGCGCTTCCTTGGCCAGTTCACCGATGCCGCCGAGCGTGCCGATCAACTGCGTGGCCTCGACCGGGAACAGGATCGTCTTGGCGTTGGGGCTGGTGGCGAACTTGCCGACGGCCTCGACATATTTCTGCGCGACGAAATAGTTGATCGCCTGCGTGCCGCCCGCGGCGATGGCTTCCGACACGACGAGCGTGGCCTTTGCCTCGGCCTCCGCGGCACGCTCGCGTGCTTCGGAGTCGCGATAGGCGGATTCGCGGCGGCCTTCCGCCTCCAGGATGCGGGCCTGCTTCTGGCCTTCGGCGCGCAGGATCTCGGAGGCGCGCGATCCTTCGGCTTCCAGGATGTTGGCCCGCTTCTCCCGCTCCGCCTTCATCTGGCGGGCCATCGCGTCGACGATGTCGCGGGGCGGGCGGATATCCTTGATCTCCACGCGGGTGATCTTCACGCCCCATGGCGTGGTGGCGTGATCGACGACCGCCAGAAGACGCGCATTGATCTCGTCGCGCTTCGACAAGGTTTCGTCCAGATCCATCGCGCCCATCACCGTGCGCAGGTTGGTGGTGACAAGGTTCAGCAGAGCGACATAGAGATCGGAGACTTCATAGGCGGCCTTGGGTGCATCGAGGACCTGGAAGAAGACGACCCCGTCCGTCGAGATCATGGCATTGTCCTTGGTGATGATCTCCTGCCCGGGGATGTCGATCACCTGCTCCATCATGTTCACCTTGCGGCCGACACGATAGAAGAAGGCGGGATAGAAGTTGAACCCGGGTGCTGCGGTGGTGGTGTAGCGGCCGAAATGTTCGATCGTGTATTGATAGCCCTGCCGGACGATCTTGATCGACAACATCAGGTAGAAGAGCACTAGTAGCAGCGCCAGTGCGGCGATCGTCAGTACCATCTCGGTGGCTCTCCCTGTATGCTGTGGTGCTATGGTATAGCACGCACCGGCGGCACGCGCGAGCGACCCCGGACAGGCTTCCGGCGCACGATGTCATTCCACCCTAGCGGGCGCGCGCCTCTTTGGTTACATGGCCCGCCACTTGTTCCCCTCGCAGGAAATGGCAGCCCCCATGGACATCCGCCTCGGCCTCACCTTCGACGACGTGCTTCTCGTACCGCAGGAGTCCGACGTCCTGCCGAGCGGCGCCGATACGCGGACGCAGTTGACGCGGGAAATCGGTCTGAACATCCCCGTCCTGTCTGCCGCGATGGATACGGTGACCGAGGCCGACATGGCGATCGTGATGGCGCAGCTGGGTGGGATCGGCGTACTGCACCGGAACCTGACGGTCGAGGAGCAGGTCGCGGCGGTGCGCCAGGTGAAGCGCTTTGAAAGCGGAATGGTGGTGAACCCGATCACGATCGCGCCGGATGCGACGCTGGCCGATGCGCAGGCGCTGATGGCGCGGCACCGGATCAGCGGCATTCCGGTGGTCGAGTATGACGGCCGTCTGGTGGGCATTCTGACCAACCGTGACGTGCGGTTTGCGGGGAACCCGCAGCAGCCGGTGTCGGAGTTGATGACGAAGGACAATCTGGCGACGGTGTCGGTCGGGGTGGGGCAGGAGGAGGCACGGCGCCTGCTGCACCAGCGGCGCATCGAGAAGCTGCTGGTGGTGGACGATGCGTATCGCTGCGTCGGGCTGATCACCGTGAAGGACATCGAGAAGGCGGTGACGTACCCCGATGCGACCAAGGATGCGGCGGGGCGGCTGCGCGTGGCCGCGGCGACCACGGTGGGCGAGAAAGGGTATGCGCGGACGCGCGCGCTGGTGGAGGCGGAGTGTGACTGCGTCATTATCGACACCGCGCATGGGCATAATCGCGACGTGGCGCGCGCGGTCGAGCAGGTGAAGAAGCTGTCGAACACGGTGCAGGTGATTGCGGGCAACGTGGCGACGGCCGAGGCGACGCGCGCGCTGATCGATGCGGGGGCGGATGCGGTGAAGGTCGGGATCGGACCGGGTTCGATCTGCACGACGCGCGTGGTTGCGGGCGTCGGCGTGCCGCAGTTGACCGCGGTGATGGGCTGCGCCGAGGAGGGCCACAAGTCGGGCGTGCCGGTGATCGCGGACGGCGGCCTGCGCACCTCGGGCGATCTGGCCAAGGCGCTGGCGGCCGGCGCGTCGACCTGCATGGTGGGATCGCTGCTGGCCGGCACGGAAGAAGCCCCGGGCGAGACGTTCCTGTATCAAGGGCGCGCATACAAGTCGTATCGCGGCATGGGTTCGGTAGGCGCGATGGGTCGCGGTTCGGCGGACCGCTACTTCCAGGGTGACATCAAGGACCAGATGAAGCTGGTGCCAGAGGGGATCGAGGGGCAGGTCGCGTTCAAGGGACCGGCACGCGATGTGATCCATCAACTGGTCGGCGGCATCAAGGCGGCGATGGGCTATACCGGATCGGCCACGCTGAAGGACCTGCGCGAGCGGGCGCGCTTCGTGCAGATCACGGGGGCGGGCTTGAAGGAAAGCCATGTCCATGACGTGACGATCACGCGCGAGGCGCCGAACTATCCCACGCGCTGACCCGGAGATACGAGACCATGACACCGGCCGCACGGACACAGGCGGCGATCGAGCTGCTGGATGCGATCATCGCAGCGGCAAAGGCGGGTGGCGCGGCAGCGGACACGCTGATCGCGCGCTACTTCGCCGAGCGGCGCTATGCCGGATCGAAGGACCGGCGTGCGGTGCGCGAACGCGTCTATGCGGCGATCCGCAGCGCGGGCGAGGTGCCGGTATCGGGCCGCGCGGCGATGGCGGCGCTGGCGGACGGCGACGCCGAACTGGCGGCGACCTTTGACGGGTCGCGGCATGGCCCGGCACCGATCGCGGCGGACGAGGCGCGTGCCGCAGGCGGCACCGCGCCCCGCTGGCTGGAGGAGGCGCTGGTCGCGTCCGGACTCGACTGGGCGGCGGTGCCGGCGCTGGTCGAGCGGGCGCCGCTGGATGTGCGCGTCAACCGGCTGAAAGCGACGCGCGAAGAGGTGCTGCCGGCATTTCCCGATGCGGTCGCCACGCCCTTTGCCGAATACGGCCTGCGCCTGCCGACGGGCAGCGCGGTGGAGGCGAGCGCGGCGTTCGCCGATGGCGCGATCGAGGTGCAGGACGAAGGCAGCCAGCTGGTCGGCGCGGTGCTGGAGGCGACATCGGGCGAGCGGATCGTCGACCTGTGCGCGGGGGCGGGCGGCAAGACGCTGGCGCTGGCCGCGGCGATGGACAATTCGGGGGCGTTGCTGGCGTGCGATGTCGATCGTGCGCGGTTGCAGCGCCTGCCGCAGCGCGCAGGCCGGGCGGGCGTGACGATCGCGGAGACGCGGCTGATGAACCCGGGCCGCGAAACCGAGGCGCTGGCGGACTGGCTGGGGCAGGCGGACGGGGTGCTGGTCGATGCACCATGTTCGGGGACGGGTACATGGCGGCGCAATCCCGAGGCGCGGTGGCGGCTTACCGCCGAGCGGCTGGCGCGGTTGCAGGCGACGCAGGTGCAGGTGCTGGACGTGGCGGCGGCGCTGGTGCGGCCGGGGGGCCGGATCGTCTATATCGTCTGTTCGCTGCTGGACGACGAGGGCAAGGGCCAGGTCGAGGCGTTTCTGGCGCGCCATGACGGCTGGCATGCAGAGGAACCGTTTCTGCCCGCCGGACGCGCGCATGGACAGGGCTGGCGCCTCGACCCGGCGGCGGACGGCACCGACGGCTTTTTTGTCGCGCGGCTGCGGGCCCCATGCTAGCGTCCCGCTCCGTGCCCCAGTTGGAGACGATCATGCGCTTCTCGTCCTTCACCCTCGCAGCGGCGCTCGCGGTGGTGTCGGTGTCGACCTCGCTCAGCGGGCAGCGGCCTGACGATCAGATCGATGCGCGTTCGCTGCAACTGCTGGCCGAGGGGCGGTCCTTGCGCGCCGCGGGTAATCTCGACGGCGCCACCGACGTACTGGAAACCGCGGTGACGGTGGATCCGCGCAACCGGGCGGCGTTCGTGTTGCTGGGTGAACTGGCGACGCAGCGCGATCTGCCGGGCAAGGCGATCCGGCTGTACCGGGAGGCGCTGCTGCTGGAACCGAACGACCGTTCGGCGCTGGAAGGGCAGGGTGAAGCGCTGGTGAAAAAGGGCGCGGTGACGCGGGCCAAGGAAAATTTGGCGAAGCTGCGGACGCTGTGCAAGGGCGAGTGCAGCGAGGTGACGACCCTGGCCGCGGCGATCGCCAAGGGGCCGCCGGTGACCACCGCCGCCGTCGAAAGCAAGACGACGGTTGCCAAACCGTAAGGTCTGGCCGGCTTCCTTTACGAACCGGGCATCTCTGGTCATCCTCACCCTTCCGCGGCTGCGCCGCTCCCTCCCTCTCCCATTGGGAGAGGGAAAAGACGCCCAAGGGTTCCCATCAAAGTAGTAGTTTCATGGGGTCCCTGACGGCGGCGAAGGGTGAGGGCGATCGTGGTTGATCGAAGCCGGGTCTAGCCCAGCGCGCGGGCGAGCGCGATGAACTCCGCGACCGATACGGTTTCCGCGCGGCGGGTGGGGTCGATGCCGGTCGCCTCCATCGCGGCATCGGCACCGGCGACGGCCTTCAGGCTCTGGCGGAGCATCTTGCGACGTTGACCAAAGGCCGCGGCCGTCAGGCGCTCCAGCGTGCGGAAGCGGATGCCCTCGGGCGCCTCCCGGGGAACGAGATGGACGACGGCGGACATGACCTTGGGCGGCGGGGTGAAGGCTGAGCGATGGACGGGCATCGCGATCCTGGCGCTGCATCGCCACTGCGCAAGGACGGCGAGGCGGCCATAGGCCGAAGTGTCCGGCGCGGCGACGATGCGCTCCGCAACCTCCTTCTGGAACATCAGCGTGCAGGATTGCCACCAGGGCAGCCAGGACGAAGACAGCCAGCCGACGAGCAAAGCGGTGCCGACATTATAGGGCAGGTTGGATACGATGTGTGGCTTGGCCGTGAACAGCGACGGTGTGTCGACCTGAAGCGCGTCGCCCTCGATCACCTGCAGGCGATCAGGGAACGCCTCGGCCAGTTCGGCGAGGGCGGGGATGCAGCGGCGGTCGCGCTCGATCGCGGTGACGTGGGCGCCGGCCTGAAGCAGCGCACGAGTGAGGCCGCCCGGACCGGGGCCGATTTCCAGCACCTGCGCATCGGTCAGGTCGCCGGGGATGGCAGCGATGCGGGCAAGCAACTGGCCATCGAACAGGAAGTTCTGGCCGAGTGCCTTTGACGCAGCGAGACCGTGACGCGCGATCACGTCGCGCAAGGGGGGCAGGGGATGCAGCGGTGTCATGTCAAACGCCGAGGCGTACCCGGTGGGCGGCCGCTTCGCTGGCCATGCGGATCGCCGCGATCATCGCGCCGGGCTCCGCCGCATCCATGCCGGCGATGCCGAAGGCCGTTCCATGGTCCGGCGAGGTGCGCACGATCGGCAGGCCGAGCGTGATGTTGACGCCTTCATCGAAATGCAGCGTCTTGAGCGGCACCAGCGCCTGATCGTGATAACCGCACAGCACCGCATCATATCGCGCGCGGGCACGCGGGTGGAACAGCGTGTCGGCGGCAAGCGGCCCGGTGATGTCGATCCCCTCTGCCTGCAACTGGGCGATGGCGGGTTCGATCACGTCGATCTCCTCGCGTCCGATTGCACCGCCTTCGCCCGCATGAGGATTGAGCCCGGCGACCGCGAGACGGGGTGCGGTGATGCCGAAGTTGCGCAACAGGCCGCGCGCGGTGGCGCGGGCCTTGGCGAGAACAAGGTCGATGGTGATGAGGCCGGGCACCTGCGCGAGCGGCACATGCGTGGTCATCGGCACGACGCGCAGCGACGGGCCGGCCAGCATCATCACCGCATTGGCGCCAGCGATGCCACAGCGCTCCGCCACGAATTCAGTCTGCCCGGGATGGGTGAACCCGATCTGATACAGTTGCGCCTTGGAAACCGGCCCTGTCACCAGCGCGCAGGCGGCATTCGAGCGGACAAGGCCGACCGCGAGTTCGAGCGCGTGGAGCGCGCAGCGGGCACCCTCCACATCCGGCTGGCCGGGCACGATCTCGCCCGCATCCTCGACCGACAGGACGGGCAGTGCATCGGGAAAGGCGGACAGCGCCGAACGCATGTCCTGCACGACCGTGATCGGCCCGTCCCAGACCCGCGCGATAGCGCGGTCATCGCCCACCGCCACAAAGGGCGGCAGGCCATGTTCGTCGCGCGCGGCCCATGCCTTGGCGATGATCTCCGGCCCGATCCCGGCGGGATCGCCCATCGATACAACCAGGGGCCGGGTCACGCCGTCAGCGCCGATCAACGATATTCCACCACGGCGTCGCGGCGAAGATCGCGCATCTTCTGCTGCGCGCGCAGGTTGACGCGCTGCTGTTCCAACTGCTGCTGGACCTGATCGGGACGGGGCAGCGAGCCGGTGGCGGGGGGATCGTCACGGCCGCACAGAACGAGGGCGCGAACGCCGCTCTCAGCCGAGCCGAAGGGCGGGGTCGACTCGCCGATCTGCATCTTCAGCAGGATTTCCTGCAACTGCGGCGGCAACTGGCGGGCCGGTACGCCGTCATTGTCGACGACCTCCGCGCCGATGGTCGCCGCGGTCTTGTTGACGTCGCCGCAGCCGCGGATCGTCTTGGTCACTTCGGCGAATTTGGCAGCGCGGGCGGTGGCCTGCGCCTGGGTGGTGCCGGCGGGGAACTTGATCGTGAGCTGCTTGAGCGCCAGTCGTGCGTCGCGCGGATCGGAGGTCAGCACCTGGCGCTTGTCGGTCAGGTACAGGATGGAGAAGCCACCGGGGATCTCGATCGGGCCGGCGACCTGGCCGATCTGCATCGACTGCGCCGCCTGGGCGAGCTCGGGCGGCAATTGTGCGGCGCGCACCCAGCCAAGGTCACCGTCGACGCCGCGGGTCGATGCCTCCGAGAAGGTACGGGCGAAATAGCCGAAGGGCTGTTGCCCCTTCTGGATTTCGGCAAGGATCTGGCGCGCATTGGCGAAGACCTGCGCCGAGGTCGCCTGGTTGGCGGACAGATAGATTTCGCGGAGGTTGAACTCCTCGGTGCCCTTGGCGGCCTCGAGCCGGTCGAGGATGCCCTTCACCTCCTCCTCGCCGACATTGACGAAGGGTTCGACGCGCTTGCGCAGGTAGCGGCTCCAGGCCAGCTCGCCCTCGATCTGGCGCTTCAGCGACCGCTCCGACGAGCCCACTTCGCGCAGATACTTGTTCATCTCGGCGGGCGTGCGGTTGAAGTTGCGCGCGACGCGGACATAGCTCTGGTTGATCTCGTCGGGCGTGATCGCGATCTCGGCGCTCTTGGCCTCCTGGATCTGCAGCGTTTCGTCGATCAACTGGCGCAGGACCTGGAGACGCAGGCGCTCCTTTTCCTCGGCAGGAAGGTTGCCGGCCTGATTGGCGGCCATGATCAGCCCCATGCGCTGATCGACATCGGTGCCGGTCAGCACCGTATCGTTGACCACCGCGGTCGGCTTGCGGACATTGGGATCGAGCTTGCCGAAGATCTGGAGGTTCGACGGAATGTCGAGGCCGCCGGTATCGGGAACCGATTGATCGGGCACCGTCTGCGCGATGGCGCCGGTGGCCGCGGCCGCCAGCATCAGAAGAACTGCGCCGCGCATGCCGCGAACGTTGGAACGAATTGGCTGCTTCACCGTGTCTGCTATCCTTATCGCACCCAGGCGCACGTCCTTACCCGCAAGGTACGTCGCAAATGTGGCGCGCTTTGCCTGCATCTTGCTGAATAGCGGCTTAGCGGCCGAGATTGGTGAACGCCAGCGTCAAGGAATAGCTGTTGCCGCTGCGCGCATCGCCGGTGTTGTTGTAGAAACGCTGCCAGGCAAAGCCCAGCCGGACGCAGTCATCCTCATACTGGAAGCCGACGCGGTGACGGACCGGATCGAAGCCGCTGGCGGTGGACAAGGGATCTTCCCGCCGGTTGGTCAGGTCGATGACCGCCGAGCCGAAGGCGGACCAGAAGCGGGCGAACTGGATGCGACCGGCAACGCGTGCCTCCTCGCGGTCCTGCAGATCCTCGATCGTCGGGAAGATGTTGCGGTCGAGCCGGAGGTAACCGATCTGGGCATAGGTGGCGCGCGAGCCGACGATGGCGTCGATCTCGTTGCGGCGGACGGCGAAATTGTCCTTGTCCAACCGGTAGCGATGGACGACCGAGACGAGGTCGCGGAAGCGCAGCTCGGTGCGGCCAACGAAATCCGACCAGCGATCCGACAGGCCGGTGCCGTCGTACAGGATGGTCGGGCGGCTGTTCAGGCGATAGCTCTGGCCGATCACCGTGTTGATGGTGAAGCCGGGCAAGGTGAGCGCCCATTCGCCGCCATAGGTGATCCGGGTCGAATCCTCGAACCGGTCGTAGCCGGGGAAGCGGTTGAGCGCGAAGAGGTTGGAATCCTCCAGGTCCACGGCGCGCGCATCCTCGTTGGGGATCGCGAAGTTCTTCAGCTTGGGGCTGGCGACCACCTGCACGCGCGGGGTGAAGCGCTGGGTGCCGCCGAACAACTCGCCGATGAACGGCCATTTGACGTCGGCGGCGACCGCACCGATCGCGCGGCCCTGGAAACCTTCCATGCCGCGGTAGATGAGCGGGCTGCTGGCAATGTCCTGCGCATTATACGCATCGGCGCGGCCATAGGCGGTCAGCGTGACCTCCTGCCCCCAGTTGGTCAGGCGGCGCAGATCCCACCGCGCGCTGGCAAAGGCACGCTGCGTGTCCTGCCCGTCGGGCCGCCCGATCGCGAGCGAGTTCAACTGGACCTGGACCTTCCCGCCGACCAGCCCGTCGTCGAACCGGTAGCGCCAGTCGATCTCAGGCAGCGCGATCGGTTGCAGACCCTGGCGGTCGTTGACGCGCAGCGTCTGCACATACCAGCCGGTCAACGCGAAATAGCTGTTGGTGCCGATCCGCTGCAGGCTGGCGGTGGTGCGCAGCCGGTCGTCGCGCGAAATGTCGTAGCGGCGCAGGAAGGTGCGGTCGCTGGCGAGGCGCAACGATCCGCTGAGGCTCCATTCCGGCGAGAACTGGTAGCGGCCGGTGCCGTCCAGATAGCCGCGCAACGCGCTTTCGGTATCGAGAGGGGTCGCGGTCGTCAGGTCGTCGCTGCGCCGGCTGACGGTGGCATAGCCGGTGACCCGGAAAGCACCCTGCGTATCAAGCGACTCGTAGGTCGCCTGCATCATCGGCAGCACGTCGCTGAACACGTGCGGGGCGACCATCAGCCCCTTGTTGGGGGCAAGGCGCCAGTAATAGGGCGTCACCACCTCAAGACCGTTGACCCGGTCGATCCGGATGTCGGGCGCCAGAAAGCCGCTGTCGCTGCCGTCACCGATCGGGACCGACAGCTTGGGCAGCGGCACGGCGGGCAGGCCGAACAGGTGCTGTCTCTTATACACATCTCCGAGCCCACGAGACGTAGAGGAATCTCGTA
>NZ_CAMLAC010000077.1 GCF_946477935.1 uncultured Sphingomonas sp. | reverse complement strand
GCACGGGGAACTTCACGGTCGTGGTGCGCGGGCGGGCCGCCCATGCCGGGCGCAACCCGCGTGACGGGCGCAACGCGGTCGTCGCCGCCGCCGCAATCGCGGTGGAACTGTCGGCGCTGATGGCGGACGATCTGAGCGTGAACCCGGCGCGGATCGCGGGCGGCGGGCCGAACAATGTGGTGCCCGATCTGGCGATGCTACACGTCAATTTCCGCCCCGCCTCCACCGAGGCGATCGCGCGGGCGGATGCGGCGCTGCGGGGCATCTCGGCGAGGATCGGTGCCGCGCATGACGTGGGCGTGGCGGTCCATGGCAGCTTCAACCGGCCACCCAAGCCGATCGATGCGGGCGCCGCCGCCCTGTTCGAGCGGGTCAGGCAGGCGGGCGCGGACATGGGCCTGTCGATCGGCTGGCGCGCGACCGGCGGGGTGTGCGACGGCAACAACATCGCGGCGGCCGGCGTGCCGGTGGTCGATACGATGGGTGTGCGCGGGGGCGCGATCCATTCGGCCGACGAGTTCCTGATCACCGACAGCCTGGCCGAGCGCGCCGCGCTGTCCGTACTCACCATCCTGCGCACCATCGGCCTGGGGGGCCGCCAATGACCTTTCGCATCCGCGCGGCGCGCGACGCCGACCTGCAGCATCTGTACGAAATGGCCAAGCTGACCGGGGGCGGCTTCACCAACCTGCCGCCCGACAGGCGTGCGCTGGTCGCCAAGCTGGAGCGCAGCCACGCCGCCTTCGCGCGCACGGCGGGCGCGCTGGACGACGAGTTGTTCGTGCTGATGCTGGAAAATGCCGATACGGGCGAGGTGCGCGGCACCTGCCAGATCTTCACCCAGGTGGGGCAGCGGCACCCCTTCTACAGCTACCGCCTGGGCACGCTGACCCAGCACAGCCGCGAGTTGCACCGCACCTTTCGCGCCGAGATGCTGTCGCTGACCACCGACCTGGAGGGCGCGAGCGAGGTGGGCGGGCTGTTCCTGCATCCCGGCGAGCGGGCGGGCGGACTGGGCCTGTTGCTGGCACGAAGCCGTTACCTGTTCATCCGCCAGCACCGCGCGCGCTTTGCCGACCGCGTGCTGGCCGAGCTGCGCGGGGTGATCGACGAGGCGGGGGGATCGCCCTTCTGGGACGGGCTGGCCGGGCGCTTCTTCGGGATGAATTTCCAGGATGCCGACCAGTTCAATGCGATCAACGGCCACCAGTTCATCGCCGACCTGATGCCCAAGCATCCGATCTACACCGCGATGCTGACCGAGACCGCGCGCGCCGCGATCGGCCTGCCCCACCCTTCCGGCCGCGCGGCGATGCGGATGCTGGAAAATGAAGGCTTCGCCTATGAGAATTACGTCGACATCTTCGATGGCGGTCCGACGATGACGGCACGCACCGATCAGGTGCGGTCGATCCGCGAGGCGGCCGATGACCGCATCGTTTCGGTGGATCGCGGCGGCGGCGCGGAAGCGCTGGTTGCGACGGGCGTGCTGGGCGATTTCCGCTGCGCCTTCGGCCACATCCGGCACGAGGATGGCGGGATCGTGCTGTCCGAGGATTGCGCCCGCGCCCTGGATGTCGGGTCCGGCGATAGCGTGGTGCATGTGGGGCGGTGGTGAGCACGGTGCTGACAGAGATAAACTTCGACGGGATCGTCGGCCCCAGCCATAATTATGCGGGGTTGAGCCACGGCAATCTCGCCGCGACGCGCAATGCGGGGCAGTCCTCCCACCCGCGCGCGGCTGCTCTGCAGGGCATCGCCAAGATGCGCGCCAACCTGAAACTGGGACTGGTACAGGGCGTGCTGCTGCCCCACCGTCGCCCCGATCACGACTGGCTGGCACGGCTGGCGACGGCCTATGCGGAGGCGCCGCCGCATCTGAAGGCGCAGGCATTGTCCGCCTCCGCCATGTGGGCGGCGAATGCGGCCACCGTCTCCCCGGCCCCCGATACTGCCGATGGCCGCTGCCACCTGAGCGTCGCCAATCTGGTGACGATGCCGCACCGCAGCCATGAATGGCCGGAAACGCTGGCGCAGTTGCGCGTCGCCTTCGCTGACCCAGCCTTTGCCGTGCACGCGCCCGTCCTGCCCCCCTTCGGCGACGAAGGTGCGGCCAACCACATGCGGCTTTGCGCCGATCACAATGCCCCCGGCGTCGAGGTCTTCGTCTATGGGCGCAGCGGCGGGCGCTTCCCCGCGCGCCAGCACCGGGAAGCGTGCGAGGCGGTGGCGCGCACGCATGGGCTCGATCCGGCACGCACGCTGTTCGTGGAGCAGTCGGAGGTCGCCATCGCGGCCGGCGCCTTCCACAACGACGTGGTGGCGGTGGCCAATGGCCGGGTGCTGTTCGCGCATGAACAGGCCTTTGCCGATCGCGACGGTTTCCACGCCGATCTTCGCCGGTTGATGCCGGAGGTGGAGATCGTCGAAGTGCCCGCGGCACGGGTATCGCTGGAGGATGCGATCACCTCCTATCTGTTCAACGCGCAGCTCGTCACGCTGCCCGCGGGTGAAATGGCGCTGGTGCTGCCGGGCGAGGCGCGGGCGACGCCCAGCGTCTGGCAATGGCTGGAAGAGCATGTCGCCGGCAACGGCCCGATCCGCCGGCTGGAGGTGGTGGACGTGCGCGAATCGATGGCGAATGGCGGCGGCCCCGCCTGTCTGCGGCTGCGTGTCGTCGCCGATCCGGCGACGGTCGATCCGCGCTTCCTGGTCGATCATGCACGGCTCGACCGGATAGCCGCGGTCATCGAGGCGCATTGGCCCGAGACGATCGCGCCGGGCGATATCGCCGATCCGGCATTGATCGCACGGATCGAGGCCGCCCGTGCCGCGCTGCTGGCGGCGTTGGACCTGCCGGGGGACCTGCCGGCGAACTGGTAAACGGGAAAGTAACGATTCCCATTCCGGGACCGGGTCGGCGATTGCGCCGCGCGACCGGCAGGTGTCTAACCTCGTGCCATGTGGCACCGGATCGTCAGGCTCTTCACGATCAAGAGCAAATTCGAGGCGTTCCTCATCATCTACGGCCTGGCCGTGGGTGCGTGTCAGCGCGGCGCCATGTACCTTGATCAATATCCCGGCTGGCCGGGCAAGATGATGTTCGCGGTCTGCCCGATCGCGGTGTTCATGGCGGGCGCGCGCATCCTGGATTCGATCGAACGCGAGCAGGCGGACGCGGACGACTTGGGCGCGTGTTAGGATAAGTTGGTCGCGCCGCCCGCCAGAGACATTATCTGGCGTGACGATGACCCGTCTCACTCATCTTCAGCGCCTGGAAGCCGAGAGCATCCACATTCTGCGTGAGGTCGTCGCCGAGGCCGAGCGCCCGGTGATGCTCTATTCCGTCGGCAAGGATTCGGCGGTGATGCTGCACCTCGCCAAAAAGGCGTTCTTTCCGGCGCGCCCGCCCTTCCCGCTGCTGCATGTCGATACGACGTGGAAATTCCGCGCGATGTACGACCTGCGCGACAAGGCCGCGGCCGATGCGGGTATGGAGTTGATCGTCCACCGGAACCCCGAGGCACAGGCGCAGGGCATCAATCCGTTCGATCATGGCAGCCGCCACACCGACATGTGGAAGACCGAAGGGCTGAAGCAGGCGCTGACGCTGCACGGCTTCGATGCGGCGTTCGGCGGCGCGCGGCGCGACGAGGAGAAAAGCCGGGCGAAGGAGCGCATCTTCTCGTTCCGCTCGGCATCGCATGGCTGGGATCCCAAGGCGCAGCGGCCTGAGCTTTGGCGGCTCTACAACACGCGCAAGCACAAGGGAGAGAGCATCCGCGTCTTTCCGCTGTCCAACTGGACCGAACTCGACATCTGGCAGTACATCCTGGCGGAGAATATCGAGATCGTGCCGCTCTATTTCGCCGCACCGCGCCCGACCGTGGAGCGCGACGGCATGCTGCTGATGGTCGATGACGACCGCTTCCCGTTGCGGCCTGGCGAGGTGCCGGTGGACCGCTCGATCCGCTTCCGCACGCTCGGCTGCTACCCGCTGACGGGTGCGGTGGAGAGCGAGGCAGCGACCTTGCCCGCAATCATCCAGGAAATGCTGCTGACCACGACCAGCGAACGCCAGGGCCGCGCGATCGATCATGATCAGGCCGCCAGCATGGAGAAGAAGAAGCGCGAGGGATATTTCTGATGGCGAAGACCGATATGGCGACGCTGGCTACCATGTCTTCTCCCCTCCCGCTGGCGGGAGGGCTTGCTCCCACCGGCGCGGCGGATGGAGATCGCGATTCCCCTCCCCTGACCCCTCCCGCCAGCGGAAGGGGTATCTATGAGCCCGACGCGCTGATCGCGTCCGACATCGCGGCCTATCTGGAGGGGCATGCGAACAAATCGATGCTGCGTTTCATCACCTGTGGGTCGGTGGACGATGGCAAGTCGACGCTGATCGGCCGGCTGCTCTACGATTCGAAGACGATCTTCGAGGATCAGTTGAACCAGTTGGAGGCGGATTCGCGCCGCGTCGGGACGCAGGGGCAGAATATCGACTTCGCGCTGCTGGTCGACGGCCTGGCCGCCGAGCGCGAACAGGGCATCACCATCGATGTCGCCTATCGCTTCTTCGCGACGGAGAAACGCAAGTTCATCGTCGCCGACACCCCCGGCCACGAACAATATACTCGCAACATGGTGACGGGTGCCTCCACCGCGGACTGCGCGGTGATCCTGGTCGACGCGCGCAAGGGCGTGCTGACCCAGACCCGGCGGCACAGCTATCTCGCGCACCTCGTCGGCATTCGCGAGATCGTGCTGGCGGTGAACAAGATGGATCTGGTCGGCAACGACCAGGCGGTGTTCGACGCGATCGTCGCCGATTATGCCGCCTTCGCCCATGCCATCGGCATCGAGGATTTCCGCGCCATCCCGCTGTCCGGGCTGACCGGTGCGAACGTCACCAGCCGGTCCGACACGATGCCATGGTATGACGGCCCCGCGCTGCTGCCCCATCTGGAGAGCATCGACGTCGATGCTCTCCAGATGGGGCAGTGGGTGAACCGGCCCGACCTCGACTTTCGCGGTTTTGCCGGGCTGATCGCCAGCGGGCGGGTGTCGGTGGGCGATCCGGTGCGCATCGTGCCGTCGGGGCGCAGTTCCAAGGTGGCGCGCATCGTCACCTTCGACGGGGATCGGCCCAGCGCGATCGCGGGCGAGGCGGTGACGCTGGTGCTGGCGGACGAAGTGGATTGCTCGCGCGGCGACGTGATCGCCGCGGCCTCCGCGCCGCCGGAAGTCGCGGACCAGTTCCTGGCGACGATCGTGTGGATGGCGGATGCCGAGCTGGTGCCGGGCCGCGGCTATTGGTTGAAGCTGGGCACCCAACTGGTCAACGCGACGGTGCAGCCGCCGCGCCATGTGGTCGATGTGAACACGCAGGCCGAATTGTCCGCGACGACGCTCAGCCTGAACGATATCGGCGTGGCGGAGGTCTATGCCGACCGGCCGATCGTGTTCGAGCCCTATGCCAAGGGCAGCGATCTTGGCGGCTTCATCCTGATCGACCGCGCGACCAATGCCACGGTGGCGGCGGGGATGATTGCGGAGCCGCTTCGTCGCGCGCAGAACGTCCACTGGCAATCGATCGACGTGACGCGCGAGGCCCATGCGCGGCAAAAGGGGCAAACCCCGCGCGTCCTGTGGTTCACCGGCCTGTCGGGATCGGGCAAGTCGACCATCGCTAATCTGGTCGAAAAGCGGCTGCATGCGATGGGGCGGCACACCTTTTTGCTGGACGGCGACAATATCCGCCACGGGCTGAACCGCGACCTGGATTTCAGTGAGGCGGGGCGGATCGAGAATATCCGCCGCGTCGGCGAGGTCGCCAAGCTGATGGCGGATGCCGGGTTGATCGTGTTGACCGCGTTCATCTCGCCTTTTGCCGCGGAGCGCGACATGGTGCGCCGGATGCTGCCGGAGGGCGAGTTCGTGGAGATCTTCGTGGATACGCCGCTGGACGTGGCGGAGGATCGCGACGTGAAGGGGCTGTATGCCAAGGCACGGACCGGCGAGATCGCCGACTTCACCGGCATCTCCAGCCCCTATGAACGCCCGGCCCGCCCGGCCTTGCGCATCGACACGGTGCGCGAGGCGCCGGAGGCGGCGGCGGAACGCATCGTCGAGCATCTGCTGGGCGTGTGGACCTATGACCTGTGACCGACGATGACCTCGCGCGGGTGGTGGCGCTGGAGGCCGGGCAATTGCTCCAGCGCATCCGCGCCGCCGGCGATTGTTCCGGCAAGGCGCTGGGCGATCGTGGCGACCATGACGCGAACCTCTTGATCCTCGACCGGCTGCGTGCCGCCCGGCCGGACGATTTCATCCTGTCCGAAGAGTCGGTGGACGACCGGGCGCGCTGCGCCGCGCGGCGGGTGTGGATCGTCGATCCGCTGGACGGCACGCGCGAATATGCCGGCGGATCGGACGAATGGGCGGTGCATATCGGGCTGGCGATCGACGGGCGCCCGGCGGTGGGCGCGGTCGCGGTGCCGGCACTGGCACGCGTCTTCACCACCGATGACGTGGCGGCGGCCCCTCCCCCCCTGTCCGTACCCCTGCGCGTCGTGGTCAGTCGCAGCCGCGCACCCGAAATCGCCCGCTGTGTCGGCGAGGCGCTGGGCGCGACGATGATCCCGATGGGCTCGGCGGGCGCCAAGGCGATGGCGGTGGTCGACGGCCGCGCCGACATATACCTGCATGACGGCGGGCAATATGAGTGGGACAATTGCGCCCCCGCCGCCGTGGCGATGGCCGCCGGGCTGCACGCCTCGCGCATCGACGGCAGCCCGCTGGTCTATAATTGCGAAAATCCACTGCTGCCCGACCTGCTGATCTGCCGGCCGGAGCTGGCGGAGCGGGTGCTGGCCGCGATCCGCGCAGGCCGCGCCTGACGCAAGGTCAGGCCGCGACGCGCTGCGGCACCCGGCCCAGTTCCTCGGCGAACCAGGCGCAGGTCTTGGCGAGGCCGTCGGCCAGCGGCACGCGCGGTTCCCAGCCGAGCAGCGCCCTGGCACGGTCGATGTTCGGGCGGCGGCGGCGGGGATCGTCCTGGGGTAGCGGCGTATAGACCAGCCGGTTGGTGCTGCCCGTCATCGCCACCACCTTTTCGGCGAGGTCGGACACGGTGAGTTCGACCGGATTGCCCAGATTGACCGGCTCCAGCCCGTCGATGTCGCTTTCCATCAGGCGGATCAGCGCATCGACCATGTCGGAGACGTAGCAGAAGCTGCGCGTCTGCGTGCCGTCGCCGTGGATGGTGATGTCGCGGTTGGACAGCGCCTGACAGATCAGGTTGGAGACGACGCGGCCGTCATCGGGGTGCATCTGCGGGCCATAGGTGTTGAAGATGCGCGCGACGCGGACCTGCGCGCGCGCCATGCGGGCATAGTCGAAGGTCAGTGCCTCGGCAGCGCGCTTGCCCTCGTCGTAACAGGCGCGCGGGCCGGTGCAGTTCACCCAGCCGCGATAACCCTCGACCTGCGGATGCACCTCGGGGTCGCCGTACACCTCGGACGTGGAGGTGAGCAGGAAGCGCGCGCCGGTCTGTTCGGCCAGCCGCAGCAGGTGGTTGGTGCCCATCACGTTGGTCAGCATCGTGTGTTCGGGATCGGCCTGGTATTGCGGCGGCGAGGCGGCACAGGCCAGATTGTAGATGCGCACGATCCGCCCGGCTTCGCGCAGCACCGCCTCGGGCAGCGGATCGACGATGTCGCCCTGCACGAAGGTGAAGCCCGGCCGCCCTTCCAGCAGGCGCAGGTTGGACGGGCGCGCGGTTTGCAGATTGTCGAGGACGATCACCTGCCGCCCTTCGTCCAGGAACCGCGCGGTCAGGTGCGAGCCGATGAAGCCCGCGCCGCCCGCGATCAGGATCACCTCCTCCGATGCTGCCATTGCCTCTTCCTTTCCCATGGTCTTCGTCACGCGACCTGTGGTTCACGTGCGGCCGCTGTTGCGGCATGTTCCAGATGTGCTTCGAGTTCGGCCGCACGGTGGCGCGCGGTATGTCGGTCCAGCACGCGGGTCTGCGCCGCACGCCCCATCGCTCCGGCATCCTGACCGGAAAGCGCGGCCACCACCGCCCCGGTTCCATCCGCCAGGATGATCTCCGATTGCGGCACGAAGAGCTGGTCCAGCCCCTCCCAGATGTCCGAGATGATCGGCGTCGCGCAGGCCGCCGCCTCGAACAAGCGCACCGAGGGCGACCAGCCGCGCGCGATCATGTCGCCCCGCGTCACGTTCAGCGTGAAGCGCGAGGCGGAGTAGAAGGCGGCGTGGTCGGCGGGCGGGCAATGCTCGATCCGCTCGACATTGGCGGGCCAGTCGATGTCACCCGGATATTGCGGTCCGGCCACGACGAAGCGGCGGTCCGGCATCCGCCGCGCCGGCTCGATCAGCAGCCGCTCCAGCGTCGGCTGGCGATCGGGGCTGTAGGTGCCGAGATAGGACAGGTCCCAGCGCACGGGCACATCCAGCGGGCGATAGGCCCCCTCATCGACCGAGCAGAACAGCGCGCGGGCCGCGGGCGATCCGTAATGCCGCTCCAGATGGTCCAGCGTCGGGCCGCCGGTGAACGACAGATAGATGTCGTAGCCGGGGATCACCTCCGGCGAGAGATACTCGAAATCGCCGCGTTCCAGCTTGGCGAGCGTGACCGGCGTATCGATGTCGTAGAATGCGGTGACGCCGCGCGCGGTCTGCTGCACCATCCGGGCGACCTCGACACCCTCCGGCACATAGGAGCCGACGATCACCGCATCGGCCTCGGCGATCGCCTCGCTCCAGCGGGTGCGTAGTTCGTCAAGATCGGCGTAGAAGGCCAGTTCGCAATAATCGGGATCGGTGCAGTCGCGCTGGCCGGCATACCAGGGCACGTCGCGTTCCAGGAACAGGATGTCGTGCCCGCGCGCGGCAAAGGCCTTCAACAGCGCGCGAAAGGTGGTGGCGTGGCCATTGCCCCAGGAGGACGACAGCGACAGGCCGAGGACGACGAGCCTCATGCCGGCACCGCCTGTCTGGCGAGATGGTCGCGGAACAGCGCGTCCACCTGCACCGCGCGCAGTGCATAGGTGTGTTCGGCCAGCACCCGCGCCCTGGCCGCCTGCCCGATCGCCTGTGCCCGCTCGGTGGTCAGCGTCGCCAGGTGATCGGCCACATCCTGTCCGTCGCGTGCCACCAGCACTTCCGTGTCGGGGGTCAGGAACTGTTCGATCCCCTCCCAGGCATCGGTGATCAGGCAGGCGGCGGCGCCGGCGGCCTCGAATACGCGGGTGGCGGGCGAGAAGCCGATATGCGCCATCGAATCGCGCGCGACGTTCAGCACCGCACGCGGCGTGCAGTTGAAGGCATTATGCTCGGCGGTATAGACATGGCCGCGGTGACGGACGTTGCCGGGCATGTCCTTCGTCTCCCAGCCGTTGCCGCCGATCAGGAACTGCCGGTCGGCGAGCAGGCTCGCCGGCTTGAGGAAGAATTCCTCCACCCGCGCCTCGCGATCGGGCAGGCGATTGCCGAGAAAGGCGAGATCACAGGCGAAACGCGGATCGGGTGCGACGGGGTGATGCGTCTCGGGATCCAGCGCGTTGTAGACGGGGATGCACCTTTTCGCGCCGAAGCCGGTATAGGCGTTCACCACCGGCGGCCCGCCGCCATAGGTCAGCACCATGTCCAGATCGGGCAATGCGGCAAGCACCGGATGCGAGGCGTCGCCGCGCATCTCGTCCAGTGTCGCGGCGGCGTCCACGTCCCAGAATATCTTGAGCGCGCGGGGGCCGGCATTTGCGACCACACCTTCCAGCAGTTCCCGGTCGAAGACGCCGACGCCGTTCGCCTTCACCACGATATCGGCGCCCCGCGCCTCCGCCAGCACGTCGCGCAACGCCTCGGTGGTGGCCGGATAGACGACCGACCGGGCATAGGATGGCGGATCGATGTCGCGGTGCTTCTGCCGGTCGAACGCGTCGGGCTCGTAGAAGGTGATGTCCCAGCCATGGCGGGCAAGCGCGCTCAATATGCCGCGATAATAGGTGGCCGCGCCGTTCCAGTAGGAGGAGACGAGGCTGGACCCGTAAAAGGCGATCTTCATGCGGCGGTCCTCTCGAGCGCGGGTGCATGGAGCTGATCGGCGATGGCGAGCAGTTCATCGACGCGGTGCGCGCAGGTGTGGCGGGCGCGGATCGTCTCCAGCCCGGCAGCGACCAGCGCGGCGCGCAGATCGGCATCTTGCGCCAGCGCACGCAGGTGGCGGGTCATGGCGTCGCCGTCGCCCGCGACCAGATAATCGGTGCCGGGGCGGAACAGCCCTTCGGCATCCTCCCACGGCGCGGAGACGAGCGGGATGCCGCACGCCAGCGCCTCGAACACGCGGATGGTGGGGATACCGGGCAGGATCGTCGCGTAATAGCGGCGCGGCACATGTACGGTGGCAAGCGCACGCGCAAAGATATCGGGGGCGCCGGCATTGGGTGCCCAGCCGTGATAACGGGCACCGTGCGCGGCCAGCATCGCCTTCGCTTCGTCCGGATAGCGGACGCCGTAAATGTCGAGAGGCAGCCCGGCCTCGGCCGCGGGGCGGAACAGGAAGCTTTCCAGTTCGCGCGTCCGCTCGCCATCGCCCCAGTTGCCGATCCAGACCAGACCGGAACGCTCGGCTTCGTGCGTCGGCGGGTGGAAGCGGCGGATGTCGGCCGCCTCGTGCCAGGTCCAGACCCGGCCTTCCCACCCCCAGCCGCGATAGACCTGCGCCAGCGTCTCGCCGAACGCCAGCACGCCGTCATAGCCGGACAGGTCGAACGCGTTCATCTCGTCCGGCGCGCTGACCGCGCGGTGATGCGTATCGTGGAACAACAGGCGGAACGATCCGCCCCGCCGGCGCACGTCGCCGATCGCCGCGACCAGTGCCGGCTCGTTCCATTCATGGACGATGACCAGATCGGCGCCGTCGACCAGCGGCTCCAGCGCGATCTCGGGCGCGATGCTTTTGGACGACAGTTCCGGATACTGACGGCGATAGGGTTCCAGCCCCGCCTCGCCCGCATCGGCCAGCAGGTTGGTCAGGCTCCACGCATTGATCGGCTCGTAGACGCGCACATCGTGCCCGCGCGCGATCAGGTCGCTGAGTACGCCGCGCAGGAAATGGGCGTTGCCGTGGTTCCAGCAGGATTGCAGGCTGTGGGTGAAATAGACGATCTTCATGCGGCGACCCTGGTGGGGGATGTACCGGTGCCGAGCAGGCCGGTGTAGATGGAGGCCATGGCGCCGGCCATCGCGTCCGGCGTGTAGCGATGGGCACGGATGCGCGCGGCCTCCCCCATGTGCTGGCGCAGCGCCTTCTCGGCGATCACGCGGTCGATCGCGGCGGCAAAGCCATCGGCATCGTCCGGATCGACGAACAGGGCAGCACCCGTCCACAATTCGCGAAACGTGTCGATCCCCGACAGCACCAGCGCACAGCCCGCCGCCGCCGCCTCCAGCACCGAAAGACCGAACGGCTCGAAGCTGGCAGCGGAGACGAAGATCGGCTGAGCCGCCAGTTGCGCTGCCAGATCGGGGGTGGAGAGCGTGCCGAGCGACCGGGCATGATGAAGCTGGATCGTCTCGCCATGCGGGGCGACCAGGGGACCGGCGGCGAGCATCGGCCATGCGATGCGCCCGGCCGCCTCGTCGAGCAGGCGCATGCGCTTTACCTGATCCCATAGCCGCCCGGCGGTCAGCACATGATCGGCCTGTGCGACCCCGGCCGGCACGGGCAGCGCGGCGCGGCCGTTATGCACGGTCAGCGGCGGCGCCTGCAGCCGGTGGCAGCGCGCGACGATCGCGGCATAGCTGGCGCTGGGCGCGACCACCGCATCGGCGCGCATCAGCCCGGCACGGACCAGCCGCGCCTGCCAGGCAAAACCGCGATCGGGCTTGGTGCCGTGCGCGGCATCCCACCAGGTGGCGACGCAGCCATGAATGACCGCGACGACGGGTACCGGATAGGCGGTATCGGCGGCCAGACAGGGCTGGTTGAGGTGGACGAGGCTCACGCCCTCGCGCTCGGCCAGCGCGCGTATCACCTCGGCCGCCGCCTGGACCGGGCCGGGTTCGTCGCACAGCCAGTCCAGCGGCAGGCCGGTCTCCACCAGCTTCAAACCCGGAACGCCAGCCGCCTCGCCCCGCTGTTGCGCGGTGGCGGGGGGCCCCAGCGTCGCCAGCACCGTCTCGATCCCGTGCGGCACCAGCGATGCCGCCAGATCGGTCGCATATTGCCAGACCCCACCGACCGCGTCCGCGGTCATCAGGATACGCATGGTCACGACGCCAGCGCCGTCATGTCGCCGACCGGCAGGTTCAGGCGGCGTTCGCTCGCCAGCCAGCGTGTCAGATTCGCCACGCCCTCGCGCCACGGCACCTTCGCGTTCAAGCCCAGCGCCGCCTCCGCCTTTCGCGTATCGGCAACGAAGTACCGCTGGTCGCCCGCGCGCCAGTCGGCATAGTCGATCGCCACGTCCTGCCCGATCAGCGTGCCGATATAGGCGAGCAGGGTACGCAGGCTGACCGCATTGTCCGCGCCGCCGCCCAAGTTGAACACCTGCCCCGATACCCGGTCGATATTGGCCCAGGCGCGTACATAGGCATCGACCGCGTTCGACACGTCGAGGATGTCGCGCACCTGCTGCCCATCGCCGTACAGCGTGATCGGCCGCCCTTCGAGCGCGCGGATCAAGAAATGGGCGACCCAGCCCTGATCCTCCGTCCCCATCTGGCGGTGACCATAAATGCAGCTCATCCGCAGCACCGCGGTCGGCACGCCGTAGCTGCGTGCGTAATCCAGCACATATTGGTCGGCCGCGCCCTTGGAGCAGCCATAGGGGGTGTGGAAGTCGAGCGGCCGATCCTCGCCGATACCATGGGCACGGATGTCGGCATCGACGGGCGCATAGCCATTGTCGCTGGCGGCGAAATCCAGATCGGCAAGGTCGCCATACACCTTGTTGGTGGAGGCGAAGATCAAAGGCGTGGAGTCGCCCCGCTTGCGCAGGATCTCCAGCAGCGAAAGCGTAGCCGCGATGTTGATGGTGAAATCGTCCACCGGATCGACCAGGCTGGTGGTCACCGCCACCTGCGCGGCGAGGTGGAACACCGCCTTGGCGTCCGCCGCGGCATCGGCCAGCGCATCCTGTTCGCGGATATCGGCGATCCGCGCCTCGATCCGGTCGCCGTGCCGGCTCTGCAACCAGCGCAGATTCTGTTCGACACCGGCGCGGGCGAGCGCGTCATAGACGCGGATGCGATGCCCCTCACCCGCCAGCCGGTCCGCGAGATTGGAACCGATAAAGCCAGCGCCGCCCGTGATCAGGATGGGCCGGTCGTCGCTCACGCCACCAGCCCCCGCTTCTCCAGTTCGGCGCGCATCGTCGCCACCTTGTCTTCCGCGGTCTGCTCGGCGACCCATTCGGCCAGTTCGGCCAGCCCTTGGGTGAAATCCTGCGTCGCGCGGAAATCCAGCTTTTCGGCGGCCAGCCCGGTGTCGCAGAAGCAGTGGCGGATATCGCCGATCCGCGCCTTGCCGACGACCTCGGGGGTCAGGTCGTTCTTGCCCATCGCGCGGGCCAGTTCGGTCGCAACCTCGGTGACGGAGCGATCATGGCCGGAACCGATGTTGAACGTGCCGCCCACCGCCTGCGGCAAGGTCAGCGAGTCGGCAAAGGCGCGCGCCACGTCCGACACATGGACGAAGTCGCGGCGCTGTTCGCCATCCTCGAAGATCATCGGCTGCTGGCCGTTGAGCAGCCGGGAGGCAAAGATCGCCAGCACGCCGGTATAGGGGTTCGACAGCGCCTGGCCGGGGCCATAGACGTTGAACAGGCGCAGGCACACGCCCTCGATCCCGTAAGGCGCGGCCATGATGTGGGTGGTGCGCTCCTGCACATATTTGTTGAGCGCGTAGATCGAGGCGAGATTGGGCCGCTTCCATTCCGGCGTCGCGACGGGTGCCAGCGGCCGGCCTTGCGCGTCCACCGGCTCCCAGTTGGACAGACCGTCGCGCAGGCCCCGGCGCTCGGCATCCTCGACCAGATTGCCGTCCGCGTCGCGGTACAGCCCCTCACCATAGATCGACATGGACGAGGCGGTGACGACACGACGCACCGGCTTGTCGATCAGCTTCTCGAACAGCACGGCGGTGCCGACGTCGTTGGTCGAGGTGTAGCGTTCCACCTCATACATCGACTGGCCGACGCCGACTTCGGCCGCCAGGTGGACGACGCTGTCCACCCCGTCCAACGCGCGCGACACGGCATCACCATCGCGCACGTCGCCGCGGATCAGCTCCACCTCGTCGTTCAGCAGTGGCGGGCGATCCACCTGCCCGTGTACCTGCTCGATCAGACTGTCGAGAACGCGGACCCGGTTGCCACGGGCGAGCAGCTCGTCGGCAACGAAGCGACCGATAAAGCCGGCGCCACCGGTAATGAGAACAGTTTCGCTCATGCCGTGAGCTTGATCTGTGTTGTTGACGAAAAGCGGATTGTCGCGGCCACTCGGGTCATTCGAATCAACACCCCCTGATCACAATGCTTTCGAGAGTGGAACGAAGCTTCTTCTTCTTTGTTCCTAATGCATTGGGAAGCTATCTTCTTAACAATTGTTAAGTCGCCGCCATTCGGATCGCGGCGATACAGGGGGCAGGGAAGCGGACATTTGACGGCGACGATCCTTTTCATCCGCCACGCGGCGCATGCGCATCTGGATATACGCCTGTCCGGGCGCCTCGCCGGCGTGCCGCTCAGCGAGGCGGGCGTGGCCCAGGCGGCGGCGCTGGGGGCGGCGCTTGCTGGTCAGGGGATCACCCGCGTCGACTGCAGCCCACTAACCCGCACCTGCCAGACGGCGCAGGCGATCACCCGGGCCTGCGCCCTCCCCGCCCCGACCATCGTCGACGCGCTGGTGGAGATCGACATGGGCGACTGGACGGGTGCGCCCTTTGGCAGCCTGCACGGCCCCGCCTGGGACGCATGGAACACCCGCCGCGGCACCGCGCGCATCCCCGGTGGCGAGACGATGGCCGAGGCGCAGGCGCGCATCGTCGGCCATCTCGAGCGACTGGCGCACGAGGCGGACGGGCAGACGATCGCGCTGGTCAGCCATAGCGACATGATCCGCGCCGGCATCGCGCATGTGCTGGGCCTGCCGCTCGACAACCTCCTGCGCTTCGACATCGCCCCCGCCAGCGTCTCGCGCGCCGTGATCGGTGACTG
>NZ_CAMLAC010000076.1 GCF_946477935.1 uncultured Sphingomonas sp. | reverse complement strand
GCCATTGTCGCGACAATGGCAAGCGCCGCCACCAGCATGACCGGATCGACGGCACCAAGCGTCTGCGCCGACAAGCCCGAATACGCACACGGCATCTCGGATTTGCCATGATCCTTCGATTGGCCGTGCCCGGGCGCCGTGCCGTGCATCGCCGCCATGGTCCCGGCCTCTTCGGGCATCGCCATCGTCATCGCGGGCGCGGTGCCCGAACAGATCGCGATGCTGAGTGCCCCATGGTCGCTCTCGATCATGTACCCGGTCGGCACCAGCAGCTTCAGCAGCAAGGCCGCCGCGCAGATCAGCACGGCAAGACTGCGTTGCGCGAGAAGATGCCGGATGGCGTTCACGGCAGCGGGTTACCGTGAGTGGCGGCCGGTGTCACCGGGACATTCGGCCAAGCCCCTTATCGACACATGTCATGAACCGACCGACATGGTGGATGGGGACGGACCCTGCTCAGAAGGCCAGGCCGGCTCGCACAAAGACCGACCGACCGTTGAAGCCGAAGGGCGATACCGCGTTGTAGGGCTGCGTCCCGGCATTGTCGGCTCCATTGGTGCCCGCCGCGACGCTGGCGACGGTCGAGGCGATGTTTTCGTCCGGATAGACATCGAACAGATTCTGCGCACCGACACTCAGCCGAAGGGCGGGTGTCGCTTGCCAACCCAATTCGACATCGGTCAGCACCTTGGCGCCGAACTTCTGGATAATGTCCGAATTGGCGGCGTTACTCGGGGCTGGCACCAGTTGCACGTCGTAGCCGGCTACCAGTGCCGCCACCTGTGCCGGCGTACGGTTGAGCAGCGCGACCGTGGAGACCTCCCCGAAACGCGTATTGGTGACGGACAGGGTGAAAGGCCCGCGTGCATAGTTGAGGTCGAGCGTGACCTTGTCGCGCGGAAGGCTGTCGGAGAAGCGTAACTGCTGGGTAAGGTCGAACAGCGGCGTCGTGATACCCAGTGCGGCGATCGGCGCAGGCGTGCCCGCGATCCGATCGAACCTGGTCTTGTTGTAATTACCCGCCAGCGTGCCGCTGAACCGGCTGCCGTCACCGAAACGATGTCGGTAGTTCACCACGAGATCGACGCCCTGGGTGTCGGTATCCACCGCATTGGTCAGGAAGGAGAGCGCGGCAAAACCCGACTGGCCGTTGGCGGCCAGGAAGCTGGTCAACCGCGTATCCTGGAATGTCGATGAAATTGCGATCCGGTCGCGTACCTTGATCCGGTATGCGTCCAGCGTTGCCGTAACGCCGCCCTCTTCCAATACCGCGCCTATCGAAACGTTGCGCGACTTTTCGGGCTTCAGATCGGTTGCCCCGGCCAGTCTCGCCGCCGGATTGTCGACGGCCGCAACCCGTACGATCGCTTGCGTCCCGTTGAGGATCAGCGTGTTCGAGGCGTTATAGCCTGACTGCGCCAGCGCAGGTGCGCGGAAGCCGGTGTTGTAGGATCCGCGCAGTGCCAGGCCGCCGAACAATGCCAACCGCCCCGCGACCTTGAAGTTGGTCGTGTTGCCGAAATCGGAATATCGCTCGTGCCGGACGGCGCCGGAAAGAAGCACGCGCTGGAAAAACCGTTTCTCCACCTCGGCATAGGTGGCAACGCTGTTGCGGTCGATCGAAGCATGGTCGTCGGGGCCGTTGCTCGGCCCGGGCTGCGAACCGATCGGACCCGGACGGCCGGCATTGGGGCCATCGGGGATCAGCACCCCGCCATTGCGATAGCCATCAGGCGCACCGGAAAAGAGCCGATAATCCTCCTCCCGGTATTCAGCGCCGAAAGCGAGGCGCAGCGGCTGATCGTCCCCCATGGCGATCTCGCGCGTGAAGTCGAGATTGCTGGTCCATTGATAAAAGTCGCTGCCGCCCCGGTAAAAGCGCGACGGTGATGCAGCACCCAGCGACACGTTGACGCTGTTGACATAGCGTGTGCGGACGGTGCTGAGCCCATAGGCGGTCGAGAGGTCCCATCCGAAGCCGAGCAGATTGTCACCGCGCACACCGAGTGCGGTTGAGAGATTCTCGAAACGGGTGTCGAGCCCGGGGCTATAGCCATCAGGGTAGAGCGCGCGCACGGTTTCATCCTGGCCAGCGCGGCGGAACAGGTACCGGATATCGCCATTCAGCCGATTATACCCGCCAAAGCTGTACAGCTCGGCGCTACCGGCCATTTGCGCCACCAGGTTGTAGAAGAGCTGATAGTTGCGGCTCGGCTGGTCGCCTTGTTGGAAGACGTTGCGATCGAACCCTGCCTCTCGCGGATCGAGGGCGCCGTTGCTGGGCGTAAGGCTAACGCCCGATCCGTAATTTGCCGATGGCGCAACCGGCCGGCCGGCGGCGTTCAAGCCGAAATACTGTTGCCGCGTGTCCGGGCGGGCGCGATTGGTGCCGCCGCGATCTTGATAGGCGGCGGTAAGTCGGAACACACCGTCCACGCCAAGTCGCACGCCGGTCGAGGCAGAAACCTCATAGGTATCGCCATCCCCCTCGGTGGTCTGGATGTAGCTTGCCTGCGCCCGCGTGCCGGTGGAGCAATCGAGGATCATGTTGATGACGCCCGAGATCGCGTCGGAGCCGTACTGGGCCGCAGCGCCGTCCCGCAAGACTTCGATCCGTGACAGCGCCAGCGTCGGTATAGCATTGAAGTCGACCGCGACGTCGCCGCGTCCGATCCCGTTGCTGGAGTTCAGATCCGCCGTCGTATGCCGACGCTTGCCGTTGACGAGCACGAGCAGTTCGCCGGCACCCAGTCCGCGCAGCGACGGCGGCTGAATGAAGTCGCCAACGCCCGACGCAAGCGGCCTAGGCGCGCTGAAGCTTGGCACCTGGACCTTGAGCATCTGAATGAGATCCACCCGGCCGCTCTGCTGCAGTTCCTCGCGTGAGATGGCATCCACCGGGGTAGAGGATTGTGTGGCGGTACGGCCGCCGAAGCGGCTTCCAGTCACGATGATCTCGCTGCGCTCGACATCCACATTATCCGGATCGGCGGCTTGGTCTGAAGCCTGCGCCAGAACCGGTGCTGAAAACACGCACGCAGCGGAAAGTGCGATCGCGAGCGATCTCATATCAAACCCTTTGGTTACGTTATGTTATTATGTATCTCGTAGGACGAATGGACGGTGGGGATCAAGCCAGGCAGCATGGAAATCGTCAGGGTTCATAGGGAGGAGCAGCGGCAATCGCGGGCGGGCACCATGCAAACGGAGCACAAGGCAGCACTGTCGATTTTACAGCATACGATAACGTCGACCGCGACAGGCAAGCCCCTGTTTGGATGAGGGAGCGGGATGGTTGCACCACCCCGCCAACCTGATCAGAAGCCACGTCGCACCGATCGGCCCGGCCTTGCGCCAACTTTGGCCCGCAGACGTTCCACCAGGACCAGCGCATCCGCTGCTGGCAAGTGGCGTAACTGCCTGGCAACCACCGCGAAGCCGCCCGGCATCAGTCCCTCGACATCAGCGGGCATCCCGTCCTCCATGTGCGTTCTTGCCGCTGTCAGCCGATAAGAATTCGTGCGCCGAGCGCAGCGACGAGTGCAGGCGGCATCGTCACCACGCCCACCTTGAGAAAGGTCGCAAAGTCGATGTCCGCGCCCTCGCGGCGGATTGCCTGAAGCCATAGGATGGTGGCGAGACTGCCGGTGATCGACAGGTTCGGCCCGAGGTCGACGCTGATCAACAGCCCGTCTACGACGAGCCGCGGCGGATGTGCCTGGACGATTGCCGTGTTGGCGATCAGCCCGGCCGGGAGGTTGTTGATCAGGTTGGAGCCAAAGGCGAGGAGCGCTCCCGAAACCGCAGCAGCAAGCGGCGGATTGGCCGACGAGGCCTGCAGGCTCCTGACGGCTGCGGCGATCATGCCGGTGCGCTCCAGGGCTTCCACCAGCACGAACAATCCAGCGACCAGCGCCAGCACGCTCCACGCGACCCCGCGCACCGGGCCAGCGAGAGATCGCCGGGTGAGCAGGCATACGCCGAGCGCCGTCATCAACCCTGTCAGCGCCGTCGGCAGGCCGAGCTGCGCATCCAACGCAGACATGACAATCAGCAGACCGGCCGTGCCGGCAATGCCGGCGAGCGCCGCCTTGCCACCCGGTGACAATGGTTCGCGCTCGACGTCGCTGACGCAGTGCCCCGCAATCCGTTGCCGCTCATACCAGCGCAGCGCCACGAAGGTGACGCCGATGGCGGCCACGGACGGCAGCGCGAACGAGCCGAACCACGCTCCAAGCGGCGGCATGTGCCCACCGTAGAGAACGAGATTGGCGGGATTGGAGATCGGCAGAACGAAACTCGCAGCATTGGCGATCAGCGCGCAGGCGAACAGCAACGGCATTGGCTCTGCGTTCGCCTTTTTGGCAGCCGCGTAAACGGCAGGTGTGAGAACGACGGCAGTGGCATCGTTCGATAGAAAGGTCGTGGTGACGATGCCGGCAGCGTAGACCAGCGCAAACAGCCGCGGCGACGATCCGCGCGCGTGAATGGCGGCAGTGGCCGCCACCCAGTCGAACACCTTGTGTTCACGCGCAACCTCGCTCAGCAGCATCATGCCGGTAAGGAACAGGTATACATCCGCTCCCTTTGAAACAGCTTCCGCCGCGCTGCTGATGGGCAGGAGGCCAAAGAGCACGAGCAACGCTGCGCCCAGAACCGCCCACACCGCTTCCGGCCAGCGGAACGGCCGACCGATCACACCAGCGATTGCCGTGAAGCAGATCAGCCAGGTAGTGCCTTGCGCAACACTCACCGGCAATTGCCGTGATTGGGCGGCTCAATCCATAAGATCAGGGACATCGGTAACATCGAATCGCGCCTTTGCCGGCGCGGGGCAATCCCGCCGAAGACAACCTCAATGGGCTTACGTTGCAGCGGCAGGTCCGTCGACAGGCGCAATTGGAACCTCCTTGTTCAGCGCACCGGGTAGGGATTGACCGTGCGATCCGGCCAACTGAACAAGGAGATGATCTGGTCCTTGGTGTGCTGCTCCCGCCTCCATAGCGCCTTGATCAGCGCAACTTCCCAAGTCTCGATATTGCGCGCCTTCGCTTTCGCCATGACGTCCCCCACCCCCATGTGGGAAACCTAGCGGCGTAGGCGGGAAGTCCAAGTGAAAGATGCAGGCAGCCGCTAGAGAATGGAGCAATCTGGGACTGCCCCCGAAAATCTGCCCCACGCTTCCGCCACTTCTATCAAAAAGTGGCTATAATTGCCGGCCTTATCAAGACTGGCTGGGGCGACAGGATTTCCATCCTAGCAAAGCTGCTCGCTAAGTACTTGATTCAACCAGCGCGCAGGTACCGCCTGCACAGCACGTTGCTACAGCGCATTGGCACAATTTGCAACGCGTGTTTGGGCTGTCCTTTCCGCGTGCAGAGATGATGCACTTCGCATCTGGATCACGCCGACGATTTGCGATCAGCCGGCGCGCACGGACCCATTCAGTCCTTCGATCTTACCGGCGAGGCCCGGCACTTCTTCGAGTTGCCGGACGGCTTCGAAACGACCGCGCTCCTCGCGGTAGCGGACGATCTCGAACCCATGTCCCTTGAGCTGCGGCACGGCGTCGATCTCGTCCGCCGATGCCGTGTTGATGTCGATCATGACTTGTCGCTCCACAGATGAGGAAGAAGGCCGTCTCGGCCCCCGATCGGATCGGCGGCGGGAATCGGTACGGCGGCGATGCGCGCCAGTGTTGCCGCATCGGCGGCTTCGCGGCAGACGTCCCACACCTGCCCGTCAGGATAGGCGCCGACCAGCAGGAAGTCGGTGCTGGCGGTGATCCGGCAATGCCCGGTCCCCGCCGGCAGCACGAGCAGATCGCCCGCGGCGATGGGCACTATGTGCCCATCTTCCCCGCCCAACATCACGTCGGCCGAGCCGTCGACACAGGCGAGCGCCTCATGCGCGGACGAATGATAATGGTGATACGGATAGACGCTATCGCGCCAATCCGGGCGCCAGCCATTCCCACGGAGTGTGCCCTCGATCGCGTCAGGGTCGCCCTTGGGGACGACGCCGCGATACATCAGCACCGGCAATGCCGGGTTGTTGGGCATCCAGCCGTTCGGGCCGAGCGTCAACGTCTCGGGTTCCGTCACAGGTTCGCCTGCTCTTCGCGCGGCAGATCGGCGTCGGGCGGGTAATAGAGGCTGGCGCATTCCGCGCGCAGGCAGCCGCCCTCGATCACGATGTCGTCGCGATAGGCGTCGGTGATGAACGCCAGCGTATCAACATGGCGTGCCTCGAAATACATCGGGTGCACATCTTTGCGCTCGGCACCATAGACGACCCGGCCGACCTTGGACCAGATCGAGGCCATGGTGCACATGCCGCACGGCTGGAGCGTAGAGTAGAGCGTCGCCCCCCGCAGCTCCAGTTCGCCGATCCCCTCGCACGCGCGGCGGATCGCCATCATCTCGGCATGGGCTGTGGCGTCGGGCAGTTCTTCGGTCTGGTTGCGCTCGGCCGCGATCTCCCTGCCGTCGAGCACGATCACCGATCCGAGCGGCGACGTCGACGGATCGGATCCCTTCGATCGCGCTATCTCGATCGCGCGGCGCATCCAGCGTTCATCGTCTTCGGTCATCCATACCTCCGGCGACTCAACGCCACCGAGCGGGACTTGTGCCGATCCGCGGCGTCGGACGTTGACCGCCGCATGAAGACGATCCGCTTCCCCGACGGTACGCCCGTCCCCGCGCTCGGCCAGGGCACCTGGATGATGGCGGAAGACCCTGCCCGCCGATCGGACGAGATCGCCGCACTGCGCGAAGGGCTGTCGCTCGGCCTGAACCTGATCGATACCGCCGAGATGTATGCCGATGGCGAGTCCGAGCGGCTCGTCGGCGAGGCGATCGCGGGTGTCCGCGACGAGGTGTTCCTCGTCAGCAAGGCCTATCCCCAGAATGCCTCGCGCGACCGGCTCTCGCGAGCCTGCGAGGCGAGCCTCGAACGCCTCGGCACCGACCGGCTCGACCTGTACCTGCTGCACTGGCGCGGCAATGTTCCGCTCGCCGAGACGGTCGAGGCGATGGAGCGGCTGGTCGCGGCGGGCAAGATCCTGCGCTGGGGCGTCAGCAATCTCGACACCGACGACATGGAAGAACTCGTCGCGAGAGGCGGCGCAGGCTGTCAGACCGACCAGATCCTCTATAACCTCACCCGGCGTGGCCCTGAATACGACCTGTTACCGTGGCTTGCGCGTCACCGGGTGCTGGTCATGGCCTACAGCCCCGTCGAGCAAGGCCGCCTGGTCGCCCATCCCAGCCTTACCCAGATGGCTGCCGAACGCGACGCCACGCCCGCGCAACTCGCTCTCGCTTGGTTGCTGGCGCGAGACGGCATCCTCCCCATCCCCAAGGCCGGGTCTATCGCCCATGTTCGAGACAACCGGGCGGCGCTAGACCTCACACTGTCCGAAGCCGAGCTACAACGTCTCAACGACCTGTTTCCGCCGCCACGCGGCCCCGAGCCGCTCGCGATGCTTTAGGCGCGAATATAATCGACGAACGCGCGCAGCGGCGGCGGCACCAGACGGCGGCCGGAATAATAGAGGAACGGGCCGGAGAAGGACTGCCACCAATCGGGCAGCACCGGTTCCAGCGCGCCACTGGCGAGCACCGGCCGGAGCCAGTCCTCGAACAGGTGGATGATCCCACCGCCCGCGACGGCGATATCGACCAGCAGGTCCGCCGCACCGGACACGCTGGCGATCAGCGGCCCCTGTGGCTCGATCCGCACGATCTCGCCCGAACGCTCGAATTCCCATGGACTGGTCAGCGCGCCACTGGTGAATCGGCCGCGCAAACAGGCGTGATCGAGCAGGTCGCGCGGATGGTCGGGTCGCCCACGCGCGTCGAGATAGGCCGGGGCCGCTGCCGTCGCGAAGCGCTGGACGCGCGGACCGATCGGCACCGCGATCATGTCCTGCTCCAGCCGTTCGTCATAGCGGATGCCCGCGTCGCAGCCCGACGCCACCATATCGACGAAGCCGTCCTCGGCGGCGATCTCGACTTGGATGTCGGGATAAGCGACCAGAAATCCGGGCAGGATCGCCGGCAGTACCAGCCTCGCCGCGCTGACCGGCACGTTGAGCCTGAGCGTGCCCACAGGCCGGTCGCGGAACAGGTTCACGACATTGAGCGCCGCCTCCACCTCGCCCAACGCCGGCGCCAGCCGCTCGATCAGCCGCGTCCCCGCCTCGGTCGGCACAACGCTACGCGTGGTGCGATGGAGCAGGCGGACGCCCAGCCGCGCCTCCAGCCGCCGCACCGCTTCGCTGAGCGTCGAGGCGCTCGATCCGACGGTGCGCGACGCGTCGCGAAACCCGCGCGCCTGCGCGACCGCCAGGAACGCGTTGAGATCGGTAAGATCAGCCTTCATCGTTCGGTTCTCCGTACAGCCCATGCGGATCACTCCGGCTTATCGCCATAATCCGCAAGCCGTATCTCGGGGCCAGCACATGAGACCTATGATGACCGACCAGGCAGGCACCTATTCTTTCGTCGGACGCGCCGTGAAGCGGCTTGGCTACGGCGCAATGCAACTCGCCGGCCCCGGCGTGTTCGGACCGCCGCGCGACCATGATGCGGCGCTCGCCGTCCTGCGCGCTGCCGTCGAAGCTGGAGTCAACCATATCGACACCAGCGACTTTTACGGCCCGCATGTCACCAACCGGCTGATCCGCGAGGCGCTGGCCCCCTACCCCGACGACCTGCTGATCGTGACCAAGATCGGCGCGCGGCGCGGCGATGATGCATCCTGGCTGCCCGCGTTCGAGCCGAACGAACTGGTCCGCGCGGTCGAGGACAATCTGACGAACCTCGGGCTGGAGACACTCGACGTCGTCAATCTGCGCCTGATGTTCGACGTCCACGGACCGGCGGAAGGATCGCTCGCCGCGCCGCTGAAGGCGGTGGCGGATCTCCAGCGCCGGGGGCTGGTGCGCCATATCGGCCTCAGCAACGTGACACCGACGCAACTCAAGGAAGCCCGGGGCATCGCCGAGATCGTTGGCGTCCAGAACCAGTACAACCTCGCCCACCGCGATGACGATGCCTTCATCGACGCGCTGGCGGCGGAGGGCATCGCCTATGTCCCCTTCTTCCCGCTCGGCGGGTTCAGCCCGCTCCAGTCCGCGGCGCTCTCCGACGTGGCGGCACGGCTGGAGGCGACACCGATGCAGGTGGCGCTGGCCTGGCGGCTCCAGCGATCGCCAAATATCCTGTTAATTCCCGGCACCTCGTCGGTCGCGCACCTCCAAGAAAACCTCGCCGCAGCCTCGCTGACACTGCCTGACGACGCCGTGGCCGAACTCGACACGATCGGCGGGTAATCAGGCCGTCCGGTTGGCAAGCACCGCGTCGAGCAGGCCGGGAAAGCGCTGGTCGAATTCGGCGCGGCGCAGCGTGTTGATCATCTCGCGCCCAGCCTGCGTGGTTTCAATAAGCCCCGCCGCGCGCAGCAGCTTCAAATGGTTGGACAGCGTGCTCTTCGGAATGGACTCGCACGGCGCGGCATCGGTGCAACTCAGCCGCTCGGTCGCGGCGAGCCGCGCCACCATGCCCAGCCGATTGGGATCGGCCAGCGCGTGCAGCGCCAGATCGAGCGGAACGTCCTCCAGCCGGGGATGGGTGAAGCGGGCCATGCGACAGATATAGGGGACAAAAGTTAATTCAATAGTTCGGCATTATTGAACTGTTAAAGCGTCACCCCATTTTCTGCCTGCCGACAGCGCACGATGCCGTGATCGCGGGCCCGATTTTTGGAGAATGCACATGTCCCTTGCACGCAAGACAGCGCTCGTCACCGGCGGATCGCGCGGCATCGGCTCGGCCATCGCCAAGCGACTGGCGGCCGATGGCGCCACCGTGGCGATCACCTACGCGGGCAACAAGGCCGCAGCCGACGCCACCGTGGCGGCGATTGAGAGCGCGGGCGGCACTGCCTTCGCCTTTCAGGCCGATGCCGCCGACCCCACTTCGCAGCGCTCGGGCGTCGAACAGGCCGCCGCCGCCCTGGGTGGGATCGACATCCTGGTCCACAATGCCGGGGTGGCCGAGTTTTCCTCCGTTACCGAGGACACCGATGAGACGTACGACCGTCAGTTCGGCGTTAACGTGAAGGGCCTGCACGTCGGCACCCGCGCGGCCTTGCCGCATCTCCGCGACGGTGGCCGCATCATCCTGATCGGCAGCATCTCGGGCGAGATGGCCTTCCCCGCGACCACCGTTTACAGCGCGACCAAGGCAGCGGTGGCGGCACTGGCGCGCGGTTGGGCCAAGGACCTCGCTGCCCGCAACATCCTGGTCAACACCGTGCAGCCGGGGCCGATCGACACCGACATGAACCCAGCCGACAGCGAATTCGCCGGGCAGGTGCTGCACGCAATTCCGCTCGGCCGCTACGGCAAGGTCGAGGAGATCGCGGGCGCGGTCGCCTTCCTCGCCGGACCGGATGCGAGCTACATCACCGGCACCACGCTCAACATCGATGGCGGGGCGACGGCCTGATGATAGCGCGGGCGTGCCGGCCACAAGAGCCGGCACGCCGAAGCCGTTACATGTCCGCTGCGGTCGGGCGGACGATCACCTCGTTGATGTCGACACCCTCGGGCTGCTCCAGCGCATAGCGAACCGCCCGTGCGATCGCATCCGGGGTCAGCGACTTCTTTCGCCACCCCGTCAAAGCCGTTGCGACGTCGGGATCGGTAATGTCGTGGCCCAGTTCGGTTGCGACGACACCCGGAGAGATCAGCGTCGACCGGATCTCGTCATGCTCCTGCCGCAACCCCTCGGTGATGGCGCGAACCGCATGCTTGGTTCCGCAATAGACTGCCGCGGTGGGCATCACCATGTGCGCCGCGACCGAGGCGACGTTGACGATATGGCCGCTTTTCTGCGCCACGAACCGGGGCAGCACTGCGGCGATGCCGTTGAGTACGCCGTGAATGTTGACGTCGATCATCCGCTTCCACTCGTCCCGCTTCAGCGCCGCGAGCGGCGACAGCGGCATCACGCCGGCATTGTTGACCAGCACATCGACCTGCCCGAACCGCGCCTCCGCCGCTTCCACAAAGGCGTCGAAGTCGGCGCCGTTCGTCACGTCGAGGGTGCGCCACGCGACCGTCTCGCCCAGTTCCTCGGCCAATGCCTGCAACCGCTCCCCGCGACGCGCCCCGATGAAGAGGCGCGCGCCGGCCGCGGTCAGTTCGCGCGCCGTCGCCTCGCCGATCCCGCTCGAAGCGCCGGTGATGAGGACGACCTTGTCGATGCTGGCTGTCATGATGCTTTCCTTGCGTTGAAGTGACAGCCAGCAAGATGATGCCGCAGCGTCGGGCAGCGGTAGAGCGATCGTCCTAACGCTTTGCACGATCCTCCAGAACTTGCTCTGCCCGCTTGCGCATGCCGGCGGCGTGACGGATGACGGTTGGCATGGACCGGATCACCGAACTTGCTGCCATCATCGATCTTCATGTCACCGGATCAGGCATTTGTAAGACCGCGATGCCGCATGTATCACTGATCCGGGCCGATCAACCGAGCACCCCGACGCCGGCCGTCTATGAGGCATCGCTTTGCCTGATAGCCCAGGGATCGAAACGCGTCTCGATCGGCGATCATAGCGTCGTCTACGACGCCGCGCATTATCTCCTGGTCTCTGTCGACCTCCCGCTGGTCGGCCACGTGATCGATGCCAGCCCCGATCGCCCTTATCTCTGTTGCAAGATCGACCTCGATCCCGCGATGCTGTCCGACCTGATGGTGGCGGAGGGTGGAGTTGTGCCGCACACCGACCTGCCGGTCCTAGGCGTCTATCCCAGCGACCCCGACCTGATCGACGCCGCATGCCGGCTGGTCGGACTGCTCGACCGGCCGGACACGATCCGGGTCCTGGCGCCGCTGATCGAACGGGAAATCCTCTACCGGCTGCTCACGGGGCCGCACGGACCGATGCTTCGCCACCTCGTGACGGCAGGCAGCCACCTCAACCAGATCAGCCGCGCCATTGCCGCGATCCGTCGCCGCTTCGACGCGCCGATCCGCATCGACGAGGTCGCCGCCGAGGCGGGCATGAGTCCCTCCTCGCTCCATGCGCATTTCAAGGCGATCACGCGCATGACCCCGCTCGAATATCAAAAGCAGTTGCGCCTGCAGGAAGCGCGCCGGCTGATGCTGGTCGGCGGCGCTACCGCGGGCACGGCGGGCTTCGCGGTCGGCTATGAAAGCCCGTCGCAGTTCAGCCGCGAATATCGCCGCCTGTTTGGCGCACCGCCGCGCCAGGATATCGAACGGCTGCACACCGCCCCTTCGGCGGGGATCGCCCTCTGATTTTGACGACGCTAGCAATGATTCATCGCGGTGGTTGTGCCGAATGAGGCGCTCCGCTGGCGTTTGTCGCCGCACAAGCAGAATGACCCATTTGCGGTCACTCAGGGCACGCTTCCCGCTCCCCAACTTCGGACATCCGTTCATCTCCGCGTTATGACCCTTATGCCATTTGGTCTCGCGGCTACGGACGTAGTGACGTGATCGTCACCTACCGTCGTCACCAAACGTCAAACACCTGTTTGTCGCACATCATCAATGAGGGGCGGGTGTGTCGCTTATCTCTCCGCAATGCGGGTGAGCACGTCGCGCGGCCAAGCTTCGGGGTCGACGAAGTTAAGCCGGGCGATCTGGATAAGCGTGCAGATCGCCGTCGCCCTTGTTGAAACCGGCGAAAAGGTAGTTCTCGCGGCCGAGTGCCAAGGGTCGAAGGCACTTCTCGGCGCGATTCACGGAATGCTGGCAGCCAAAGCTCCATGAAGATGCATCCAACGCAAGCGACTATCGAAGCTTGTGGTTGCCACACGCGTATCCTGCGTGGAGACTGCACATTGATCATACATGGGTAGTCTCACATGCTTCTAACTGCGCTCGCACTGCAAGCTGTTGCACACGCCGCCTTTGAAGTCCGCAAAAACGGACCAGGCGTTTCCATCTACGATGCATACAAGATGCCACCAGAGCAACTTGCAGAAGCTCTCCTTAAACCGGGCCATCCTGCGATTGATGCGGCCATGGTCAATCGAATGGTCTTGCTGCCCCCGCCCCCGCCGGGCGCGCCACATATTAATGTCATACGCTTGTACGCGACAGCAAAACCTAGCTCAGAGGCTGGGTTTTGCGAGCGTAAGGTAGCTGCCGTCTACCTCAATCCAGTCGTTCCTATCGACAGACTTATCCCACCCGCAGCGGCGAACCATGTTGAAGTTGAGACTGTTTATCAGTGGATGGGTAGCAAACAAGAGAAATGCTCCGGCGGTATCGAGAGCTACTTTGATCCGACATATTCTTTGGTGAACGAGCAGGCATTCGAAGTTATACGGATGTTCCGCAACCTTCAGGATCAAATCATAGAATATGGATCTTCTGTCACAGAAATCAGCGTGATTGACACAGCCGCTGAAGAATGGCGACGTTCCGCTATAAATAACGGTGATCATGATAACAAAGATGATGATCTTATTACACTGACGGATCCAAAGGAGGCGGTCGTACTGTTTCCATTAAAACAAATTGGCTGGGTTGGAGACGGAACACGCGCTGCAGGTAGCCTACTAACCCCCGGCGATATGGAGTTAATTGCAGACGGCGCTGGCCGAGCCTTCTATCTTTCGGCAGGCATATGGTCGGCAAGCTTAATCACGAAAAATAGCAAAATCTTAGTAGCGCGCATTAGTCGTGCAATACCAGCGCCATTTTGATAGATAGCATTAGAATGCTTGGTCTAATGATAGGTGATAACTTTCAGTCACGCAGACGATTACACTATGATCGATAAACAATTCGATGCGTGGCGGCGCCACAACAACACTGTCCGGCCACATAGCAGCCTGGGCTACCGCCCTCCGCCGGAAGCGGCGACACCGCCATTGCCAGCCTCCGGTTCCGCTTCGCTCCACCTTCGCTCATCATCGGGGGCAGAGACGACAATGCAATAATTCACAACCCAGACCGCCCAGCGAGGGCTGCTGACCGATGGTATCGGTAAACACATGATTGCTGGCCATAGCGACGGCTCCAGCAATAGGAACGATAGCTCTCTGGTCGAGCCCTCTGCGGCTTAAACTACCTGTTTTTCGTACAGTTGCGATTGAAACCGGATTTTCTGCACATCCGGCCGCTGAACGGCGATAGTTGGGTGGTTAGCGGACGTCGTCTACGCAGCGGATCGCGCTGGCTCTAATGACCCTGGAAACTACAAAGATGGAACGCCCTAGCTCTTTCGCTCCATTCACCTTCCCGGCAACACGTAGGTTAAGGCACTGCGGCTCCGTAGTTTCAGGCGTAATTGGCGCAAGAGCATAGAGCCGCTGACGATCTCGCGTGTCTTGCACACGAAGCTCAAATACGTCTCCATCGGATGTCTCTAAATGAGCATACTCGCCAGTGTGGAAGATGCCGCTTTTAACGACTGGGCCAGAGGACTGACCGGAACGACCGCTGGACGGGCAACTCGTGAGAAGCGTCATGGCAAGCAGCAGTTGGGATCTCATGTGAACAGAAGTGTCACATGAGATCGGTGGCCGCAATCGGGCGCTTCCTGCCGTTCCCACAAACGAACGGCCAGCGAGGCTATAGCGGATTTCCCGAAGGGATCGGGAAAAGAGAATCTGGGCACCTTCCCGAAATCCTGTCCGATCTCGTTTTGGGAAAGCACAAAGCTACGTTGTGGCGTTATTTCGCAGCCCTGTAGAACGAGTCCACTTCGTTAATGTTGACTGAGTGAATCAGACCATCGGAGCCAAAACGGTAGAAAGTGGAACGAGTAGAAGGCCAGGGGTCGCCAGCAGGCCACGGATTGGTGGAATAATCCTGCGTATCGAATTGATCCAGCACGAGCAGGGCGCCGTTCCCTTTCTGACCCATGCTATAGCCTACAGTCTTGCCAAAATAGTGCGAGCGATCATGCGCCCACCATTTCAGCCAGGAGGCCTTGTCTGTCGCGATACGCTGGCCGTTAATGCTCGCGGTCACATCGTCAGCAAAGAACTTTGCAATCTTTGCCTGATCCTTGTTCACGGCATTGGTCAGCACGTCGCTGGCAGAAAAGACGTAAGGCGGAGGGGGCGGAGGAGTGCTTGCTGCTGCTACGCCGGAAAGCGCCAAGAGGGATAGAAACGAAGCGAGGCACATGCCGGTTAACCGCATCGAGCTTTGAGTCCTCATGGAGTAATCTTTCGATCTTACCTTCCTCGGCCCGCGAATGCCACTCTCAACCGCCCTTTCCCGATTGGGAACGGGTTTCGGGAATGTCCGAGTTTGGGAGGTTAGCGGACATTCCTCCTCGACCTCTTAAACCCCTCCCAACGCGATATGGCGA
>NZ_CAMLAC010000075.1 GCF_946477935.1 uncultured Sphingomonas sp. | reverse complement strand
GTGGTGGTGCGGACGTCGGCGCGGCGTAGCGGGCGTGCGGCGGGGGGACTGGCGCACGCGCTGCGCACGCTCGATCGTGGCGGCGCGGTGCAGGTCGCGCATCCCGCCGATGCGGCGTGGCAGTATCGGATGCAGGCGGCGGCAAGGGCCGCGTTCCTGCGCAGGGAGATAAACGCGCGGGCGGTGCCGATCGGGCTGACCACCGATCATCTGATCGGGGTGGCGCGGGATTGCCCCGATGCGGAGGCGTTCGCGATGCGGGTGGTGCCGGTGCCGCCGACGGGGATGCGGCAGGTGACGCTGGCGGTGGCCGAGGTGGAGCTGGCGATGCTGGCCGGTGCGCAGGCGGTGGCGGCGTGAGCGCAATGGCCGAGCGGATCGGGGCGCTGACGCGGCGGCTGGACGGACCGGGCGATCCGGTGGACAGCGGGGCGATGATGCGGCTGTTGCGGCTGTTGCATGACGTGGGGCGCGAGGACCTGCCGCTCGGGCGGTTGTTCGAGGGGCATGTCGATGCGGTGCAGATCGTCATGCGCTATGCGCGCGAGGAGCAGCGCGCGCGGGTGGCGGAGATGGTGGCGAGGGGCGCGACGCTGGGGGTGTGGAATGCCGATCTGCCGGGCGAGGCGCTGACGCTGGCGGACAGGCGGCTGTCGGGGGGCAAGAGCTTCGCCTCGGGAGCGGGGCTGCTCAGCCATGCGCTGGTGACGGTGGATGCCGAGGGTGGGCGGCAGTTGATCCTGCTCGATCTGGCGCGCACGCCGCCGGTGGTCGATCGCAGCGTATGGCAGGTGGCCGGGATGCAGCGGTCGGAGAGCCATGTGGTGCGGTGGGAGAGCGCGGAGGTAGCGCCGGACGATCTGATCGGGGTGGCGGGCGATTATGTGCGCGAGCCGTGGTTCGCGGGTGGAGCGCTGCGCTTCGCGGCGGTGCAGGCGGGCGGGATCGCCGCGGTGGTGGAGGGCGCGCGCGATCACCTGGTGACGGCCGGGCGGGCGGGCGATCCGCACCAGGCGGCGCGGCTGGCGTCGATGTACGCGCTGGCGCAAGCGGCGAACGCCGCGGTGCGCGCCGCGGGCGAGGGATGGTTCGACGACCCGGATGCGCACCTGCCGCTGGTCGCCGCGGCGCGGACGGCGGTGTACGGCGCGGGCACGCAGGTGATCGCGCTGGCGCAGGAAGCGGTGGGCGTGCAGGCGCAGTTCACCACCCATCCGCTCGCCGCGCGGATCGCCGACCTGTCCACCTATCTGCGCCAGCCCGCGCCCGATGCGCAGAGGATGCAGGTGGGCGCGGCGGTGGCGGCGGGCACCCTGCGGGTGGATTTGTGAGGACGCCCCGATCGCTCCTCGTGGTGGCCCCGCACCCCGATGACGAGACGATCGCGGCACATGCGCTGATCGCGCGGCTGCGTCGGCGCGGCGTGGCGGTGCAGGTGCTGGTGGTGACCGACGGCCGGGCCTCGCACCCCGGCAGCGCGAAGTGGCCGCGCGCGCGGCTGGTGGCGGAGCGACGACGCGAGACGCGCGCGGCGATGCGGCGCATCGGGGTCGCGGCGGGAGCGGTGACGTTTCTGAACCTGCCCGATGGGGCACTGGCGGCCCATGCCGGGCGAGCGCGGCATGGCATCGCGCGCGTGGCGGCCCGGCTGGCCCGGCCGGTGGCGGCGCTGGTTCCCGCGATCGACGACGACCATCCCGACCACCGCGTCGTCGCGGCCTGTGCGACGCGCGTGGCGATGCCCGGCCTGCGCTGGTTCGCCTATCCGGTATGGCCGGCAGGTAACCGGTTGCGCGGAGCGACCCCGATGCCGCTGACTGCTCAGGAGCGACTGGCCAAGCGCCACGCCATCCGCCGCTATGCCACGCAAACCGGGCGGATCGGCGATGATCCCACCGGCTTCACCATGACGCGCGCGCAGATCGCCGCGTTCAGCCGGCCGCAGGAATGCTTTGTGGCGGTGCGGCGATGAGGCCGATCACCCTTGCCGGGTTCGAGGAGGCATTCGCCGGCAGCGACGATCCGTGGCGCACCTTCACGGATCGGGACGAGCGCGTGAAGCGGCACGCGATCCTGCACGGGCTGGGTGCGGGACCATGGGGGCGGGTGCTGGAGCTGGCGGCAGGCAACGGGTCGAACAGCGCCGCCATCGCACCCCGCGCGCTTCGGCTGGATGCGACAGAGGCGACCGCCGGCGGTAGCGCGCTGGTCGCGCGGGCGATCCGGGCACAGGGACGCCGCGCCCGCGCGCTACGCCTTGCCGTACCAACGCGTCTGCCACGCGGGCGTTATGACGCGGTGGTGATCGCCGAGCTGCTCTATTATTTGGCGCCGCGTGCGATGGCCCGCACCGCCCGCGACGTGGCGCGCGTGCTGGCGCCTGGCGGCATGCTGGTGCTGGCGCATCACCGCATCGACTTCCACGACTTCGCCCAACATGCCGCTCCGCTGCACCGGGCGTTCCTGGCCGCGACGGGACGACGTTGGCGCGTGCGTGTCGTGCGACGCAATGCGCGCTGGGCGGTGCTTGCCTGCATCCTGCGGACGGACGGACAAGGATGACGGGGGCGATGGGACGCTGGTCGTGGATAATGCGCCGGATCGTCCGGCGAGTGTGGTTCAGGGCCGCGCTGATCAGCCTGTGCAGCGTCGCGCTGGCGATCCTGGCCGGGATCGTCACGCCCTATCTGCCCTATGACTTCGACGTGAAGATCGGGCAGGATTCGGTTGGCACCATCCTGCAGATCATGGCGTCCAGCATGCTGGCGGTGACCACCTTCTCGTTGACCGCGATGGTCAGCGCCTATGGATCGGCGACGCAACTGGGCACCCCGCGCGCGACGCAACTGATGCTGGGCGATTCTACGTCGCAGAATGCGCTGTCGACCTTTCTGGGTGCGTTCGTCTTTTCCATGGTCGGCATCGTCGGGCTGAAGACGAGCGCCTATGGCTCGGACGGACGGATCATCCTGTTCGCCGCGACCGTGGTCATCATCCTGCTGGTCGTCGTCACGCTGCTGCGCTGGATCGGCCATATCACCGGTTTCGGGCGGATGTCCGATGTGATCGACCGGGTGGAAGACGCCGCGACCAGGGCGATGGCGGATTTCGCAGCGCATCCGGTGCTGTGCGGCCGCCCGGCGATCGCGGTGCCGGACCATGCCACCGCCATCGGCAGCCCGGACACCGGCTATGTCACGCATGTCGACGTGCCGGCACTTGGCCGCCTGGCCGAGAAGCACGGGCTGGTCGTGCATGTCGTGGCGTTGCCCGGCACGATGGTCCACCCGGCGCGCGACATGATGCGGGTGGAGGGGCGGCCTGGCGATACGGTATGCCGGGCGCTCGCCGCGGCGTTCACCATCGAGCGGCACCGACGGTTCGAGCAGGACCCGCGGCTCGGCCTGATCTCGCTGTCCGAGATCGCCAGCCGCGCGCTGGCACCGGCGACCAACGATCCGGGCACGGCGATCGAGGTGCTGAACGCGCTGCTGCGCGTGCTGCTGGCGCTGGGGCCGGGGGCGGCATCCGGCCGGGACGACGAGTGCGGGCGATATCCCGTCCATCTGGGGCGACCGAGCATGGAGGACATGCTGGACGATGCGTTCCGCCCGATCCTGCGTGAAGGCGCCAAGGAGGTGGAGGTGTCGCTGCGGCTGAGCAGCACGCTCGCCGCGTTGCATGCCGGCCTGCCCGCGGCACGGGCGCCGATCGCCGCCATGGCGAAGCGACAGGCGGCCCGGGTCGCAACCGTCATGGAAGACGCGGAGGATCTGGCGGCGTTCCGGCAAAGCCACGACCGATACTGGCTGCCCCGTGCAATGGTGGATGGGGAGAGCACCGATGAAAGTGGTCACACACGCGGAAACACCCGGAACGATCCCAATCTCGATCAGTTTGATCGGCGGCCAGCCGGCGCTTCGGGACATGCCACTGCCAGCGTGAAAGAACAGAAGGGGCCGCAATGACACCCGAAAAGCCGAAGGGCGGACCTCCCCCCTATCTGTCCGGCCATGCCGATCATGACATGGGAAGCGATCATAACACGATCTTCTTCGCCGCGGTGCAGACCACGCGGATGCCGATGATCGTCACCGATCCCAATCGGCATGACAATCCGATCGTCTTTGCCAACCCTGCCTTCATCCACATGACCGGTTATGGCTGGGACGAGCTGATCGGCCAGAATTGCCGTTTGCTGCAGGGCCCCGATACCGACCGCGACACGATCGCCGAGGTGCGCCGCGCGGTCGAGCAGCGGCGGGAAACATCGGTCGAGGTGCTGAATTACAAGAAGAACGGCGCCGCGTTCTGGAACGCGCTGTTCATCTCGCCCGTCTACGATGTCGATGGCGAACTGATCTACTTCTTTGCCTCGCAACTGGACGTGACGCGGCGCCGAGATGCCGAGGAGGGTTTGCGCCAGGCGCAGAAGATGGAGGCGGTCGGCCAGTTGACCGGCGGGGTGGCGCATGATTTCAACAACCTGCTGACCGTGATCCAGGGGTTCGGCGATATCGTGCTGAACAATCTGGAGCGTGACGGACCATTCGATCGCGAAAAGGCGGCGCGGTCCATGCGTGCGGTGTTGCAGGCGGCGGAACGCGGCGCGACGCTGACCCAGCAACTGCTCGCCTTTTCACGCAAACAGAAGTTGCAGGGGCGGATCGTCAATCTGGTCGATCTGGTGGACCAGCTCCAGCCGCTGATCGAACGAACGGCGGGCGGTGCGATCACCATCCGTATCCGGCACGACGCACCGACCTGCAACGCGCGGATCGATCCGACCCAGGCCGAGCTGGCGATCATCAATATCCTGATCAACGCGCGCGATGCGATGCCCGCCGGCGGCACGATCACCATCGAGGTGGTCAACCGCACGGTCGAGGCGGGCGACAAGGGCTTTGGCGAGTTGGCGCCGGGCCATTACGTGATGCTGTCGATCACCGACGAGGGCGCCGGCATGTCGCCCGAGATCCTGGCGCGCGTCACCGAGCCGTTCTTCACCACCAAGGATCAGGGCAAGGGCACGGGGCTGGGCCTGTCGATGGTCTATGGCTTCATGAAGCAATCGGGCGGCGCCTTGCAACTGCATTCCGAGGAAGGGCATGGCACGACGGTACGCATGCTGTTTCCCTGCGAACATGCCGGCACCGAACCGCAACGTGCCGGGCCGCCCCGGTCTCTGGCGGACAAGCGGGGCACCGAAACGGTGTTGCTGGTCGAGGATCAGGTGGATGTCGGCGATTATGCCGAGGCGGTGTTGACTGAATTCGGCTATACCGTGCTGCGCGCTGAGAATGCCGATGCGGCGCTTGCCATATTGGATGGCAGCGACGCGATCGACCTGCTGTTCAGCGACCTGATCATGCCGGGCGGAATGAACGGCGTGATGCTGGCGCGTGAGGTAAAACGACGGTGGCCGCGGATGCGCGTGCTGTTGACCACGGGCTATGCCGAATCCTCGATCGAGCGGGTCGATGCCCGTGGCGCGGAGTTCGAACTGATCCAGAAACCGTACAAACGCAGTGATCTGGCGATAAGGGTGCGGCAGGTGATGGATGGCCCGACCGGCGTGGGGTGACGGGCCGTTCGGTACGGTTGCGGCTCGATTGATCGCCGTGCCAAGCTTCTTTAAGCTGGACGAACTTTGGACCGACCGCCCCTTGCCCCGACGCCCATCCGGCCGTTCGACGCGCCGCCCGCGACCCGCGCGGCGCTGGACGATTTCGTGCGGCGTCTGGATCCCGACGATCCAATCCTCGCGGCATTCGCGTTGTCGCAGGCGGCGATGGTGGTGTGCGATGCCCATCTGCCCGATACGCCGATCGTTTATTGCAACGCCGCGTTCGAGGCGCTGACCGGCTATCCCGCGGCCGAGATACTCGGACGTAACTGCCGCTTCATGCAGGGGCCGTTGACCGACGCGACGGACGTGGCACGGCTGCGTGCCGCGGTGGCGGTGGGCGAGCCGATCGAGATCGACCTGCTGAACCATCGGCGCGATGGCACGCCGTTCTGGAACCGGCTGCGGGTCACGCCGGTGCGTGATGCGGAGGGCGCGCCACGCTGGTTCGTCGCCTCGCAACTGGACGTGACGGTGGAGCGGCACCGGCTGGCGCGGCTGCAGGAGGATCGCGAGCGGTTGACCGCGACGGTGGCCCGGCGCGAGGCGGCGCTGGCCGAGCGTCAGGCGCGGCTGGCGCTGGCGCTGCAGGCGGGCGGGCTGGGCACCTGGTCGTTCGACCTGGCGACGCGCGAGCTGGTGGCATCGGACAGTTGCAAGGCGCTGTTCGGGCGAATGCCGAACCTGCCCTTTACCTATGCCGACCTGCTGGCGTGCGTTCACCCCGACGATGCCGGACGGATGCGCGCGGATATGGTCGCGACCATCCGGCATGGCCGGCCGTGCGCGACCGAATTCCGAATCCTGACACCGGCGGGCGACCAGCGCTGGGTGGGGGCACGCGCCGAGATGCAGCACGGGCAGGACGGCACGCGGCGCATGATCGCGGGCTTTTCCACCGACATCTCCGACCGGAAGTTCGCCGAGGAACACCGTGCGATACTGGCGCGCGAACTGACCCACCGGGTGAAGAACACGCTGGCCACGGTGGGCGCGGTGGTCAGCCAGACGCTGCGCGATGCCCCCTCGCTGGCCGAGGCACGGCAGGCGGTGGCGGGGCGTATCGCCAGCCTGGGCACCGCGCACGAGCTATTGATCCAGGACGAGGTCGAGGGGGCGGCGATCGGCGACATCGTCGCGCGGGTGCTGGCGCCGTTCATCGACCGTGACGGGCATCGCTTTTCGGCGGAGGGGCCAGTGATCCGGCTGGCGCCCGAAATCACGCTGGCGCTGTCGATGGCGCTGTACGAACTGGCGACGAACGCGATCAAATATGGCGCGCTGGCCGCGCCACAGGGGCAGGTGGTGATCCGCTGGGCGCTGTGCGGGGCGGGGGCGGATCGCTATTTCACCTTTTCGTGGAGCGAGCATGACGGCCCGCCGGTCGTGCCGCCCGCGCGGACCGGCTTTGGCAGCCGCATGATCGCGCGGGTGCTTGGCCCCCATGTGCGCGGTGTGCCCGCCATCGTCTATCTGCCGGAGGGCGTGCGCTTCGAGATCGAGGCGCCGGTCTGACCCTGACCACGCCTGATGGCCGTTATATCGTGGTGCGTGGGCGATTGTGGCGCACCGCTGATCCCGGGCTGGCGCCCGCGCGGCGGCAGGAACTGGTGAACGCGTTGATGGCGGCGCGGCGGGCGGTGGGTGTCGCGCGGCGCGCGGGCGATGCGGCAGGCGAGGCGGTGGCGCATGCGGCGGTCGATGCGGCCAAGCACGCCCTGGGCGAGCGTGGCCCGGTATGGTGGACCGACGGCGCGCCCGACCTGAACCGCCGCATGGCGCGCACCACCTGCTATGCGGATTGGTTCGCGTCACTACCGTCGATCGACGCCTGAGACGGGGCCGGACCCGGCGGCCGGATATGAAATGTTACAACATCGCCGTTGACAGGCTTTGGTCCGGCACGTCATGAGCGCCCCAACGAATTCGCTGTTTTCCCGGGGAAACACCCATGTCGACCATTGACGCTGCCGCCGCGATCGCGCTCGGCGATATTGCCGTTCGCTACGGCGACCACCGCGTGCTGCACGACCTGTCGCTGCACGTCGCGGCGGGCGAGATCTATGCGCTGCTCGGCGGCAACGGGGCGGGCAAGTCGACGACCTTGTCAGTGCTGCTCGGCTTCACCGGGGTGGAACGGGGGCGCGTGTCAGTCGCCGGGATCGATCCCGGCCGCGATGCGGACGGGGCGCGGGCGCGGATCGCCTATCTGCCCGAAAACGTCGCGCTGTACGATCATTTGAGCGGCATGGAGAATGCCGATTATCTGCTGGCGCTGGCCGGCGAGCCGCGGGTCCGCGACGAGATCGGTGCGGCGTTCGTGGCGGCGGGGCTGGGCGAGGATGCGTGGGACCGGCGGCTGGGGGGCTATTCGAAGGGAATGCGGCAGAAGGTGGCAATCGCGGTGGCGCTCCTTCGCGCGGTGCCGGTGCTGCTGCTGGACGAGCCGACATCGGGGCTGGACCCCCGTGCGACCGCTGACTTCAACCGGCTGCTTCATGCCGTGCGCGACCGGGGCACCGCGGTGCTGATGGTGACGCACGACCTGTTGAGCGCGGCCGATCTGGCGGACCGGATCGGGTATCTGGACGGGGGGCGCATCGCCGACGAGATTGCGGCGGTCGGTCCGGAGCGGTTCGACGTACGGGCGCTGCACGACCGGTTCCAGCAGCGGATCGCGGCATGAGCGCGGCCCGGTTGATTGCGCGCGACGAGTTGCGGCTGATGGCGCGCAACCGCGTGGCGGCGGTCGCGCTGATGCTGCTGGTGGTGCTGACGCTGGTCGCATCGCTGACCGCCTGGGGGCATCAGCGCGCCATCGCCGACACGCGCGCGCGCCAGCAGGCGGAGGCCGCGGCCGCGTTCAACGCGCAACCCGATCGCCACCCGCACCGCATGGTCCATTATGGCCAGTTCATCTATCGCCCGCTGGGGCCGCTGGCGGCGTTCGATCCGGGCGTCGATGCCTTCACCGGCAACAGCATGTTCCTGGAAGGGCACCGCCAGAACACCGCCAATTTCGGCGATGTGCAGCAAAGTTCGATGCTGGTGCGCTTCGGGCAACTGACACCCGCCTTTGGGCTGCAAGCGGTTGCGCCGCTGCTGCTGATCTTTCTGGGCTTCGGTGCGGTGGCGCGCGAGCGGGAGCGGGGGACGCTTCGTCCGTTGCTGGTGGGCGGTGCGTCGCGGCGGAGCATCGTCGGCGGCAAGCTGGCCGCGCTGGGCACGGTGGCGGCGATCGCCGGAGTGCCGGCGGTGATCGGCTTCGCGCTGATCGCGGGGCAGCCGGGCGCGCATGCACTGCCGATGCTGGTGATCGCGGCCGGCTATTTCGCGTATCTGGCGCTGTGGACGGTGCTGGTGGTGCTGGTGTCCGCCGCGGTGAAGCGGTCGCGCGATGCGCTGCTGGTGCTGCTCGCCCTGTGGTCGGTGACGGTGGTGCTGGTGCCGCGCGTCGCCCCCGATATCGCAGGGACCGCGGTGCCGCTGGCCAACCGCATCGATACCGATATCGCCATCGCGCGCGACCTGCGCCGCGCCGGCGACAGCCACAATCCCGATGATCCCACCTTTGCCGCGTTCAAGCGGCGCACGCTGGCGCGTTACGGTGTCGAGCGGATCGAGGATCTGCCGGTCAACTACAAGGGCCTGCTGGCGGTGGAGGGCGAGCGGATCACCTCCGGCCTGTTCGACCGTTATGCTGCAGCGGGCTTTGCCGCGCAGGAACGGCAGGGGGCGCTGGTCGCGGCGGCCGGCCTGCTGAGCCCGGCGGTGGCGCTGCGCGACCTGTCGATGGCGGCGGCGGGCACCGACAATGCCGGTCACCAGCGCTTTCTGGAGCAGGCCGAACGCTATCGCTACGCGCTCGTGCAGCGGCTGAACCAGTTGCAGGCGGACAGCGTGCGCTACACCGACGACACCGCCAAGGACGCAGGGGCGGACCGCCGCAAGCGGATCGGTGCCGATCATTGGCAGGCGATCCCGCCCTTCACCTTCAACGCCGCCACCGACGCCACGCTGGCCGTGGCGGCGTTGCCGGGGCTGGCGATGGTGGCGGCATGGCTGATCGCGGCGCTGGGCGGGCTCGCGCTCGTCACCCGCCGGTTGGGAGCGCGCTGATGCGTATCTGGCGTTACGAACTGATCCTGTTGCTGCGCAACCGGCTGGCGCTGGCCGCGCTGATCCTGCTGGCGCTGCTCGGCGCGGCATCGGTCGCGACCGGGCTGGCGGAGGTTGCCCGGCAGCGCGCCGCGATCGCCCGGATCGCGCCGGCCCAAGCGGAGGATGTCGCCGCCGTCGCGCGCTGGGCCGCGCCAAAGGGCGATCCGGGCGACGCGGCCTATTATACCTTCCACGCGACCTGGGATCCGCCATCGCCGCTGGCCTTTGCGGCGCTCGGGATGCGCGATGTTTCCCCCTATATCCTGCGCATCCGCGCGCTGGGGCTGGAGGCGCAGATCTATGACGGCGATAATTTCAACCCGGAGCTGGCGCTGCCCGGCCGGTTCGAATGGGCGTTCGTGCTGGTCTTCCTGGTGCCGCTGTTCACCATTGCGCTGTTTCATGATCTGGCATCGGGCGAGCGCGAGGCGGGGCGCGCGCGGATGCTGGCAGTGTTGCCGGGCGGTGCGCGCCGGGTGATGCGGCGGCGCACGCTGCTGCGTCTCGCGCTGATCGTGCTGGCGGTAGGCGTGCCGTTCCTCGTGGGTGCGGCGGTGTCGGGAGTAGGCCCGGTGACGGTGCTCGCGGTGCTGGCGCTGACAGTCGCCTATACCGGCTTCTGGGTGGGCGTGGCCGCGCTGGTGTCGCGCCTGCGGTGGAGTTCGGTGACCAATGCCGCAACGCTGGCGGCGATCTGGCTGTTGCTGGTGCTGGTGGTGCCCGCCGCGGCGCATGTCGCGGTCAACCGGCTGGTGCCGGTGCCGCCGGGCAGCGCGATCGCGCTGGCGCAGCGCGAGGCGGTGAACGATGCATGGGACATTCCGCGTGAGGCGACGATGCGGCGCTTCTATGCCGAGCATCCGCAATGGGCGGATTCGGCGCCATTGCCGATCGCCTTTCACTGGAAATGGTATTTCGCCTTCCACCAGAATGGCGACCGTAGCGTGGCGCCACAAGTTGCGGCCTATCGTGCCGGGCTGGAGCGGCGCGCCGCGGCGGGCAATGCGTTGGGTTGGCTGTTGCCGCCCGTCGGCGTGCAGGCGGCGCTGGCCCGGCTGGCGGATACCGATACGCGCGCGCAACTGGCCTATCGTGACCGGGTACGTGACTATCACCGGGCGCTGCGCGAATTCTATTATGCGTATCTGTTTCGCGACCGGCCGTTCGGACTGGCGGACTTCAGGGCAGCGCCGCGGTTCGATGCGCGGTGAGGGGCATCAGGCGTCGCACTTGACAGGCGCCCGGACAGGCGGCTCTTTCGCGGTTCGGTGAGAGGATCGTCAACATCGCACGCCAGGCCGTGCGACCGTCCTGATTGGGAGCCAATATCGGGAATAGGCTATTCGGTATCTGAGATTATTATGCGGCGCAATGGGGCCGAGCGGGCATAGGCAACTGTATACGGCTGACCCCAGCAACGCTTGAGGCCGTCAAACACGTTCACATTCAACGGCCATTTGACCGGCATCGGTTTTCCGTCTGAACCTTCCAGCAAGAATTTCGCCGGACGGGGCAGCGTCGAATGCTTAGTGCTATTGCTCGGTTATGACATCCCTACCAAACGGCTTTCCGTCATTATAGGCTAATTATGCGCCGCCAAATTCTACTCCGCGCAACTTCGGCTTCATCCTTCCAAGTACGTCTTTCGCATCGCGCGTGACATACACGGTTGACCTTTTTACGTTATCTCTAAACATCACCAAACCTTCAGGAAGATTGGGAATCATCCTTGTGAAACTCGGTGACGGAAACGGCGGGTAGTTCCCGATCCTGGAGTAAAGAACCTGAGAGTTTGCCCAATCAATAGCAGCATAATGCTGGACCACGTCAGCGATAAAATAATCATCTCTTACGAGGCCACCATCGCGATCCTCAATCCTCATCGGCACTTTATCTATTGCCCCTGGTGCCAGTTTCTCCAAAATCTCTACAAGACGGCCAGAAAGGTAGAAACAGCCAGACCCTTCCCAAGCGTCGGGCAGTGGTTTTTTAGACGGTGTGATACGCCATGTTGGTGAAGGTAAGCCTTGCACGCCCCTGCCACTTCCATAGTGACGCCCAAAAAGGTCCGGTTCGTTGAGGCGTTCCGCCTCGGCTAGCTGAGAGTTCATACCGTAGCCGTGAAAGGTAAAATGCGTCTGCTCGGTATAGATGGGATCCACTGGAGGTATTACGATCCACCCTTCGTTCGGCGGAATGCCCTCTGGCGGAAGCGGCGTTGCCGAAGGCGGAAGCAATGCGTCGCCTGGAACTTGGATGGTGCGTGTGATTTTCATTTTCCGTTGCCTTATTTTTAGGTTGCTTGGCAAACGTAACTGCTGCGGCCTTCCCGAAAACGACGGTGCAGGAAGACAGCCGCGGACTGTTGTTGGATCGCATGCACGGCGGTCAACCGCCTTTCTCGAAATGTGTCTCCGAATGCGGTTTCTCGAAACTGCCCGTCGGACATGAAGAAGCGCGACGCTCCGCAAACGTGCCCATGTGTGTCGGAACGACTGTCGAGCCGATCGGCATCGAACGGTGTCACCTTAGTTGTCACACGATCTATGCGCCCCGGTCGGTTCCGGCTCGGGACAAAATGACACGCCAAACGTGAACCCCTGGCATGCGGCTTTGACCAGCCTTCGACCAGGTTCCCATGCCGGAAGGATGCCCTTTCCACGGGTTGCGCGGTGTGCGAGGCAAAGAGTCCGGTCGCATGCATTCCTGTCGGCAACGTGCGCTCCGCGTGACGGGAATCTCGTAGTTGCAACCGTGTGCCGGCGAACGACGATGTCGGGTTGGCGAGACGGGCAGGGTCCGGTATCGACCGCTCCGGTGACTGCGTACCGTGATGACAGATCGACCGCGCGTAAGAACAGGCGGATGCCACTGCCTTCCGCGGCCGGCCTGATCGCGCTGGCGCTGGCCGGGTGTACGACGCTGCCCCCCGTGGTGCGCGCGCCGGTCGGCACCGCCCCCATCACTGCGCCGGCGGAAGGGCATGCGACGCTGGATGTGCTGACCTTCAACATCGAGGGGCTGGGCTGGCCGGCGCGGCGCAACCGTGCGCCCTCTCTGCGCCGCATCGGTGCGCGGCTGGCCGAACTGAACGCGCAGGGCCAGGCGCCCGACGTGGTTCTGGTGCAGGAGATGTTCAGCCCCGCCGCGGTGTCCGCGATGGCCAAGGCGGGCTATCCTTATCAGGCCTGGGGTCCATCGCGCACGCAAAAGCGGCGTCGGCCTGGCCTCGATCCGATCGCAGGGCCGTTTCGCTGGAAGAAGGGCGAGACCGGGTTTCATCTCGTCGGCTCCGGACTGGCGATCCTCAGCCGCTATCCGATCGTCGCCGATGCGTCCGAACCGTTCGGCAAGCATCGCTGCGCTGGGTTCGACTGTTTGAGCAACAAGGGGATGCAGCAGGTCCGCATCCGGATACCGGGCGTGCCGCAACCGGTGGACATCTTCAACACGCACCTCAACTCACAAGGTGCGTCGCGCGTGCCGGCCGCGCGCAGCGGCGCGGCGCATGCGATCCAGGTGGAGGATCTGGCGGGCTTCGTCGCGGCGATCGAGGGGCGGAAAGTTCCGACCATCCTTGGCGGCGACTTCAACATGCGCGGCGCGCCCGAGCGGCTGGCGCGGTTCGATGCGGCGCTGGATCGGCTGACGATGGTGCATCGATTCTGCGCGACGCCTGCCTCCCCTTGCGCGGTACGCGTGTCATGGGACGGCGACGAACCGTGGATGGATACCGAAGACCTTCAGCTCTTCGCCGAGGGGTCGCAGGTGCGGGTGACACCGATCCGCGTGGAGGCAATGTTCGACGGCGCCGAGTCCGACCCGCAATTGTCCGACCATGACGGCTTTCGCGTGACCTATCGGCTGGACTGGTAGCCGGCCCGCGCGCGACGATCGAAGGATTGTCTTGCGGGCGGCGCCACTTGGCCGTCCCAGGCGTTGATTTCCCCGGTCGGCGGGAGAGGCGAGATGGTGAAGGATCCGGTGGTGCGGTGGGGCGGACTGCTCGGCTTTGCGCTGGGCGGGTTCTTCGACGGGATATTGCTCCACCAGATCCTGCAATGGCATCATCTGCTCAGCCTGGTGCCGGGCGTCGACAGCTTGCGCCTGCAGGTGCTGTGGGACGGCTATTTTCATGCGCTGATGTATGGGATCGCGCTGGCGAGTCTGTGGGGATTGTGGCGCCACCGGGGCGCGGCGGCCTCCACGCGCTGGCTGGGGGCGGTGCCGGTCGGGTTCGGGCTGTGGCATGTCGTCGACAGCGTGCTGTCGCACTGGGTGCTGGGCATCCACCGCATCCGGGTGGACAGTGCCCATCCGCTGCTGTGGGATCTGATCTGGTTCGTCGTGTTCGGGCTGGTGCCGCTGCTGCTGGGCTGGCGGATGTTGCGTCGGGGCCGGGTCATGCCGGCGGGCGGCGTGGCGGCGGCGATCGTGGCGCTGGTGACGGTGAGTGCCGCCTTCTGGTCGGCGCGGCCGGCGGGGGAGACGCGCTTCACCACCCTGGTCTTCGCCCCCGCCGTGACCCCCGCCGCAGCGATGGACGCCGTGCTGGCCGAGGGTGGCCGGCTGGTGTGGAGCGACCGGGCGATGGGGGTGATGGTGGTGGATGTCGCCCCCGACCGCCGCGCCGCCTTCTACGCCCGCGGCGCGCTGCTGGTCAGCGGTTCGGGACTGCCCGCGGGATGTTTCAACTGGAGCGGCGCCTGATCGGCTGTATGCTGCCGGGAAAAGAGGGGATCGTGTGTCGAGCGTCCGGATCGAGGGACTGAGCAAGCGCTTTGGCGCGGTGGACGTGCTGGCACCGACCGACCTGTTGATCGAGGATGGCGAGTTCGTCGTCATCGTCGGGCCGTCCGGATGCGGAAAATCCACGCTGCTGCGCCTGATCGCCGGGCTGGAGGAGCCGAGCGCGGGGCGGATCGCGATCGGCGGGCGCGACGTGACGCATGCCGCCCCCGCCGACCGCGGGCTGGCGATGGTGTTCCAGTCCTATGCGCTCTACCCGCATCTGACGGTGGCGGAGAACATTGCCTTTCCCCTGCGCGTCGCGCGCCGGCCGAAGGCGGAGATCGCCGAGCGGGTGGCAGCGGTGGCAGGCTCGCTGGACCTAACGCCGCTGCTGGACCGGCGACCGCGCGCCCTGTCCGGCGGGCAGCGGCAGCGGGTTTCGATCGCGCGCGCCATCGTGCGCCGGCCGCGCGTGCTGTTGCTCGACGAACCCTTGTCCAACCTCGACGCCGAACTGCGCGTGCGGATGCGGCACGAGTTCGCCCGGCTGCACGGCGAGCTGGGCGCGACGATGATCTATGTCACGCATGACCAGCTTGAGGCGATGACGCTGGCCAATCGCATCGTGGTGATGAGCGAGGGGCGGGTGGAGCAGGTCGGCGGGCCGATCGCGCTGTACGATGCGCCCGCGACGCTGGCGGTGGCGCGCGCGATCGGCTCGCCGGGGATGAACTTCGCCCCGGCCCGGGTGGTCGCGGCCGGGGCGGAGGGCGTAACGCTGCAACTGGAAAACGGCGCCGAGATCCGCGCTGCGCTGCGCGCGACCGTGGGTATGGCGGTGACGATGGGCGTACGCCCCGAACATCTGGTGCTGGACGAGGAGGGGCCGTTCCGCGGTGCGGTGGAATTGTTCGAGCGGCTTGGCCCCTTGTCCTTTGCGCATCTGGGC
>NZ_CAMLAC010000074.1 GCF_946477935.1 uncultured Sphingomonas sp. | reverse complement strand
CCCCTGAAGGGGAGGGGAGAAGAAGCGATTCTGCTCCATGCCTGATATTCTTTCCGCCTACCGAGCGCTGGTCGCCGCAGGCGAGCTTCGCCCCGATCCCGAACAGGCCGCCGCCGCCGCCCGGCTGGATGCACTGGCGACCCAATTGGAACAGCCGCCGCGGACCGGATTCTTCGCGCGACTGACCGGGCGCGGCGCCCCTGCGCCCAAGGGCGTCTATATGTGGGGAGGCGTCGGGCGCGGCAAATCGATGCTGATGGACCTGTTCTTCGATCACGTCGCGATCGAGCGGAAACGGCGCGTCCACTTTGCCGAGTTCATGCTGGAGGTGCATGCCCGCATCGCCGCCGAACGTGCCAAGCAGATCGGCGAGCCGATCGCCCCGGTTGCCGCCGCGCTCGCGGAGGAAACCAGGCTGCTGGCGTTCGATGAGATGATGGTGACCAACAGCCCGGATGCGATGATCCTGTCGCGGCTGTTCACCGCGCTGATCGAGGCGGGGGTGACGGTGGTCACCACCTCCAACCGCCCGCCCGCCGACCTGTACAAGAACGGGCTGAACCGCGAGCATTTCCTGCCCTTCATCGCGCTGGTCGAGAGCCGGATGGACGTGATCGCGCTGAACGGCCCGACCGATTACCGGCGAGACCGGCTGGGGCAGGTGGATACCTGGCTGGTGCCGAACGGGGCGGAGGCGACGGCGCAACTGTCCGCCGCCTTCTTCCGGCTGACCGACTATCCGGTGGAGGATGCCGCCCATGTCCCGTCCGAGGATCTGGCGGTGCAGGGGGGGCGTACGCTTCGCGTGCCCAAGGCGCTGAAGGGCGTCGCGGTGTTTTCGTTCAAGCGCCTGTGTGGCGAGGCGCGCGGGGCGGCGGACTATCTGGCGATCGCCCGGCGGTTCCACACGGTCATCCTGGTCGGCATCCCTAAGCTGGGGCCAGAGAACCGCAACGAGGCGGCGCGCTTCGTGGCGCTGATCGACGCGCTGTACGAGCACAAGGTGAAGCTGCTCGCCGCAGCGGATGCGCAACCCGCCGATCTGTATGAAACCGGCGACGGGCGGTTCGAGTTCGAACGTACGATCAGCCGCCTGGAAGAGATGCGATCAGAGGCATATTTGGCCAAGGGGCATGGCGAAGACGGCGAGACGAACGAGCGGGGCTAGTCCGCCGGTTCGAGCCTCCGTCCGGCTTATCGCTCCTGCGAACCATTTGCAATTAAAAACCGAAAGTGCGTGCTTTAGCGGTTGCGGCACGTCGGCAATCGGCGTAGTCCGCATGACCAATCACGCACGTCCATCACGGAGAAGGATTGGAATGGCCCGCAAGAAGATCGCGCTGATCGGCGCCGGCAACATCGGCGGCACGCTCGCGCACCTCGCAGCCCTCAAGGGTCTCGGTGACATCGTTCTGTTCGACGTGGTCGAAGGCGTTCCCCAGGGCAAGGCGCTGGACCTGTCGCAGTGCGGCCCGGTCGAGGGCTTCGATGCGAACATCAAGGGTTCGAACGACTATGCCGACATCGCTGGCGCGGACGTCATCATCGTCACCGCCGGTGTCGCTCGCAAGCCCGGCATGAGCCGCGACGATCTGCTGGGCATCAACCTGAAGGTGATGAAGGCGGTCGGCGAGGGCATCCGCGACAACGCACCCGACGCGTTCGTGATCTGCATCACCAACCCGCTCGACGCGATGGTGTGGGCGCTGCGTGAATTCTCGAGCCTGCCGCACAACAAGGTCGTCGGCATGGCCGGCGTGCTCGACTCGGCGCGCTTCAGCCACTTCCTCGCCGACGAGTTCGGCGTGTCGGTGAAGGATGTGAACACCTTCGTGCTGGGCGGCCACGGCGACACCATGGTGCCCGTGCTGGAATATTCGACCGTCAGCGGCATCCCGGTCAGCGATCTGATCGAGATGGGCTTCTCCACCAAGGAGAAGGTCGACGAGATCATCAAGCGCACGCGTGGCGGAGGCGGCGAGATCGTCGCGCTGCTGAAGACCGGTTCGGCCTATTACGCACCCGCGACCAGCGGCATCGCGATGGCGGAAGCCTATCTGTACGACCAGAAGCGCATCCTGCCGGCCGCGGCGCACCTGACCGGCCAGTACGGCATCGACGATCTGTATGTCGGCGTGCCCGTCGTGATCGGCGCGAACGGCGTCGAGAAGGTGGTCGAGGTCAAGCTGTCGGACGAGGCCAAGGGCAATCTTCAGGTCTCGGTCGACGCGGTCAAGGAACTGCTCGTCGCGTGCAAGGGCATCGACGGCACGCTTGCCTGATTTTCAACGCCCGCGCGCGACCTGATACCGCGCGCGGGTATCTTTATGCCCTCCAATGGGGGCGACGCTAACGGGAGCCCCCATGAGCATCCTCGTCAACAAGAATACCAAGGTCATCACCCAGGGCATGACCGGTGAGACCGGCACGTTCCACACGCAGCAGGCGCTGGCATACGGCACGCAGATGGTCGGCGGCGTGACGCCGGGCAAGGGCGGCACGACGCACCTCGACCTGCCGGTGTTCAACACCGTTGCCGAAGCCAAGTCGAAGACCGGTGCCGACGCCAGCGTGATCTATGTCCCGCCGCCCTTCGCCGCGGACTCGATCCTGGAGGCGATCGACGCCGAGATCCCGCTGATCGTGACGATCACCGAGGGCATTCCGGTGCTCGACATGGTGCGCGTCAAGCGCGCGCTGTCGGGTTCCAAGTCGCGCCTGATCGGCCCGAACTGCCCCGGCGTGCTGACGCCGGGCGAGTGCAAGATCGGCATCATGCCGGGCTCGATCTTCAAGCAGGGTTCGGTGGGCGTCGTGTCGCGCTCGGGCACGCTGACCTATGAGGCGGTGTTCCAGACCTCGAACGCGGGTCTTGGCCAGACGACCGCGGTCGGCATCGGCGGCGACCCCGTCAACGGCACGAACTTCATCGACGTGCTGGAGCTGTTCCTGGCGGACGAGGCGACGCAGTCGATCATCATGATCGGCGAGATCGGCGGCGACGCCGAGGAGCAGGCGGCGCAGTTCCTGAAGGACGAGGCCAAGCGCGGTCGGTCGAAGCCGATGGCGGGCTTCATCGCGGGCCGCACCGCACCTCCGGGCCGCCGCATGGGCCATGCCGGCGCGATCGTGTCGGGCGGCAAGGGCGATGCCGAGAGCAAGATCGCGGCGATGGAAGAAGCGGGCATCAAGGTCGCGGCCAGCCCGTCGGAACTCGGCTCGACGCTGCTGTCGGTGCTGAACAAGTAAGGTGATCGCCTCCCCCCTTCGCGGGGGAGGCGGCCCTAAGGGCGCGGGTGTCGCGGAACCCGTCGCCCTCATCACCCCCTCGCAGACAGGAGGGGCAGAAGGACAATGACGATGGGCTACGAAGGTCAGGATTTCAGCGACATCGCCACCGGCGTCAGCCCGGCGTTCATTGAGGCGCTCTACGCCAAGTACCAGGCCGACCAGGCGTCGGTCGATGGCGGCTGGCGGACCTTCTTCGAAGGGCTGGAGCAGGGCGTGGGCGGTCCGAGCTGGACCAACAAGCGGTGGCCGCTGACCACCACCGACGACCTGACCGCGGGTCTCGATCCGACCCAGATGGAGCCTGCGCCCAAGCCCGCACGTGGCGGCAAGGCTGCGCCTGCGGCACCGGCCGCCGCGCCCTCGACCGATGATATCGTGAAGGCGGCCGGCGACGCGATCCGCGCGCAGTTGCTGATCCGCACCTACCGGGTGCGCGGACACCTGGCCGCCAATCTCGATCCGCTGGGCCTCGCCAAGCGTGAGATGCCCGAGGATCTGAAGACCGAATATTACGGCTTCACCGACGCCGATCTGGATCGCAAGATCTATCTGGGTGGCACGATGGGCTTCGAATGGGCGACCGTTCGCGAGCTGGTCGATACGCTCCGCAAGAATTATTGCGGCAATGTCGGCCTAGAATACATGCACATCGTCGATGTCGAGGAGCGCCGCTTCCTGCAGGAGCGGATGGAAGGCCAGAACAAGGCGATCGAATTCACCACCGACGGCAAGAAGGCCATCCTGAACAAGGTGGTCGAGGCCGAGCAGTGGGAAAAATTCCTCGGCAAGAAATATGTCGGCACCAAGCGCTTCGGCCTTGATGGCGGCGAGAGCATGATCCCGGCGCTGGAATCGGTCATCAAGTACGGTGGCCAGTACGGCGTGCGCGAGATCGTGTTTGGCATGGCGCATCGTGGCCGCCTGAACGTGCTGGCCAACGTCATGGCCAAGCCGCTGCGCGTCATCTTCCACGAGTTCGCCGGCGGATCGGCCAATCCCGACGACATCGGCGGCTCGGGCGACGTGAAGTATCACCTCGGCACCTCCACCGACCGCGAGTTTGACGGGCACAAGGTGCATATGTCGCTGGTTGCCAACCCGTCTCACCTGGAGGCGGTGAACCCCGTCGTGCTGGGCAAGACCCGCGCGATCCAGACGATCGCGAGCGACCTGAAGGACCACAGTGCCTCGCTGCCCGTGCTGATCCATGGCGACGCGGCGTTTGCGGGGCAGGGCATCGTCTGGGAATGCCTCGGCTTCTCCGGCATCCGTGGCTACAACACGGGCGGCTGCGTCCATTTCATCATCAACAACCAGGTGGGCTTCACCACCAGCCCGCAGTTCGCGCGCTCCTCGCCCTATCCGTCGGACGTGGCGAAGGGGGTGCAGGCGCCGGTCTTCCACGTCAACGGCGACGATCCCGAGGCGGTGACCTTTGCCACCAAGATGGCGATGGAGTTCCGTCAGAAGTTCCACCGCGACATCGTGATCGACATGTGGTGCTACCGTCGCTTCGGCCATAACGAGGGCGACGAGCCGGGCTTCACGCAGCCGCTGATGTACAAGGAGATCCGCCAGCATCCGGGCGTGAGCGACATCTACGCCAAGCGCCTGATCGGCGAGGGCGTGATCGACCAGGCCTGGCTGGACGAGAACGTGAAGCAGTACACAACGCTGCTGGAAGGCGAGTTCGAGGCGGGCGCCGCGTACAAGCCGAACAAGGCGGACTGGTTCGCGGGCCGCTGGTCCGGCCTGTCCGCGCCGCGCGAGGGCGACCAGGGTCGTCGCAACGTCGAGACGGGGCTGGACAAGAAGCTGTTCGACGCGATCGGCCGCACGCTGACGACCGTTCCGGACAGCATCCAGATCCACAAGACGCTGGCCCGCGTGCTCGATGCAAAGCGGCAGATGTTCGGCACGGGCGAGAATTTCGACTGGGCGACGGGCGAGGCGCTGGCCTTCGGCTCGCTGCTGTCGGAAGGCTATGGCGTGCGTTTGTCGGGCCAGGATTCGGGCCGCGGCACCTTCTCGCAGCGTCATGCCGTCTGGGTCGATCAGACTGACGAGCACAAGTACGTGCCGCTGCAGACGGTGGAACATGGCCGGTTCGAGGTGCTGGACAGCCCGCTTTCCGAATATGGCGTGCTCGGTTTCGAATATGGCTATGCGCTCGCCGATCCGAAGACGCTGGTGATGTGGGAGGCGCAGTTCGGCGACTTCGTCAACGGCGCGCAGATCATGATCGACCAGTTCATCACGTCGGGCGAGTCCAAGTGGCTGCGCGCCAACGGCCTGGTGATGCTGTTGCCGCACGGTTACGAAGGGCAGGGGCCCGAGCATAGCTCCGCGCGTCCCGAGCGTTTCCTCCAGGCCTGCGCCAACGACAACATCCAGGTGGCGAACTGCACCACGCCGGCCAACTATTTCCACCTGCTGCGCCGGCAGATGCACCGCAATTTCCGCAAGCCCCTGATCCTGATGACGCCCAAGTCGCTGCTGCGCCACAAGCTGGCGGTGTCGAAGGCGGAGGACTTCCTGGGCGACAGCCACTTCCGTCGCATCCTCTCCGACCCCAAGGGCGCGGCGGACGAGGCGACGAAGCGGCTGGTGCTGTGCACCGGCAAGGTCGCCTACGACCTGATGGAAGCACGCGACGCGGCCGGCGACGAGGATACGCAGATCGTCCGCATCGAGCAGCTCTATCCCTTCCCGGGCGAGGCGCTGGCGGAGCGGATCGCGAAGCTGCCCAACCTCGAAGACGTGGTGTGGGCGCAGGAAGAGCCGAAGAACAACGGCTACTGGTTCTTCGTCGAGCCGTTGATCGAGGAATCGCTGGCCGACGCCGGCGCTTCGGTGAAGCGTGCGCGCTATGCGGGTCGCGCCTCGGCAGCGTCGCCCGCGACGGGCCTGATGAAGCGCCACACCGCCGAGCAGGGTGCGCTCGTCGCCGATGCGCTGGGCCACAGCGTGCGCGACGAGATCCGTCGCACACGCGCCGAGAGCACGACCACGAACCGCCCCAAGGAAGGTCCGTCGAGCTGAGCTTGCCGGCCCGGCCGGTGGCCGGGTCGTTTGGAATGGAAACCTGGCGCGGGCCATGATCGACCCGCCCGCGTAAAGCCCCGGTCCGGCCGGGGCGGAGGAAGATGGGAATGGCGACTGAAGTTCTGGTGCCGACGCTCGGCGAATCGATCACCGAAGCGACTCTGGGTGAATGGCTGAAGCAGCCGGGCGACGCGGTCGCGGTTGACGAGCCGATCGCGAGCCTCGAGACCGACAAGGTCTCGGTAGAGGTGCCGTCGCCCGTCGCGGGTGTGATGGGTGATCATGCGGTGAAGGTGGGCGACACCGTGCAGGTCGGCGCGCTGATCGCCACCGTCGATGCGGGTGGCTCGGCCCCCGCCAAGACGGAAGCGCCGCAGCCCGCCGCCACCGCGACCCCGGCGTCCGCGCCGGCCCCGGCACCCGCTGCCGCCGAAGCACCGTCGGGCGACTCGCCTGCCGCCCTGTCGCCGTCGGTCCGCCGCGCGATCCTGGAGCATGGCCTCGACCCCTCGACGATCAAGGGCACCGGCAAGGACGGCCGTATCACCAAGGAAGACGTGGCGTCCGCTGCGCAGAACAAGCCCCAGGCGGCCGCCACGCCCGCCGTCGCGGGCGCGTCGTCGGACGGCGGGCAGGCCGCCGCCGGCCGCGGCTCTTTGCGTAACGAAGAGCGCGTGAAGATGACCCGCCTGCGCCAGACGATCGCCAAGCGTCTGAAGGAAGCGCAGAACACCGCCGCGATGCTGACGACGTTCAACGACGTCGACATGACCGCGGTCATCGAGGCGCGCGCCAAGTACAAGGACCTGTTCGAGAAGAAGCATGGCGTCCGCCTGGGCTTCATGGGTTTCTTCGTGAAGGCCGCGACGATGGCGCTGAAGGACATCCCCGCCGTCAACGCCTCCATCGAAGGCGACGAGATCGTCTATCACGACTATGCCGACATCTCGGTCGCGGTGTCCGCGCCGAACGGTCTGGTCGTGCCGGTGATCCGCGATGCGCAGAACCTGACGGTGGCCGGCATCGAGAAGACGATCGGCGACTTCGGCAAGCGCGCCAAGGACGGCACGCTGAAGATGGACGAGATGAAGGGCGGTACCTTCACCATCTCCAACGGCGGCGTGTTCGGTTCGCTGATGTCCACCCCGATCATCAACCCGCCGCAGTCGGCGGTGCTGGGCCTGCACCGCATCGAGGAGCGCCCCGTGGTCCGTGACGGCCAGGTCGTGGTGCGTCCGATGATGTACCTGGCGCTCAGCTACGACCACCGCCTGATCGACGGTCGCGAGGCGGTGACCTTCCTGGTCGCGCTGAAGAACGCGATTGAGGACCCGACGCGCGTCCTGATCGACCTCTGATCATAGATTGACCTATACAGGCCCTCGCTTCCGCGGGGGCCTGTCCACATATCCGATTGTGGCGGGAGGCATCCCGCAGGCTGGACCCCGAAGACCGGGGAACGGGAGAGACAAATGGCTGAGTACGACTATGACGTCCTGGTGATCGGCGCCGGCCCCGGCGGCTATGTCGCGGCGATCCGCGCGGCGCAGCTGGGCCTGAAGACCGCGTGCGCCGAATCGCGCGAGACGCTGGGCGGCACCTGCCTCAACGTCGGCTGCATCCCGTCCAAGGCGCTGTTGCATGCGTCCGAGCTGTTCGAGGAAGCGTCGCACGGCGCGTTCGCCAAGTTCGGCATCGAGGTGGAGGGCGCCCGGCTGAACCTCGAGCAGATGCATGCGGAGAAGGCCAAGGCGGTCGGCGAGCTGACCGGCGGTATCGAGTACCTGTTCAAGAAGAACAAGGTCACTTGGCTGAAGGGCAAGGCGAGCTTCACCGACGCCAGCACCGTAACCGTCGGCGAACAAACGGTTACCGCGCGCGACATCGTGATCGCGACGGGCTCGTCGGTGACCCCGCTGCCCGGCGTCGAGATCGACCAGAAGGTCGTCGTCGACTCCACCGGCGCGCTCGCGCTGCCCAAGGTCCCCGAGCATCTCGTCGTCATCGGCGGCGGCGTGATCGGCCTCGAACTCGGCTCGGTGTGGCGCCGTCTGGGCGCCAAGGTGACGGTGGTCGAATATCTGGACCAGATCCTGCCCGGCTTCGACGGCGAGGTCCGCAAGGAATCGGCGAAGCTGTTCAAGAAGCAGGGCTTCGAGTTGAAGACCGGCACGAAGGTGACGGGCGTCACCGTCGAGGGCGGGACGGCGACGGTTTCCATCGAGCCGGCGGCTGGCGGCGCAGCGGAAACGCTGACCGCCGACGCGGTGCTGGTCGCGATCGGCCGCAAGCCGAATACCGACGGCCTGAACCTGGAAGCGGCGGGCGTGAAGCTCAACAACCGTGGCCAGGTCGAGATCGACCATGACTTCGCGACCAATGTCGACGGCGTCTGGGCGATCGGCGACGTCGCCCCCGGCCTGATGCTCGCGCACAAGGCCGAGGACGAGGGCGTCGCGGTGGCGGAGAATATCGCAGGGCAGACCGGCATCGTGAACCATGACGTGATCCCGTCGGTGGTCTACACCATGCCGGAGATTGCGGGCGTCGGTCTCTCCGAGGAAGCGGCCAAGGAGAAGGGCGAGATCAAGGTCGGCAAGTTCCCGTTCATGGCGAACAGCCGTGCCAAGACCAACCGTGACACCGACGGTTTCGTGAAGGTGATCGCGGACGCCAAGACCGACCGCGTGCTGGGCGTGTGGATCGTCTCCAGCCTGGCCGGCACGATGATCGCACAGGCCGCGCAGGCGATGGAATTCGGCGCGACCAGCGAGGATATCGCCTATACCTGCCACGCGCACCCGACGCATTCGGAAGCGCTGAAGGAAGCCGCGATGGCGGTGCAGGGCAAGCCGATCCACATCTGATCGGCTGCACGCTCGACAATAGGCGAAAGGGCCGCTGGGATGATCCCTGCGGCCCTTTTTCATGTCAGTGCGGCACCGCGCCGGTCTCCACCCCGGTCTTGTCGTGGAGCGCGTAACGATCGATCAGGTCAGCGCTCGCGGCGTTGTAGCCGATCACCTCCACCTGTCGGCCGCCGCCGCGCAGGCGGGCGACGATCTTGTCGAGCGCGCCGACGCCGGAAATATCCCAGAAGTGCGCGGCCGATACGTCGATCACCACACGGGCCGCGGGCTCGTCGGGGCGGAAGGCGCGGGTGAAGCGATCGACCGAGGCGAAGAAGATCTGGCCGGTCACGCGGTAAATCGCGCTGTCGCCTTCGACATCACGCACGACCGCGAACATCCGCTGGACCTTCCCCGCGAAGAACACGCCCGACAGCAACACGCCGACGAGAACGCCCTGCGCCAGATTGTGGGTCGCCACCACCACGACGACGGTCGCCACCATGACGACGCTGGAGGTCCAGGGGTGATGGCGGATGTTGGTGATCGAGTTCCAGCTGAAGGTGCCGATCGCGACCATGATCATGACCGCGACGAGGGCCGGCATCGGGATGCGGCCGACCCAGGGTCCGAGTACGGCGAGCATGAAGAGGAGGACTGCGCCCGCGGCGAAAGTCGACAGCCGGGTGCGGCCGCCCGAGGTGACGTTGATGACCGTCTGGCCGATCACCGCACAGCCCCCCATGCCGCCAGCCAGTGCCGAGGCGATGTTGGCGCCGCCCTGACCCATGCACTCGCGTCGCTTGTCGCTGTCCGTCTCGGTCATGTCGTCGACGATCTGTGCGGTCAGCAGCGCCTCCAGCAAGCCAACCGCGGCCATGGTGAGCGAGAAGGGCAGGATGATGCGCAGCGTCTCCAGCGTCAGGGGGACGTGGGGAAGCGTGAAGCTGGGAAGGCCATGGGGGATGTTGCCCATGTCGCCGACCGTGCGCACCGGCAGGCCCAGCGCGATGCTGACCGCGGCGAGCGAAAGGACCGTCACCAGCGGGGCGGGCACCGCCTTCGTCACGCGTGGAAAGAGGTAGACGATGGCAAGGCCGGCCGCGACCATCGCATAGCTGTGCCACGTCACCCCGACGAGTTGCGGTAGCTGGCCCATGAAGACGAGGATGGCGAGCGCGTTGACGAAGCCGGTGATGACCGAGCGCGAGACGAACTGCATCAGCAGGTCGAGCCGGGCGAAGCCGGCGGCGATCTGGATGATGCCCATCAGGATCGTCGCGGCGAACAGATAATCGACGCCGTGATCGCGGACGAGCGGCGTTACCACCACCGCGACTGCCGCGGTCGAGGCCGAGATCATCCCCGGCCGGCCGCCGAGCAGCGAGATGACGATGGCGATCGCGACCGAGGCGTAAAGGCCGACGCTGGGATCGACCCCGGCGATGATCGAAAAGCCGATCGCCTCCGGGATCAGGGCGAGGGCGACGACGACGCCGGCTAGGATGTCGCGGCCGGCCTGCGGCACGCCGACGAACCATTCGGCGCGGGTGCGGGAAAGAAAATCGGTCATGAGGAAATCTGCAACGGGGCCCATGGCGCCGGAAAGGGGCGCGACGGATGGGGCATGGGCAGGTTGTCCGACGGATCGGCGGCCGGAAGAGCCACCCGGGATCTCACCGGGTCCTTGCGATTGCCGGCGCCCTTAGCGGAGGTGGTGGCAGAGGAGCAAGCCGCCCTGTTTCGACGCCCTATTTCGCAGCCTTGCGCAAGGCGAGGCGGACCAGCGCGTCGAGCGTTGCGGTCTCACCCAGATCCTCCTCGGCCGCCGCGACGGCAGCGCTGGCCTCGGCCGGGCGGAAGCCGAGGTTGAGGAGCGCGGACACCGCATCGGCGCCGGCGCCGACCGGGATCACCTGCGACGCGGCAGCGGGGCCAAGGACGATGCCGCCGGTCTTGTCCTTCAGCTCCATCACGATGCGCTGCGCCAGCTTGGGGCCGACGCCGTTGGCGCGCGCGATCATTGCCTTGTCGCCGCTGGCGACGGCGCGGGCGATCTCGGACGGGTCGAGTGCGGAGAGGATGGCCAGCGCGACCCTTGATCCCACGCCCTGCACGCCGGTCAGCAGCCGGAACCAGTCGCGCTCCGCCGAGGAGGAGAAGCCGACCAGCCGGATCGAATCCTCCGACACCAGCATCTCGGTATGCAGCATCGCGGCCTCGCCCACCGGCCCGATCGCCGCCAGCGTCCGCGCGGATGCGCCGACCAGATAGCCGACGCCGCCGACATCGATCACCGCATGGTCGGTGCCGGTTGCGTCCAATCGTCCCTTCAGATGCGCGATCATGGCCGATCGCTAGAACAAACCCGGCACGCTGTCACCGGGGTTCGGTGCGTTTGGGGCTTTTGGTGGAATGGTTCACGCGAAGACGCGAAGGCGCGAAGAAGAAGGGGATTTTCACGCGGAGGCGCGGAGGCGCGGAGAAGAAGAAGGTTTTGCGCGCGGAGGCGCAGAGTGCGTCTCTTGAGCCGTAGGCTCAGCCTGGATCACCGAGCAGGAAAGTCTTCCGATCGGAAGGTGGCCGCTTGGGTCGCAGCCAACGCAATCTCTCTGCGTCCTTTGCGCCTCTGCGCGAACTCCATCTGCTTCTCAGCGCCTCCGCGCCTCCGCGCCTCCGCGCCTCCGCGTGAAAATTCTCTTCGCGGCTTCGCGTCCTCGCGTGAACAGGCATCTCACGCAACGCTACTAGGCCGAAATCCCCGTCCGCCGCATCTGCGCCCGCGCGCTCGCCAGGTGATGCGCATGAGTGATCGCCACTGCCAGCGCGTCGGCCGCGTCGGGGCCGGCGAGCTTCACGCCGGGCAGCAGGTGGCCGACCATCGCCTGGATCTGCTTCTTGTCCGCGCCGCCGGTGCCGACCACCGCCTTCTTGACGATGCTGGGATGATATTCGCCCACGATCAGCCCCGCCTGCGCCGCGGACAGCAGGACGATGCCGCGTGCCTGACCCAGCTTCAGGGTGGATTGCGCGTTGGAATTGCCCAGCACCTCCTCCACCGCCGCGCCGTCCGGGCGTTCGACCCGGATCATTTCGGCAAGCGCGGCGTGGAGATAGGTCAGGCGGCGGGGCAGGGGCATGGACGGCTCGGTCTTGATCTGGCCGTTGCCGATATGGCGCAGCCGATTGCCCTCCGCCGCGATGACACCCCAGCCGGTGGTGCCAAGACCGGGATCGAGACCAAGCAGGATCATGCCGGCTGGATCAACCCAGCTTCTCCATGACCTCGTCGGAGACCTCGTAGTTGCCCCAGACGGTCTGAACGTCGTCATCATCGTCCAGCGCGTCGATCAGCTTGAACAGCGTCGCCGCATCGCCTTCCTCGACCGAGACCATGGTCTGCGGCCGCCAGGCGAGCTTGGCGCCTTCTGCTTCGCCCAGCACCGGCTCCAGCGCCTTGCTGACTTCGTGGAGCGCGCCCTGCTCGGTCCAGATCTCGTGACCATCCTCGGTGGAGGTCACGTCCTCGGCACCCGCTTCCAGTGCCGCCTCGAACACCTTTTCGGCATCGCCCACGCTGGCCGGATAGGTGATCAGGCCGACCCGGTCGAAGCCGTGGCTGACCGAGCCCGCCGTGCCCAGATTGCCGCCATTCTTCGACACGGCGGTGCGCACGTTGGTGGCGGTGCGGTTGCGATTGTCGGTCAGCGCCTCGATGATGAGCGACACGCCGCCGGGGCCGAAGCCCTCATAACGGATTTCCTCGTAATTCTCCGTATCGCCCTTCGATGCCTTGTCGATCGCGCGCTGGATATTGTCCTTGGGCATGGACTGCGCCTTGGCCGCGTTCACCGCGGCGCGCAGGCGCGGGTTCATGTCCGGATCGGGCAGGCCCATCTTGGCCGCCACGGTGATCTCGCGGGAAAGCTTGGAGAACATGCCCGAGCGCTTTTTGTCCTGCGCGCCCTTGCGGTGCATGATGTTCTTGAATTTGCTGTGGCCTGCCATCGGTGCCTCATTGAGTGATGCAGCGCACTTAGCGGGCCGGGGCCGGTTTTGCCACCTGCGCGAAATACAAGTCTTGTTTGGGGCCGTGCCCATGCGGCATGGCCCGTGGCCATGACGGTACGCGTGGACATGGGAACGGATGAGCGCGGCTCGTCCGTCCCGATCGATCTGGAAGAATTGCTGGCGACCCGCCTGCTCGTGCAGGGCAATTCGGGTTCGGGCAAGTCGCATCTGCTGCGCCGCCTGCTCGAGAAATCGGCCGGGCAGGTGCAACAGGTGGTGATCGATCCGGAAGGGGATTTCGTCACCCTGTCCAAGGCTTACGGCCATGTGGTGATCGAGGCGGGCGATTATGCCGAGCGCGAGGTGGCGAAGTTCGGCAGCCGCATCCGCGAGCACCGTGCCTCTGTCGTCCTCAGCCTGGAGGGGCTGGAGATCGAGGGGCAGATGCGCTGTGCCGCGGCCTTCCTGAACGCGCTGTTCGATGCGCCGCGGGAGCATTGGTATCCGGCGCTGGTGGTGGTGGATGAGGCGCAGTTGTTTGCGCCCACGACGGGCGGGGAGGTGACGGAGGAGGTGCGCAGGGCGTCGTTGTCGGCGATGACGAACCTGATGTGCCGGGGGCGCAAGCGCGGGCTGGCGGGGGTGATCGCGACGCAGCGGCTGGCCAAGCTGGCGAAGAACGTGGCGGCGGAGGCTTCGAACTTCCTGATGGGGCGGACGTTCCTCGACATCGACATGGCGCGCGCCGCCGACCTGCTGGGCATGGAGCGGCGGCAGGCGGATGCGATTCGCGATCTGGCGCGGGGCACCTTCCTGGCGCTGGGGCCGGCGGTGTCGCGCCGGCCGATCACGGTGAAGATCGGTGCGGTGGAAACCTCGGCACGCTCGGGCAGTCCGAAGCTGACGCCCTTGCCCGATGCGCCGCCGCCCGACCTGCAGGACCTGTTGTTCGCGCCGGTCGAGGAGGCGCCGCAATTGCCGATGACCTTCGACCCGCGGCCGCGGCGCGTGCCCGCCGACGAACTGATGGCCGATCTGGGGCGCCCGCCGCTGCCCACCACGGCGGCGCCGGCGGTGCCCGACAAGAGCGGCGAGGAGGTGGAGGCGATCTATGCCGATGTGCTGCGTGCGATCGTCGAGGATGCCGAATCGACCTTCCGCCCGGCATCGGTGCTGTTCCAGGATTTCCAGGTGCGTTGCCGCATGGCGGGGCTGGCAAGGCCGCCGCTGGACCTGAACGGTTTCGCGCGGCGGCTGTCCTGCGCACGCGCGGGCATCTTCGACGTGACCGATCCCGACTGGCAGGATGCGCTGGCGCTGGCGCGTGCGCTGCCCGACGACATGCTGGGCGCCTTCCTGCTGGTCGCGCGTGCGGCGCGGGCGGGGGAGCCGTGTCCGCCGGATACGCAGATCGCGCAGACCTATGGCACGAGTTCGCTGGGCAGGGTGCGGCGTCTGATCGGCTATATCGAGAGCCGCGATCTGTTCGTGTGCCGGACCGATCTGACCGGCAAGCGGTCGATCACGATTCCCCGGCTGGGATGGACGACGCAGGCGGCGGAGGCGGCCTGATCGGGGGGGGGCGAGCCAGCAGTGCTGCACTGCTTGGCGGCCCCTCACCTTCCCACTGCCTTTGGCAGCGGGCTCCTTCCTCTCCCCGGAGGGGAGAGGAAGACGTGGATCAGAGCATGCCCAGCGCCTGCATATAGACCTCGAGGATGGCCTCCTCCTCCTGATACTCTTCCCGCTTCTTCTTGCGGATCGCCATGATCTTCCGGATCGCCTTGGCGTCGTAGCCGCGGGCCTTGGCCTCGGCGAAGACGTCCTTGATGTCGTCGGCGATGCCCTTCTTCTCTTCTTCCAGTCGCTCGGCGCGCTCGATCAGCAGCCGCAGCTCGTCTGCCGCGACCTGGCCCGAGCCTTCGAATTCCGCGTCCGCCATGATGATTCGCTTTCCCTTAGATGCCGCTGCCCTCGCCCGCGCGGGCGGGGCGGCGATGAAGATTCCCGATGTCGGGTGCGGCGGCGCGTCTAGGGCTTTTGCGCGCGCCGCTCAACCGTCGTCAGTGCGCGTTCCTTGCGACGCTTTCCTTCATCCGGGCAAGCTGTTCCGGTGAAGCGTCCGCCTGATGCGCCGCCTTCCACTGGTCATAGGGCATGCCGTAGATCGTCTCGCGCGCGGCGTCCTTGTCCAGCCCGCCAGCCTCGCCCACCCAGTCGGACAGGCAGTTGCGGCAGAAGCCGGCCAGACCCATCAGGTCCACATTCTGCGCATCGGTGCGGTGGCGCAGGTGGCGCACCAGCCGGCGGAAGGCGGCGGCCGCCGCCGCATCGTCCAGCATGTCGAGACGGTCCATTTTACAAGCTCCAAGGTTGATCGGCGCGTAATAGAGGTTAGAGCCGTGCGGGCAAAGTTCGCAGGATAAGCGCTACATGACCAAGGCCCTCGCCCCCCGCTCCCGCAAAGTCCGCGTGCTGGCCACGCTGGGACCCGCCAGCAGCGATCCCGAAATGATCGCCACGCTGTTCCAGGCGGGCGCGGACGCGTTCCGGATCAACATGAGCCATGGCGATCAGGCGTCGAAGGTGCCGCTTATCCAGGCGATCCGCGGCATGGAGGCGCGGTTCAACCGTCCGACCACGATCCTGGCCGACCTTCAGGGCCCCAAGCTGCGCGTCGGCAAGTTCGAGGGCGGCCGAACCGTGCTGGAGACGGGCAGCACCTTCGTGCTGGACCGCGATCCGACCCCGGGCGACGCGACCCGCGTC
>NZ_CAMLAC010000073.1 GCF_946477935.1 uncultured Sphingomonas sp. | reverse complement strand
CTTCGTGGGCGTCGGCGGGGTCGAGCAATACCGACAATTGCCGCTGCAACCAGCGCCGCGTGTCCTCATATTCGGTGAACAGGATCAGCCGCCGGTCACGCCAGCGTCCCTCCGCATCGAGCAGGTTCGCCCGCGCCCAGTCGATGATCCAGCGGATACGCGCATCGGGTGCGGTCTTCGCGCTCTCCGCCACCGCCAGCATCGCCGCCGCCAGGTCACGCTCTGCGGTCAACTGTTCCGTCGCACCGCCCCCCGCCATGGCGGCCGCCTCGGCCCGCGTCGCATCCGCGCGCTCCAGCCGCGCCAGTGCGTCGTCCTCTTCGTCCGCCCGCTCCGGCGCCTCGCCATCGTCCCCCTCGACCACCGGCCGCGCCGCCTCGCCCGCGATCAACCGATCCAGCCCGGCCAGATGCACCCGCAACGTCCGCGCGAACGCCGGCACCGAGGATAGCAAGCGCTGCTGCAACCCCACACACGCCAGCCGCGCCCGCGCACGCTGCCCCGCGCTCAACGCCCCGATCCGCCGCTCCCGCAGGGCGCGATACTCCGCCAGCATCGCGGCCAGCCGCAGTTCAGCGGCATCGGGCGTCAGCCCGTCGATCACCACCTGCTTCACCACCCGCGTCGGAAACGCTTCGCCCAGTGCCCGCAGATCGCTCTTCAGCCGGCGGACCATCACCGGCTCCAGATCGGCAGGTCTCACCGGGACCCCACGCGTGAAGCGCTGCGGATCGAGCAGTTCCAGCAGCGTGGCAAAGCTGTTCGGATGCCCGTTATGCGGCGTCGCCGACAGGAACAGCCGGTGTTCGAACCGGTCGGACAGGTCACGAAGGCTGCGGGTGAACTGGCTCTCCACCGCATAGCGCCCCCCGCCGGCGGGCGCTGCGTGATGCGCTTCGTCCAGGATCAGGAGTGACCGGGCGCGGAAATCCTCCAGTACGTCGCGAAGTCCCGCGACATAGGCCTCGTCACCCAGCAAGCGGTGCGACAGGATGAAGCGCGATCCTGTCGCCCAGGGGTTTGCGCCATATCCGCGTCGTCGACGCAGGGCCTCCAGATGCTGGCGGTCGACGATCTCGAACGACAGGCCGAACTTGCTCTGCAGCTCGTCGCGCCACTGGCCGGTCATCGCCGCGGGCGCCAGCACCACCATATAGTCCACCCGCCGCCTGAGCAGCATCTCGCGCAGCACCAGCCCGGCCTCGACCGTCTTGCCCAGCCCGACATCGTCCGCGATCAACAGGTTCACACGCGGCAGGCGCAGCGCCTTGCGCAGCGGCAGCAACTGATATGGGTCGAGCCGGATGCCGGCCCGAAACGGTGCCTGGAACAGGTCGCGCTCGGCGGCGGTCGCGGTGCGCCAGCGAACCGTGCGTAGATAGGCGGAAAAGGTCTCGGCATCGCCGCCACCGCTTGCCAGCGAGGTCCAGGCTTCTTCGTCGCGTAGTTGCGCATCCACCTCGGCGCTCCACAGCACTTGCGCATCCTCGCCGCTGGCATCGTCGTCGACGCATGCCAGCCGGTGACCGTCGAACGGTGTATCCGGTTGCCCTTCCACCAGCCACAACCGGCCACGCAGCGACACGAACTGACCCATTGCCGGCCCGGACGCCGATGCGGCGGCAGCGCGGCTTCCTTTCGGTTCATCCACGTGGCGGCGCTCCTTCCATCCGGGGTTGCGGTGGCGTTCGGCGCCGGTCGAAACAACTGCGGTTGACTCCATTTCTGCAGCTTCCGGGTCACCGGGTGGTGATTGCTCCAATCCGGATCAGAACCGGGCTGCCGCTTGCCGGGGCCATTGCCGTTCTGGAATAGATGCGCTGGGAATCGGCAGGGGGGGCAGGATCATGACGGCAGCGCATGCGGACGTGCCATGGGCGAAGCTGATCCGAAACGACGACGGCACGGTTGCGGCGGCGCTGCCGTTGATCGATCACTGCCTCGACGTCGGTGTCGCGATGGAGGCGTTGCTGTCGGGCAGCGCCTGGGCGCTTGCGCTCACCACGGCTGCGGGACGACCGCTGACCCCGCAGGATCATGCCCGCCTGGCGGCGCTGGCCGCGCTGCACGATCTTGGCAAGGCCAATCGCGGTTTCCAGGCGCGGATCGATCCGCACAGGACCCGGATCGGTCACACCGGGCAGGTCGCGGCCTTGTTCTACCATTCGAAGTTGAAGACCGGTCCTGCTGCCGCCGCCCTGCGCACGTTCATCGGCGCATGGGGTGCGAGGCAGCATTTTGCGGCAGTGATGGCGCATCATGGAATACCGCTTGCTGAGTTTCGTCATGGGGCCAACGAAAGAGAGAGCAAGCTGTGGATGCCGCACAACAAGCACTGGATGCCGATCGGCGATGACGATCCGGGGGCCCATGTCGTCGCCTTGATTGCCGCCGTTCGCGCGCACTGGCCGCTCGCATGGGAACCGGGCGAACCGCTGCCGGATGCCCCGCGTTTCGTAGCGCTTTTCGCCGGGTTGGTGACACTGGCCGACTGGATCGGGTCGGACACGCGGCGTTTTCCCGTGGCGGGCCACCACGGCGCAGCGCGTCACGCGTTGCGCGCAGAACAGGCGCGGGATGCGGTAGCGATGCGCGGCCTGTTGCCCTCGCCGACACCCGGGGGCGACTTTCACGCCGCCTTCGATCGCACGCCGCACGGCTTTCAGCAGGAGGCCGCCGCCGATGATTTCGGCCCCGTCGCATTGATCGAGGCGGAAACCGGATCGGGCAAGACCGAGGCCGCGCTATGGCACTGGCTGGAACTCCGCCGCCGTGGCGAGGTGGACGGGCTGTATTTCGCACTGCCCACCCGCGCGGCGGCCGTTCAGCTTCACAAGCGCGTCAACGATGTCTTGAAGCGCGTCTGGGGGGAAGGGGCACCGGAGGCGGTTCTGGCCGTTCCCGGCTATCTTGTCGCGGGCGAAACCCAGGGGCAGGAACTGCCGGGCTATGAAGTGCGCTGGGACGATGGCGAGCCCGGAGGCACTGACGATCATCGCTGGGCAGCCGAGCGGGCCAAGAACTTCCTTGCTGCGCGGGTGGCTGTCGGCACGATCGATCAGGCGCTGCTCGGCGTGCTGCCAGTCAAGCACGCCTTGTTCCGCACCGGCGCACTGGCGCGCAGCCTGTTGGTGGTGGACGAGGTCCATGCCTCGGACACCTATATGTCCACGCTGCTCGAACATCTGCTCGACAACCACGTCGCCGTCGGGGGGCGGACGCTCCTCCTGTCGGCGACCTTGGGAGCGGAGGCGAGGGCGCGTCTGCTCAAGGCCCCGCTGCCGTCGCTCGCGGAGGCGCGGGCGCTGCCCTATCCCGCGCTGTCGGGTCGCGATGCGCCCTTGCGCGCCGTCACTCCCGCCGCGCGCGCGTCCAAGCATGTGGCGATCGAGACTGCCGGGCTGATTGCCGACCCCGCCGCCATTGCCGCACGCGCCGTCGCAGCAGCGCGCCCCGGCGCGTCGGTGCTGGTCGTACGCAACACCGTCACCGGCGCGGTTCAGGTCGCGCAGGCGGTGAACACGCTCACGCCGGAACTTGCCTTCTGTGTCGAGGATGTTCCCACCGTTCACCACGGCCGCTTCGCGCCCGGCGACCGGCGGCTGCTCGACGCGGCGGTGGAGACAGCTTTCGGCAAGGGCAGGCCGGCCCGCGGGCAGGTGCTGGTCGGCACCCAGACGCTCGAACAATCGCTCGACATCGATGCCGATTTCCTCATCACCGATCTGGCACCGATGGACGTGCTGCTTCAGCGCATCGGCCGTCTTCATCGACACGCCCGCGACGACCGGGGCACCCATGCCCAGGCCCGCGTCCTGATCCTCCGTCCCGCCAATCGCGACCTCATGGCCACCTCTGGTCACGGCCTGGGCAGCAAAGTCTATCGCGATCGTCTTCAGCTAGAATCCACGCTGCGGCTGTTGGAGGAGCATGCGCATATCGCGATCCCGGACGATAATCGCCTTCTCGTGGAAACCGCACTTCATCCCGAATCCACGTCGAAACTGGCGCAACTGCTGGACGCCGCGTGGCAGAACCATGCCGCCGATCTCTCGGGAAGCGTCCACGCAGACCGCCGCATGGCCACGGACCTCGCCGTCGATCTTTCCACGAAATTCGACCTTTTAAACTTTTCGAAAGACACAACAATTGCCGCCACCCGCCTTGGCGCTGCCGACATCCAACTGCACCTGCCTCGCCCCCTGCTTGGTCCTTTCCATCAACTCGTTCCTCAAATCCCCGTGCCCCACCACCTGCTTCCCCAAAATTATCTAGAGAGCAAAGTAGAAGTCTTGGATAATGGTCATTTCTGTCTAGGCGTAGTTCACTTTGTTTACGATAATTGGGGATTGCGACAAGTAAAATGAGCGTATCTTGTCATGGCGTCATGTTTGATAGAGAGTTGGATTGTGTTCTGAGCTTCGCGCTCCCCCTTACCGGTGGAAAGAACCGGGCATTTTGATAGCCAGCTGCATTACTAGATTATCGAGTAATTTATAACATTGATGCATAGCGAAAGCCTGGCTTGTGCTAACTCAGTCGTGCGGCAAGGAGCTGAGATGCATTCCATTTCGGCGCCAACGCGGGATGGATTCTGGGTGAGGTCCAAGTATCTGACATATCTGACAAATTTTGGTTTGCTGCGAAGCGAATAACTTCGTTGATGCTCAGTGAACTGAGGCATTAGGATGATGCCTGATCATGTTATCTGCAACCGGTTGCAACCGGAGCACTACCCTAGGGTTTATGATCCACCATTTCGTAAAGGGCGGATCATGCGAAACCATGAGGCGAACGCCGACCTTCCTACCACACTTGCCTTGGATAACGATGGTCGTGATCCTGATCGCCCGCCCGCTTTGCCGTTTCTGCACATGTGGACCACGCCAAACGGAACCAGCCGGATCGACCTGTCGTGCATGACCGGCTTTGGCATGAGCAGCGTCGGTGGCAAGGCTGCCCCGCAGTGGATGCGCCCCTTTCCGGGAGAAATTGCGGCGGTGAACTTCGCGATCCTTCCAGTTGGCTGGGTCGGGGATTGGCACGAAAGTCCACAACCGCAATGGGTGGTCCCGCTCCGCGGTCGCTGGTTCATCGAAACTATGGATGGGAGTCGCGTTGAAATGGGACCGGGTGACATTCATTTCGGGCAGGAACAGCAGACGACCGGCAATAAGGGCCATCGCTCTGGGCAGCTCGGTGATGAACCCTGCTTCCAACTGTTGCTGCAGTTCGCCGTATCGCCTGCAGCGCAGACGCGCGATCCGTTTGGTGGATGATGTCGGTCGATGCTGAGGCCGTGCTTGCGGTCGATCCCGCAGGGTTGATGCCGGCCCGGCTGCGTCAGCCGGGACCGCCTTTGCTAACGGATGTGTCGCCCGTGCAGATACACTCTGCAGAGGCGCGGCTGGTTCTTGGCGGGGCACGTCTCCTGACTCTCTACGATCAGGCGAGCTGGAGTGAGGGGCCGGCATGGTGGCCGCGAGAGCAAACCCTGGTCTGGAGCGACGTGATCGGTCGCAGGGTGCTTGGCTGGCGCGAGGATGGTGCGGTTGATGTTTTGCTTGATGCGACGCCGTTCATAAACGGCAATGCGGTCGCGCCTGATGGAGCATTGCTCCACTGCGAGCATGGGCGGCGCGCGGTCAGTCGCTCCGACGGGGTTGGTGTGCCTGTGGTTATCGCCAGTCATGTCGATGGCACTCGCCTTAACGCGCCCAACGACATCACGATTGCCGACGATGGATCTATCTGGTTCAGTGATCCGACCTTTGGCCTTGAAAACCCTCAGCAGGGCGTGCCCGCCAAATCGCAGAGCGCGCAGACTGCGATATGCCGCATCGGCACGGACGGGGTGACCCACCGCGTCGTCGAGATTGTTCAGCCGAATGGGCTCGGCTTTTCGCCGGACGGCGGCACTTTTTACGTGTCGCAGACACCGCAACATGGTGAGGGGGAGGTGGCCATATTCGCCTTTGATTGGGACGGTGAACGCTTGTCAGGCCGCCGCCGCTTTGCGGTGATGCCCAAAGGGATACCGGATGGGTTCACGATTGATCGGCGTGGTTGGCTGTGGAGCAGTTCGGCCCGCGGCATCGAGGTGTTCAATGGAGCTGGTCATCATATAGCGACGGTGCCGACGCCGGGTCTATGCAGCAACTGCGCCTTTGATGAAGACCAGACGCGATTGTTCGTGACGGGTGAAAGCACGCTCTGGATGTTGCCGCTTCCGGCGTAATGTGACCCTTACAGTTCTCGCCGGGATCATCGGGGTCATGAACGGCAACATAAGCAGCCATGGCGGAGAGGGTGGGATTCGAACCCACGGTGGGCGTTAACCCACGGCGGTTTTCAAGACCGCTGCCTTAAACCACTCGGCCACCTCTCCGGGGGGTGTGGTGGGGGTGCGATAGGCCGGGTACGGTCGATAGTGCAAGGCCCACGACGACAAGAGGTTTCGGGTTCGCGATCATTGTGGCAGTTGGGCGGGCATGTGGGGGATGGATCTCGTGCGCAGCTGGCGCCAGTTCGCTGTATCGTTTGTCGCAGTGTTTGCCGGAGCCGTTCCCGCATGCGCGCAGGATGAGGCCGGCTTTCAGGCTTATCTGGGTGAGGTGCGGAGCGTCGCCGCGAGGGAAGGGGTAAGCGCGCGCACGCTGGATGCCGTGTTGCCCACGCTGACGCTGAATATGCGGGTAATCGAACTGGATAGGCAGCAGCCGGGGAGCAGCACGAGCACGTCGTTTTCGCCCTTCGCACCGTACAAGGCGGCGCATGTCGATGCCGCGCGGATCAGCCGGGGACGGAGCAAATATCTGGCGCAGCGCCCGCGCCTGTCGCGGATCGAACGCGAGACCGGCGTACCGGAATCGATCATGGTCGCGATCTGGGGGCACGAAACCAATTACGGATCCTATACCGGCAATTTCGATCTGCTCCGCTCGCTCGCCAGCCTGGCCTATGAAGGGCGGCGTCGGCCGTTGTTCCAGGGAGAGTTCATCGCGGCGCTGAAAATGATGGATCGCGGCGTATCGCGCGAGCAGTTGAAGGGGAGCTGGGCCGGCGCGACCGGCAATCCGCAGTTCCTGCCATCCATCTACCTGCGGCTGGCGCGGGACGGCGACGGCGATGGTCGCGCCGACATCTGGAACAGCGAGGCGGACACGCTGGCGTCGATCGGCAATTACTTCACCAATGCCGGCTGGCGCCCCGGACAGCCCTGGGGCTTTGCGGTGAGCGTGCCGGGCAGCTTCGACCGGTCGGAGGTGCGCAACACGCTGGTCAGCCCGCGCTGCCCGCGTGTGTTCCAGCGTCACAGCGGCTGGCGGACGATGGCGGAATGGCGCGCACTGGGCATCGTGCCGCAAGGACGGGCCTGGCCCGCCGGTGACGTGCTGGCGACGTTGATGGAGCCGGATGGGGAGGGGGCGACCGCCTATCTGTTGACCGGCAACTACCGCGTCATTCTGGATTACAACTGCTCGAACTTCTACGCGCTGTCGGTCGGGCTGCTGGCCGACGCGATCGAGGGCTGAGAACACGGAAACGGGCAGGTGACGGAACCACCATGCCCGGCTATGCAGACGATCGGCCCTGCCCGGGGACAATGCCAACCTTTCGCGAATTGACGGATAATCCATGAAGAAGCTGATCGTCGCCCCCCTGATCGCCCCCATCATGGCGGTCGCGCTCGCCTATCCCTCGATCGCCGCGGCCCCGCAGTTCCAGACGGAGGCGCCGGTCGCATTCCTGAAGGACCTGTCGTCGGACGCCATCCTGTTTGAGCGCGACGCCGACCGGCGCATGCCACCGGCATCGATGGCCAAGATGATGACCGTCTATGTGGCGTTCGACCTGATCAAGCGCGGCGAGATGAAGCTGACCGACATGGTCACCGTCCGCCCCGAGACCTGGGCGAAGTGGCACGGACCGCAGGCAGGATCGACGATGTTCCTGTCCGCCGGCGAGCAGGTGAGCGTCGCCAACCTGTTGTACGGTATCGTGACGCTGTCGGGCAACGATGCCTGCGTGGTGCTGGCCGAGCATATCTCCGGCGACGAGCCGTCCTTCACCGAGCGGATGAACCGCACGGCCAAGAAGATCGGCCTGGACAACAGCCATTTCGGCACGTCGAACGGCTGGCCCGACGGCGGCGTCACCTATGTCACCGCGCGCGATCTGGCCGATCTGGCCCAGCACACGATCGAGGACCACCCCAAGCTCTACAAGCAGTTCTACTCGCGGCGTGATTTCACCTGGGGCAAGACGATGGGCGGCAACGCCATCACCCAGGCCAATCGCGATCCGCTGCTGGGTCGTGTCGCGGGGGCGGACGGCCTGAAGACCGGGCATACCGAGGAAGCCGGCTATGGCTTCACCGGATCGGCCGAGCAGAATGGTCGCCGGCTGGTGATGGTGATGGCGGGGCTGCCGACCTTCACCGGCCGCGCCAACGAATCCGTGCGATTCATGGAATGGGGCTTCCGTGCCTGGCAGTCCAAGCCCGTGGTCGCCAAGGGGCGCAAGGTATCCGAGGCCGACGTGCAACTCGGCTCGTCCTCGACCGTGGGACTGATCGCGCCGCGTGCGCTGACGGTGACGTTGCCTGCCGGCCTGGCACCCGAACTGGGCGCAAAGGTCGTGTATCAGGGGCCGGTCAAGGCACCGATCAAGGCGGGGCAGCACATCGCCGATCTGGTCATCACCGCACCCGACATGCCCGCACAGCGCCTGCCGCTGGTCGCGGAAAAGGATGTGGACGAAGCCGGGTTCTTCGGCCGCGCCTGGTCCGGGCTGACCTCGCTCTTCGGCTGATGAGCGCGGTGATCGGCCACGCCGCGGCGCAGGACGCGTTCGCCGCGGCGCTGGCCGGATCGAAGCTGCATCATGCGTGGTTGCTGACCGGCCCCGAGGGGGTCGGCAAGGCGCGGTTCGCACGCATGGCGGCGCTGCGCATGCTGGCGGAGGCGAGCGGGCAGGGGGCGCTTCCGCCGGGGCTGTCGGTGCCGGCGGGGCATCCGAGCCGCACGCTGTTCGAAGCGGGATCGCACCCCGATTTCCGGGTTTTGCAGCGTCTGCCCAAGGATGCGGACAAGCCGGACCAGGATCTGGCCCGGTCGATCACGATCGCGCAGGTGCGCACGCTGCAGCCGATGTTCGCCACCGCACCGGCGATGGGGCCGGCGCGTGTCGTGCTGATCGATGCGATCGACGATCTGGAGCGCAGCGGGGCCAACGCGCTGCTCAAGAATTTGGAGGAGCCGCCGGCGGGCACGGTTTTCCTGCTGGTCAGCCACGCGCCCGGACGGCTTTTGCCGACGATCCGTTCGCGGTGTCGCGTGTTGCGGCTGGAGCGGCTGGACGATGACGCGGTGGCGCGCGTGCTGCGCGAGCAATTGCCGGAAGCCGAGGAGACCGAGATCGCGACGCTGGTGCGGGCGGCGGAGGGCGCGCCCGGACAGGCGCTGCGCTTTGCCGGGCTGGACCTGCCGGAGCTTGATGCCGCGATTGCCGATATCGCCGCAACGGGCGACCCGAGCAATGGTCGACGCGCAAAGCTGGCACGGGTGCTGGCGCCCAAGGCTGCGCAGCGGCGCTACGAGGCGTTTCTGGACCGTGTGCCGGCCTTTATCGCCGGCGAAGCGCGGCAACGCGACGGGGCCGCCCTGAAGGTGGCGCTGGATGCCTATGCCGCGGCGCGCGATCTGAGCGGCGCTGCGCGCGGCCTGTCACTGGATGCGCAGGCAACGGTGTTCGAGATGGCGGGGATCGTCGCGACGTTGCGGTAGGTCGCACCCGGCCGTCTCACCCGGCGAACAGCAGCGTGCAGCGAAGGCCGGGATGCGTGTTGATGATGCTGACGGTTGCGCCCAGCCGCTGCGCCGCCGACCGCACGATGGCGAGACCCAGGCCGCTCCCGTCCGGCCCCGTGCCGGCGGCCAGACGGACGAAGCGATCGCCGAGCCGGTCGAGATCGGCGTCCGGCACCCCCGGTCCATCATCGGCGACGATGACACGCGCGCCCTGCGGCTCGGCCGTCACCGCGATGGTGACCATGCCGCCGGCGCGATTGTAGCGGATGGCGTTGTCCACAAGGTTGGATATCACCTCGAACAGCAGGGTACGGTAGCCCGCAATCTCGATATCGGATGGCGCATCCAGATGGATCTCGACGCCCGCGTCGATGGCCTGGCCGATCCGCCGGTTGATGACGGCCACCGCCACTTCGCGCAGGCTGACGCGTTCGAGCGGCGGGGCGGCACCCCCCTCATCGGCACGCGCCAGGGCCAGCAACTGCGTGACAAGACGTTCCAGCCGATCGGCGGTGTCCGCGATCTCCTTCAATGCGTCAGGGTCGCCGCGCCGGGCCAAGGCGACCTGGACCTTCAATGCGGCCAGCGGCGTGCGCATCTGGTGCGAGGCATCGGAGGTGAATCGCCGCACCCCCGTGGTCGCCGTGTCCAGCCGCGCCAGCAGATTGCTGAACGCATCTGCCAGCGGCCGTAATTCGGTCGGCAAGGGACCGGCCTGGATCGCGGAAAGGTCCGGCGTGGCGCGGGTATCGCGCGCGGCGACCGCGCCGCGCAGCCGGGCGAGCGGACGCAGGCTCCAGGCCAGGGCGGGGCGGATGAGCAGCATCGCCATGCCCACCAGCGCAACTTCGCCGAGCACGAGTGCGACCAGCAGGCGGTTGCGCAGGACCGAGCGGTTGCTCAGCGTCTCCGCCACCTGCACGATCACCGGCTCATCGATCCGCGGCAACGCGCGCCGCACCTCTGCGATGCGAATCCCCTGGTCACGATATCGGGCGAAACGGAAACGTGGCACGTCGATCGCCAGATCGCCGGCGCGCGGCGGCGGCAGATCGGCATAGCCGGTGAGCAGCCGCGACCCCACCGCCACCCGGTAATAGACGTTATCGCGCTCCGAATTCTCGAGCATGCCGAAGGCGGCGGCGGGCAGGTCCAGCGTAACCTCGCCCCGTTCAACCTGCACCGTTTCCGCAATCGCGCCAAGCGCGCCGCCCAGCACGCGGTCGTTGGTCCGGCGCACGACATCCGCGATCAGCGTGGCGCCGGCCACGCCGAGGGCCACCGCGATGCCGAGCAGCGGTGCGATGATCGCTGCCAGCAACCGGGTGCGCAGCGCCAGTGCGTTTGTCGAGCCGTCAACCGGCATCGAGCATATAGCCGACGCCGCGCACCGTGCGCACCGTTGGTCCATCGGGAGACAGCTTGCTGCGCAGGCGGGCGACGTTCACCTCGATCGCGTTCGGGCCGACCGGTTCGTCGAAGCCGAACACCTCGGCCTGCAGAACTTCCCGCAGGACGATCTGCCCCGCGCGCGTGGCGAGCGCATCGAGCACGGCCCATTCGCGGCGCCGGAGGTCCAGCACGCGATCGCCGATGCGCGCCTCGCCGGTGGAGCGGTTGAGCGCCAGCGTGCCGATGCGGAGTTCCGGCGTCGGGTCGCCGCCCCGCCGCCGGCCGAGCGCGCGGATACGGGCCTCCAGTTCCTCCGGCGCGAACGGTTTGCGCAGATAATCGTCCGCGCCCAGGTCCAGGCCGCGCACCCGGTCATCCAGTCCGTCGCGTGCGGTCAGCATCAGGACCGGCACGCGTTCGCCGCGTCGACGCAGCGTCGCCAGCACCTCGAACCCGTCGATATCGGGCAATCCGACGTCCAGAATCACGAGCGCATAGGGCTCGTCCGCGATCACCGCCAACGCATCCGCACCATTGGCGACGTGATCGACCGCGTGCCCGGCACCGCGCAGCAGGGCGACGATGCCGCGCGCCAGCGGTGCATCGTCCTCGATGATCAGGATGCGCAACGCCGAACTCCGCCGTGAAAGGTGAATGACAGGTTGGCCGTATAGCGCATGGCGATCAGCTTACCCGAACAAAGAGACGGGGAGCGAGAGGAGCCGGAAGATGCGTTACGTGATTCCATTGCTGCTGTTGCTGGGCGCCGCCTCGGCCGCGCCGGCGGAGCGGCCGGCGGGATATCCGCGATCCTATGACACGCTGGTGGCAGAGGCGCGGGCCGAGCGCGGTGCGCGCGTTTACGGCAATGCCGATGCCGCGGCGATGGCGCCGGTGATCGCCGCCTTTCGCCGGGCCTATCCGGGCATCGCCATTCAGTATGAAGACCTGGAATCGCGCGAAATCTATCGCCGTCTCCTGGCCGAGATGCGCGCCGGCCGCCCGACCGCCGATCTGGTCTGGTCGTCCGCGATGGATCTTCAGGCCAAGCTGATCAACGATGGCTATGCCCAGGCCTATCAAAGCCCGGAAAAGCCTGCGCTGCCGCCCGCGGCGGTGTGGAAGAACATGGGCTATGGGGTGACCGCCGAACCCGTCGGCTTCGTGTACAACAAGCGCCTGATCCCGCCGGCGATGGTGCCACGGACGCATGAGGCGTTCGAGCGTCTGTTGCGTACGCGGCGCGCGGCGCTCACGACCCGCGTCGCCACCTATGATCCGGCACGGTCGAATGTCGGCTATCTCTTCCTTACCGAAGACCTGTCGATCACGCGCGATACACGCTCGCTGCTGGGGGCGATCGCGGCGACCCGGCCGATCCTGTCCCGGACGACCGAGCCGATGCTGGATGCGGTGGCCAGCGGGCGGGCGGCCATCGCCTATAACGTCGTCGGGCCCTATGCGCTGACCCGTGTTCGGCGCGACCCCAGGATCGGCGTCGTCTTCCCCCGCGATTATACCATCGTTGCCTCCCGCGTCGCCTTTGTCACGCGCGATGCGCGCAGGCCTGCCGCCGCCAAGCTGTTTCTCGATTTCCTGCTGTCGCGTGCCGGTCAGCGGCTGCTGGGGCAGCAATGGCTGTTTCCGGTGCGTGCCGATGTTCCCGCGCCGCGGCTGGGGCCGGAGCGCGCACGGCGGATCCGGGTCGGGCCGCAGCTTCTCGTCAACCTCGATACGATCAAGCGCCGCCGGTTCCTGACCGAATGGAATGCGATCCTCGCCGAAGGGGCAAAAGTGAAATGAAGGTGATATCCGCCGGCTGTGCGCTGATCGCGCTCGTCGCCGCAACCCCGTCGCTTGCACAAGCGCCGAGCCAGAACGATCTGGCGGCGCTGGTGCGGGAACAGGCCGCCGAGATCGCAGCGTTGCGGGCCCGGATCGAGCGACTGGAGGGGGCGGGAACACCCGTGGCCTCGGCGCAATCGGGGCAGGGGAGCACGCTTCCGCCCGATCCGGTCGAGCCGCCGGTCGCGGTTGCGCAACAGCAACCGGTCCAGCCGCCGGCGATCGTCACGCGGCCGTTCGCGCCGCAGCTCGTGCCGCCCGGCCCGGCCGAGCGCGACGTGACACGCGCGCGGGCGGCGGCGGAGAATGTGGCGGGCGTCACGACGGAATGGGGGGCGGGCCTGCCCGTCTTCCACTCGGCAGACGGCGTGTTCACGTTCAAGCCGCGCGGTCGCATCCTGACCGATGTCAGCACGACCTTCGGTTCGCGCTACGCCGACCGCAATCTCACCACCACCGGCATGCGCGCGCTGCGCCTGGGTCTGGAGGGCGGGGTGGGAACGCACTTCTTCTATCAATTCGAAAGCGATTTCTCGGAAAACGAGGTCGATATCGTCACCGCCTTTGTCGGCTGGCGCAACCAGATCAAACCCGGTCTCGATTACGACGTGCGGGCCGGCCACCTGTTCAACGACCGCGGGTTCGAGGGCTCGACGGGGTCGGATTCGACGCCGTTCCTGGAGCGTACCGTGGTCGCCACCGCGATCATCCCGCAACGCGCCTTTTACGGGCTGGGGGTGATGCCGCGCCTGTTCTGGAAGACGGGGCATGCCTCGCTGACCGTGACCGGCGACCGCATCGATGGCGACCAGACCCGCAGCGACAACCGTACGGTGCTGGGGCGGGCGCATTGGAACCCGATCAAGACGGACCGCAACGTGCTCCATCTGGGGCTATGGGGCTTTGACGAGGCGTTGCGGCCCGGCACGGGTACGCTGACGCGCAACACCGTGATCGGCGGCCGTTTCAATGGCAATCTGCGCGTATCCACCGGCCCCGTGACGGGGGGCACTGGCACCACCGGTTACGGCGCGGAACTGGGCGGCTATGTCGGCCCGACCTGGCTGATGGTGGAGGCAGGGCAGCGGCAGGCCCGGCTGGATGGTGGCCGCGAGGATTTCGAGACGCGCGCCTGGAGCGTATCGGGCGGGTGGTTCATCACCGGCGATCTGCCGCCCTATAATCCGCGCCTTGGCAGTTTCGGCCAGCCCCGCGTGTTGCATCCCATCTTCGATGGCGGCCCCGGCGCGATCGAACTGACCGCACGGTACGAGAACCTGTCGTTCCGCGACATCGCGACCGGCGGGGATGGCTGGGCCGCGACGATCGGCGCCAACTGGTATCTGAACAGCTTCACCCGTTTTCAGGTGAACGTGATCCACTGGCATACCGACAATCTGTCCGGCCGCTTCATCGGCCCTGACGACGGCCAGACGCTCAGCGGCCGCATCGCCGTCACCTTCTGATCCCCCTCCATCACGGATACCCATGCGATGAACCTCGCCCTGCTCGGCTTCCTGATGGTGGCCACCTTCATGACACTGATCATGACCAAGCGAATGACCCCGCTGGTCGCCCTGATCGTCGTGCCGACCGCATTCGCATTGATCGCCGGTTTCGCCAGTGGCGTCGGCGACATGATGATCGACGGCATCAAGAACCTGGCGCCGACCGGGGTCATGCTGCTGTTTGCAATCCTGTTCTTCTCGACCATGACCGACACCGGCCTGTTCGATCCGCTGGTCAATCGGCTGCTGAGAATGGTGCACGGCGATCCGTTGAAGATCCTGATCGGCACAGTCGTGCTGTGCGCAGTGGTCAGCCTGGATGGCGACGGTTCGACCACGTACATCATCACCATTGCCGCACTGCTGCCGCTCTACAAGCGGTACGACATGAACCGCCTATACCTGTGCTGCCTGTTGATGAGCACCAGCGGCATCATGAACCTGACGCCCTGGGGCGGCCCCACTGCCCGCGCCGCCAGTGCCCTGAAGCTCGACCCCGCCACCCTGTTCCTGCCGCTGATTCCCGGCATGATCGCCGGCCTGGCGTTTCTGATCGCGCTGGCGGTGTATTTCGGGCGTCGGGAGCGGGCACGCATCGGTCATGTCCGCGCAAACGAGCCGACCAGCTTCACCGGCATGGCGGTGTCGCAGTTTCCGGAGGCGCGGCGGCCGCATCTGCGCTGGTTCAACGCCGTATTGACCATCGCGCTGCTGGCCGGGCTGGTGCTTGGCATCCTGCCATTGTCGGTGCTGATGATGCTTGCCTTTGCAGTGGCGATGATCGTCAACTATCCGCAGGTCGCCGAGCAGAAGGAGCGGATCGCGGCCCATGCCGGCAACGTCCTGTCGGTCGTCTCGCTGATTTTCGCGGCGGGCATCTTCACCGGCATCCTGTCCGGCACCGGCATGGTGGAAGCGATGAGCAAGGAGGTGGTCGGCCTGATCCCGCCCGTACTCGGCCCCTATATGGCGCCGATCACCGCAGCGCTCAGCCTGCCCTTCACCTTCTTTATCTCGAACGACGCCTTCTACTTTGGGATGTTGCCTATCCTGGCGGAAGCAGGCGCGCATTACGGGGTGGAGCCCATGGCGATCGCCCGTGCCTCACTGATGGGTCAGCCGGTCCACCTGCTGAGCCCGCTGGTCCCCTCCACCTATCTGCTGGTCAGCCTGGCCGGGATCGACCTTGCCGACCATCAGCGCTTCACGCTGGTTCCCGCCACCATGGTATGCGCGGTGATGACGGTGATCGGTATGCTCGCCCTGGCCTTCCCATTTGTCGGCTGACCGGATGATCGCTGGACACTCCCGCAATGCCGATGCCGCCGCGGTGACGCTCCGCTTCCTCGCGGCGGTGGCGGTGGGTGCAGTGGGCGGCGGTATGTTCGCACCGATCGCCGCGAACATACCGCCGCCCACTGCAC
>NZ_CAMLAC010000072.1 GCF_946477935.1 uncultured Sphingomonas sp. | reverse complement strand
GCCCAGAATCGCGCCCGCCTCCACCGCCGCGGTGATCAGCGCTCCGGTCTTCATCTGTTGCAGGCGAGTGACCGTGTTCAGGTCGAAATCATCCGTCTCCGCTTCCAGGTCCATCGCTTGTCCGCCCGCCATACCCGAGGGACCGGACGCACGCGCCAGGTCCAGGATCAGCTCGGCACGGACAAGTGCCTCAGGATGGGTTTCCGGCTCGGCCAATATCTCAAAGGCCAGCGCATGCAGACAGTCGCCCGCCAGAATCGCCGTCGCCTCGTCGAACGCCTTGTGCACCGTGGGCTTGCCGCGGCGCATATCGTCGTCGTCCATTGCCGGCAGGTCGTCATGGATCAGCGAATAGACGTGGATCGCCTCCAGCGCAGTGGCGACACGCCCCGCACGGTCCCGGTCCACGTTGAACAACGCGGCGGTGGCGAACACCAGCAGCGGGCGCAGCCGCTTGCCCCCACCGATCGCGGCATGGCGCATCGCCCTGTACAGCGGCGCGCGCGGATCGTCCGGCACCTCCAGCAGTGCGTCGAAGCGTGCATCGATCTCGGCTGCGACATCGGCCAGCGCATCGTTCAGCATCACCGTGGCGGTCGCCATGCTCAGCCCGCCGCGAAGGGGCGGGTGGCGGTCGGCTTACCTTCGGCATCCAGGCGGATCGCCTCGATCCGGGCCTGCGCCGCATCGAGCCGCTCGGCGCAACGTGCGCGCAGCCGATCGCCGCGCTCATACAGGCGGATCGATTCGTCCAGGCTCGCCTCGCCGCTTTCCAGACGGCCGACGATCCGCTCCAGCTCCTTCAGCGCATCCTCAAACGACAGGTCTTCGATCGGAGTATCCATGTCGCCTGCTATGGGCCAGCCGGGCAGGGGAGGCAAGGCGAGCGGGTGGGATAAGCCGCCGATCCGGGTGGCAAACGCCCCGTTTGCGGCCTAGCGCGCGTCGAGCGACCGTACCGTCCAGGTGTACAGGACGCGCACCCCGATCAGGCCGGTATCCAGCGCGGCCTGCATGCGGCGCGGTGCGGGATCGCTGCGGTCATGGGTCAACAGGCGGATATCGGCCGTCGGATGTCGCACGATCAGCCCCAGCACCAGCAGGGCAATAACCGCAGCAATGATCCGACGCTCGCGCATGATCGATCTCCTGCCACCCGGCGTATCGCCATCCCGGCGCGTTTTCAACTGCGCAGCCGGATTGGGTTGCGGCAAAGAAGAAGGCCCCGGCAGCCGGGAGTGCTGCCGGGGCCTGTCCGTCAGACCAATCGGCCGATGGCCTTACTTCGCGTCGATCGCCTCGGTGCGGCCGCCCTTCTTCTTCTGCTTCCGGGGCGCTGCCGGCTCGATCGCAAAGGACAGCGCGCCATCCTTCATCTTCACCGTCACCTCGCCGCCATGCACCAGCTTGCCGAACAACAGTTCCTCGGCCAGCGGCTGCTTGATCTTTTCCTGGATCAAACGGCCCATCGGGCGTGCGCCATACAGCTTGTCATAGCCCTTTTCGGTCAGCCAGCTCTTGGCCGCATCGTCCAGGCTGATGTGCACGCTGCGATCGGCCAGTTGCAGTTCCAGTTGCAGGATGAACTTGTCCACCACCCGCGCCACGACCTCGGGCGGCAGGTAGCCGAAGGGCACGATCGCATCCAGGCGGTTGCGGAACTCCGGCGTGAACATCCGCTGCACCGCCTGCTCGTCCTCACCCTCGCGGGTCAGGTTGCCAAAGCCCACCGTCTCGCGCGCCATGTCGGACGCGCCGGCGTTCGTCGTCATGATCAGGATGGTGTTACGGAAATCGACCGTCTTGCCGTGGTGGTCGGTCAGCTTGCCGTTATCCATCACCTGCAACAGAATGTTGAACAGGTCGGGATGTGCCTTCTCGATCTCGTCGAGCAGCAGCACAGAGTGCGGATTCTGGTCGACCGCATCGGTCAGCAGGCCGCCCTGGTCGTAACCGACATAACCCGGAGGCGCACCGATCAGCCGGCTGACCGAATGGCGCTCCATATATTCGGACATGTCGAACCGCTGGAGCGGAATGCCCAGGATCGCGGCAAGCTGCTTGGCGACCTCGGTCTTGCCGACACCGGTGGGGCCGGTGAACAGATAATTGCCGATCGGCTTGTCGGGGTCGCGAAGCCCTGCACGGCTCAGCTTGATCGCCGAGGACAGGTTCTCGATCGCCTTGTTCTGGCCGAACACGACGCGCTTCAGATCGGTTTCCAGCGTCTCCAGCACCTGCCGGTCGTCCGACGAGACCGACTTTGGCGGGATACGCGCCATGGTGGCGATCACCGCCTCGATCTCCTTGGGCGTGATCGTCTTCTTGCGCTTGGACGGCGGCACCAGCATCTGCATCGCGCCCACCTCGTCGATCACGTCGATCGCCTTGTCGGGCAGCTTGCGGTCGTTGATGTACCGCGCCGACAACTCCACCGCCGACTTGATCGCATCGGGCGTATACTTGACCGAATGATGCTCCTCGAACGCGGAGCGAAGCCCGGCGAGGATCTTGATCGTATCCTCGATCGTCGGCTCATTGACGTCGATCTTCTGGAACCGGCGCAGCAGCGCGCGATCCTTTTCGAAGTGGTTGCGAAACTCCTTATAGGTGGTCGAACCGATGCAGCGGATCGTGCCGCCCGACAGAGCGGGCTTCAGCAGGTTCGATGCGTCCATCGCGCCGCCACTGGTTGCACCGGCGCCGATCACGGTGTGGATCTCGTCGATGAACAGCACCGCATGCGGCATCTTCTCGAGCTCGTTCACGACCGCCTTCAGCCGCTCCTCGAAATCGCCGCGATAGCGCGTGCCGGCCAGCAGCGCGCCCATGTCGAGCGAGTAGATGACGGCCGGCTTCAGCACGTCGGGCACCTCGCCCTCGACGATCTTGCGCGCCAGACCTTCGGCGATCGCAGTCTTGCCGACGCCGGGATCGCCCACATAGAGCGGGTTGTTCTTCGACCGGCGGCACAGGATCTGCACGGTACGGTCCACCTCGGGTCCGCGCCCGATCAGCGGATCGACCTTGCCGTTCTTGGCCTTTTCGTTGAGGTCGACAGTGAACTGCTTGAGCGCGCTTTCCGTCTTGCCCTTTTCCGGCTGCGCCTTGGCGGGCTTTTCCTCTTCGGCCGCGCCCTTGGGGCTCGTCGTCTCGTTCGCCTGACCGCCCTTGCCGACGCCGTGGCTGATGAAGCTCACCGCATCCAGCCGGCTCATGTCCTGCTGCTGGAGGAAGTAGACCGCGTAGGATTCACGCTCGGAAAACAGCGCGACCAGGACGTTGGCGCCGGTCACCTCGTCGCGACCCGACGACTGGACGTGCAGGATGGCGCGCTGCACCACGCGCTGAAAGCCGCTGGTGGGCGACGGGTCGGTCGCCGCATCGACCTTCAGCGCGTCCAGCTCGGTGTCCAGATAATGCGCCACGGTGGCCTTCAGCTCGCCAAGGTCCACCTGGCATGCCTGCATCACCTTGGAGGCATGTTCATCGTCGATCAGCGCGAGCAGCAGATGCTCCAGCGTCGCATATTCGTGGCGCCGCGACGATGCGGCCTCCAGGGCCTTGTGCAGCGTGGTTTCCAGGGCGGGGGCGAAAGATGGCATCAGGGTACTCCAGTCGGGCACCCCGTCAGGGCATGCCCGTTGCACACTATGTCGGAACGCCGGAGGCCGGCATCAAGCATCCCGCCGCAATCCGCAGCCGAATCGATATCGTTCATCACGGCGTCGCACCGGCAGATGGCGTTGCGCCCGGCCGGTGCACCGCGCCTCATCGTTTGAACAAGGCCTCTGCATCGACGCGGTGGCGGCCGGCGCGCTGCATGTGATCGCGGGTCCGTGCCGCCTCGCGCTCCAGCGCCGCGATCCGGGCTTCCAGCTCGGCCAGCGACAGGGGATCAAGGTCCTGCTTTGCCAGCATGATCAGCGCATCGTCGCGTCGGGCAGGAGAGTCGCCGAGGTCCATGACGGGCGCAGCGTTGACCCGCCCGCCCGCGATGTCAATAACGGGCGCCGTCAATCAGGAATTGGGGGCGATCGAATGGCGCAGGTGCCAGAGATGATGACGGCGATCGACCCGGATGGGCATGGCGGGCCGGAGATACTCGTCCCCGTGACGCGCCCGGTGCCGCGGCCCGCCGCGGGCGAGGTGCTGATCCGCGTCGCCGCCGCCGGCGTCAACCGGCCGGATGTGGTGCAGCGTCAGGGCCAGTATCCCCCGCCGCCCGGTGCGCCCTCGATCCTCGGGCTGGAGGTCGCCGGCATCATCGTCGCGCTCGGCTCCGATGTCGACGATGCGCTGCTCGGCCAGCCGGTCTGCGCGCTGGTGGCGGGCGGCGGCTATGCCGAATATGTCGCGGTCTGCGCCGGCCAGTGCCTGCCCGTGCCGGACGGCCTGTCGATGGTCGAGGCGGCCGCGATCCCCGAGACGCTGTTCACCGTGTGGACCAACCTGTTCGAGCGCGCCTATGCGACGGAGGGGGACACGGTGCTGGTCCATGGCGGCACCAGCGGCATCGGCACCATGGCGATCCTGCTCGGCCGCATCTTCGGACTGACGGTGATCGTGACCGCAGGGTCCGACGAGAAATGCGCCGCCGCCCGCGTGTTGGGTGCGGCCCACGCGATCAACTACAAGCGCCAGGATTTCGTGGCCGAGGTGAAGGCGATCACCGCCGGCCAGGGGGTGCAGGCGGTACTCGACATGGTCGGCGGTGACTATGTGCCGCGCAACCTGCAATGCCTCGGCGACGATGGCCGCCACGTCTCGATCGCGGTGCAGGGCGGGGCGGAGGCGACGATCCCCTTGTGGCAGGTGATGCGCCGCCGTCTGACGCTCACGGGCTCCACGCTGCGCGCTCGCGATGCCGCATTCAAGTCCCTGGTCGCCGACGAACTCGCACGCACCGTCTGGCCGCACGTCGCGGCCGGCAAGCTGCGTCCGGTGATCGACCGCATCTTCCCGCTGGCCGAGGCGGCGGCTGCCCACACGCGCATGGAGGCGGGCGATCATGTCGGCAAGATCGTGCTGACGGTCGGATAAGGGCGCGCGTTCCCTACGACACCTTGCCGAAATACCGCCACGGCATTAAGTCGGACGCATGGCAAGGCCGCTCCGGTGAGGGGCGGCCCTTTTATTTTCCGACGGAGTGACCCCGTGGCCCAGCCGCTCATGCCCCATGCGACCGCCTCCTGGCTGGTCGACAACACGTCGCTCTCCTTCGAGCAGATCGCCGATTTCTGCGGCCTCCACATTCTGGAAGTGCAGGCGATCGCCGACGACACCGCCGCCACCAAGCTGACCGGCCGCGACCCGGTCCGCGCGCACGAGGTGACGCAGGACGAGATCGACAAGGGCCAGAAGAACCCCGACTATCGCCTGAGGATGACCAAGGGCCCGGAGCAGGTCCGCCGCACCAAGGGGCCACGCTACACGCCGGTCAGCAAGCGGCAGGACAAGCCGGACGGCATCGCCTGGATCATCCGCAACCATCCGGAAATCTCGGACGGCGCGATCTCCAACCTGATCGGCACGACGCGCACCACCATTGCCGCGATCCGCGATCGCAGCCACTGGAACATCGCCAACATCACGCCAAAGGATCCGGTGACGCTGGGCCTGACCACGCAGCGCGAACTGGACACCGCCGTTTCCAAGGCGGGTAAGGCCACCGGTGCCGAGCCTGCGCCGACCGACACCCGTCTGGAGGGCGACCGCGAGGCCCTGATCGCCAGCCTGCGCGCCGAACGTGCGCAGCAGGAGCGCGACGCCGACGGCACCGGCCGCAGCGACGAGATCACCGACCCGCACGCACTGTTCCGCAACTGATCAGCGGTTTCAGCCAAGCTGATTGAAAAGGGGCATTGCCGGTTCGCGGCGGTGCCCCTTTTTTCGTGTTAGCGGAGCCGCCGCGGGTCGATCACCACATGGCGGATATGCGTGCGGTTGTGTGTGTAGGTCACATGCACCATCCCGTCGCGCGTCTGGATCACCGCCGGATAGGCATAGCCGTCCGGCACGGGCTCGCTTTCCAGCGTCAGCACGTTTCGCCAATGCACCCCGTCGTCCGACAGCCCGATGTTCAGCGGCCAGCGATCCCCGTCGCCCGGCGTATCGGGGCGATGCGCGGCATGGTTGTAGACGATCAACTGCCGCCCGTCGCGCAAGGTCACCGCATCGGTGCCAGCATTGGGATTGGGCAGGTCGATCGCGGCGAGCGGCGACCAGCTTTTCCCGCCGTCGCGTGACCAGCTCATCGCCAGCGCACCCTGCCGCGTGCGCGCGACCAGCTCCAGCCGGCCGTCGCGGTGGGTCAGGATGCTCGGCTGGATCGCCTCGATATGCATGGGGGAGGCGATGCGCGCGCCCACCTGCCATGTCCGGCCCTTGTCCGCGCTTCGCTCGATGCGCAATGACCAGTAGTTATCGGTGGCGCTGCCCTCTTCGCGGCTCGACGGTGCCAGCCATGCACCGTCGGGCGCGATCACCGGCTTGTTCTTGATCGGCCCCAGCACGCCATCGGCCAGGCGTCGCGGCGTTGACCAGTGGCGGCCGCCATCGGCGGACGTGATCACCATCCCCCACCATGCGCGCGGGCTCGGCCCTACCTTGTAGAACAGGTGCAGATCGTCGCCCGGCGGCTGAAACAGCACCGGGTTCCAGGTAGGCTGGCCCTCACCGCGAGCGACCGCGACCGGGGTCGACCAGCCGTCCGCCCCGCGCCGCGCGAACCAGATCGCCACGTCGGGCCGGCTCTCGCCCGTGCCGCCGAACCATGATGCGGCCAGCGTGCCATCGGGCAGCTCGACCAGCGTGGAGGCATGCGCCTGTGGATAGGGTGCGGAGCGGTAGATGAACTCGCGCGCCCGGATCGGCGACGGCGCCCGGTCAGCCGCCGGCGTCGTCACGCTCACGCACGCCACCGCCATACAGGCGAGGCCGCGCCATCCCCTCAACAACACCGCCCGCCATTCTTGCCGCCATAGCGCGCTTCCTGCCGCTCGCGGAAGAACGCCACCTCGCTCATCGGCTCGGCATCGGGATGATGCTCGGCCATGTGGCGGCGGTAGGCGTCATAGCTGGGCACGCCGACCATCAGCCGCGCCGTCTCCGCCACCCGGGCGAGGAACGCGTTCATTCTGCCGCGACCAGCACCGGCGGCACCTCGGTGACGCTCGGCCGGTCGATGCGCCGCGCCGCGATGCAGGCGCGCACCGCATAGACGAAGATCGCCGCGACCACGCCCAGGAAGATCGCGCACAGGGCCGCATCGATGCGGTCGTTGAACACGATCCGCCCCATCTCCGCCATCGACTTGGCCGGTGCCAGCACCTCGCTCCGGCCGGCCGCCTCGGAAAACTTCGCCGCATGCGCCAGAAAGCCGACCCGCGGATCGCCCGAGAACAGCTTCAGCCACCCGGCCGATACCGTACAGGCGAGCAACCAGACGGTCGGCACCACCGTGATCCAGGCGAAGCGTTCGCGCTTCATCCGGAAGAGAACCACCGTCGCCAGCATCAGCGCCACCGCGGCCAGCATCTGGTTGGATATACCGAACAGCGGCCACAGCGTATTCACCCCGCCCAGCGGATCGGTCACGCCCTGGTACAGGAAAAAGCCCCAGGCCGCGACGCACAGGGCCGTCGCGATCAGCCCCGGCGCCACCGCGCTCGTCCCCCGGAAACGGGGCACCGCCAGTCCGATCAGGTCCTGCAACATGAAACGGCCCGCGCGCGTGCCGGCATCCACCGCCGTCAGGATGAACAGCGCTTCGAACAGGATGGCGAAGTGATACCAGAAGGCCTTCATCGCCTGCCCGCCGATCAGGTGGCTGAAGATCTCCGCCATCGCCACCGCCAGCGTCGGGGCGCCGCCCGCACGGCTGATGATCGTGGTCTCGCCCACGTCGCGCGCCACCTGCGTCAGTGCGTCGCCCGAGATGGGAAAGCCCATCGCCGTCACCGCCGCCGCCGCGCTCGCCGGATCGGTGCCCAGCACCGCGGCGGGCGCGTTCATCGCGAAATACACGCCGGGGTCGAGGATCGATGCGGCAACCAGCGCCATGATCGCCACCGCGCTTTCCATCAGCATCGCGCCATATCCGATGAACGGCGCATGCGCCTCGCTGGCGATCAGCTTGGGCGTGGTGCCGCTGGCGATCAGCGCGTGGAAGCCGGAGACGGCACCGCAGGCGATGGTGATGAACAGGAACGGGAACAGGCTGCCCGCCCAGACCGGGCCGGAGCCGTCGACGAACTGGGTCAGTGCCGGCATGCGCAGCGGTGGCGCCATCACGACGATGCCGATTGCCAATGCCGCGATCGCGCCGATCTTGAGAAAGGTCGACAGATAGTCACGTGGCGCCAGCAGCAGCCAGACCGGCAGCACGGAGGCGACCGCGCCATATCCGATCAGGATGAAGCACAGTTGCACCGGCGTGAAGGTGAACAGCGGCGCCAGCGTCGGTGACAGGGCGATCGACTGGCCGAAGATGATCGCCGCGATCAGCCCGATAAAGCCGATGATCGACACCTCGCCGATCTTTCCGGGCCGTATCCAGCGGGTATAGCCGCCCATCAGCATCGCCAGCGGAATGGTCGCGGCGACGGTGAACATGCCCCAGGGGCTTTCCGCCAGCGCGCGCACCACGATCAGGGCCAGCACCGCCAGGATGATGACCATGATCATGAACGCGCCGAACAGCGCCACCGTGCCGGCGACCGCCCCCATTTCCATGCGGATCAGCTCGCCCAGCGAGCGCCCGTCGCGTCGCATCGAGATGAACAGCACCAGGAAATCCTGTACCGCCCCCGCCAGCACCACGCCGGCCAGGATCCACAGCGTGCCGGGTAGATAGCCCATCTGCGCCGCCAACACCGGCCCGACCAGTGGCCCCGCGCCTGCGATCGCCGCAAAATGGTGGCCGAACAGCACGGTCCGGTCGGTCGCCACATAATCCAGCCCGTCCGCGCGCCGTACCGCAGGGGTCGGCCGCGACGGATCGATGCCGATCACCCGCGCGATGAACAGTGCGTAATAGCGATAGGCGATCAAATAGACCGACACCGCGGCCGCCACGATCCAGAGCGCGCTGATCGGCTCGCCACGCACGCTGGCGACCACGGCAAGCGCACCGGCGCCACCCAGCGCCAGTGCGATCCAGGGGAGATGCTTTACCATGGCGCCATGTTCTAGACGCGCGACGCGGCATTGCCAGAGCCGTCCCATGAAAATGTTTGCAGCCGCCCCTTTTTCAATATTCTGCTTGCCCCGGCGGGGTCTGCCGGGCTGAAAGGCGGGCATGGCAACATCCGCACCTCTCGTCGTCGGTATCGGCGGCACGATCGGCAGCGTCTCCTCGACCGAGCGTGCCCTGCGCATCGCGGTGGAGGCGGCCGGGGCGGAGGGGTTTCGCACCCGCGTGTTCGGCGGCGCCGATCTCGCCCGCCTGCCGCTCTACGATCCGCGTGCGGCTAAGCGCACGACGGAGGAGCGGGAGTTCGTCGCAACCGTTCGCCAGGCCTCGGCGGTCATCATCGCCAGCCCGGGTTATCATGGCAGCATCTCCGGCGTGGTGAAGAACGCCCTCGATCTGCTCGAGGAAACCGCGCGCGACGCGCGGCCTTATCTGGCCGATATGCCGGTCGGCCTGATCGCCACCGCCTATGGCTGGCAGGCGACGGGATCCACGATCGCGGCGTTGCGCTCGATCGTCCATGCGCTGCGCGGCTGGCCGACGCCGTTCGCGGCGGCGATCAACAGCCAGCTTACCAAGTTCGATGAAGAGGGCAGCGCCAGCGAGCCGGCCGTGGTCGATCAACTGCGCCTGGTCGGCCGCCAGGTCGCCCGCTTCGCGCCACTCGCCGGAACGGTTGAGTCGAAGACGTGAGGGAGATGATGCCCCCGCCTCCACCCGCTCGTGCCGAGTAGCGGTCGATTAGGCTCGCAGAGCCGCATCGAGAACGCGTATCGAGGTACCGTCCCCGCGCGCGAGCCTGTCTCTCGATACGCGGCTTCGCGGCTACGCGAGGCAAACGGGGATGGAAATCAGATCCTAACCCTCCAGCCGCCCGATCACCGCCTCGGCAATCTCCGCCGCGATCGTCTCGGGCGGGCGCAGGGCGGCATGCGCCACGGTCTCCACCGTCATCCATTCACCCAGCATCGCCGCATCCGCCATTGCGGCATAATTCGCCCGAACCCGCGCCTGCAGGCCCAGATCGGCCTCATACGCATCATAGGTGTCGTCGGTGTAGCTGCGCCGCCGCTTCTGCGCGATCAGCGTGCGCGCCACCGCCAGCGGCGTATCCAGATAGACCGACAGATGCGGGGAGGGCAGGGCGAACTGCCCCGTCTCCAGCCGCGCGATCCACGCCATCAGCGCTTCCGCCTCGTCGTCGGGCACCTGTGCCGCCTGATACGCCATGTTGGACGCGATGTAGCGGTCGAACACCACGACCTCGTGGGCCGCCGCCATCTCCACCAGATGCGCCCGCGACTCGAACCGGTCGAGCGCATACAGCGTCGCGGCCGCCTGCGGGCTCACCGCACGCGGCAGGCGCTCCGCCAGATACTCCCCCAGCGCCCATCCGCCCACCGTGTCGGTATAACGCGGAAAGGACAGCGCACAGGCAGATACGCCCTGCGCGCCCAGTTGCGCCACCACCGCCGCGGTCGCAGTCGCCTTGCCGGCGCCGTCCGCCCCTTCGATCGCCAGCAGGAATGCCATGCGTTCAGCCCCGCAGCCGCTCATGGTGGCGGATCACCTCATCGATGATGAAGCGCAGGAACTTCTCCGAAAATTCCGGGTCGAGCTGGGCATCGGACGCCAGTTGGCGCAACCGCGCGATCTGTGCCTCCTCGCGTCCCGGATCGGCCGGAGGCAGGCCGTTTTCCGCCTTGTAGCGGCCAACCGCCTGCGTCACCTTGAACCGCTCGGCCAGCATGCACACCAGGGCGGCGTCGATATTGTCGATCGACTGGCGATAGCCCTTCAGCACGTCGTCAGGCATGATAGTCTCCTTGGCAGCACGCGGCGCCTCTTTGCGGGCGGCTTGCCGTCAGGGCAAGCAGGATCGGGCAAGAACACTTGCGTTCGCCCCCCGATGCCGTCACAGGCTGAACCCGTGTCCATGACCGCCACCGCCACCCGCCTCGCCCCGTCTGCGCCGTCGCTGGAGCCGATGGTCCAGCTCGTGTCGGCCGATCTCGATCGTGTGAACCAGGTGATCCTGGATCGCATGACCTCCGATATCCCGCTGATCCCGCAACTTGCCGGCCATCTGATCGCCGGGGGCGGCAAGCGTATGCGCCCGATGCTGACGCTCGCCAGCGCGCTGCTGCTGGGGTATCAGGGTACGCATCACCACGCACTCGCCGCTGCGGTGGAGTTCATCCACACGGCCACGCTGCTGCACGACGATGTTGTCGACGGGTCGGATTTGCGCCGTGGCCGCCGCACCGCCAACATCATCTGGGGCAATCCGGCGAGCGTCCTGGTCGGCGATTTCCTGTTCAGCCGCTCGTTCCAGTTGATGGTCGAGGCAGGCAGCCTGAAGGTGCTCGACATCCTGTCGAACGCCTCCGCGATCATCGCGGAGGGCGAGGTGAACCAGCTCACCGCCGCGCGACAGGTGACGCTGACCGAGGATCGCTACCTGACGATCATCGACGCCAAGACCGCCGCGCTGTTCGCCGCCGCCTGTCGCATCGCCGCAGTGGTTGCCGAGCGGCCGGAGGCGGAGGAACAGGCGCTCGATGCCTATGGCCGCAATCTCGGCATCGCCTTCCAGCTCGTCGACGACGCGATCGACTATGTCTCGGACGCCGGCACGATGGGCAAGGACGCGGGTGACGACTTCCGCGAGGGCAAGATGACGCTGCCCGTCATCCTCGCCTATGCGCGCGGGTCGGAGGAAGACAGCCGCTTCTGGAAGGATGCCGTCGAGGGTCGCCGCACCTCCGACGAGGATTTCGCCCATGCGATCGAACTCGTCCGCCGTACCAAGGCGGTGGACGATACGCTCGCCCGTGCGCGCCACTATGGCAGCCTCGCGATCGAGGCGATCGCCCGCTTCCCCGCCAGCCCGGCCAAGGCGGCGATGATCGAGGCGGTCGAATTCGCGGTCGCGCGCGCCTACTGATTTTTCGGCGGGGCAGGGCGCAGGCATGACGCTCCCGATCGATGCCGTTCTGCCGGACCTGCTCGCCGTGCTGGCAGAGGGGCGCAATGCCGTGCTGGTCGCGCCGCCCGGCGCCGGCAAGACCACCAGCGTCGCCCCCGCGCTCCTCGACCAGCCCTGGTGCGACGGCGAGATCCTGCTGCTTTCCCCCCGCCGTCTCGCCGCGCGTGCGGCCGCCGAGCGGATGGCGGCGATCGCGGGGGAGCCCGTCGGCCGCCGCTTCGGCTACGCCACCCGCATGGACAGCGCGACCAGCGCCGCCACCCGCGTCACCGTCATGACCGAGGGTATCTTCGTCGCCCGTATCCAGGCCGATCCCGAACTCACCGGCGTCTCCGCGGTGCTGTTCGACGAGGTACATGAGCGCAGCCTGGATGGTGACTTCGGCCTCGCCCTCGCGCTCGACGCCCAAACCGGCTTCCGCCCCGACCTGCGCCTCGTCGCCATGTCCGCCACCCTCGACGGCAGCCGCTTCGCCACCCTGATGGGCCACGCCCCCATCATCCAGAGCGAAGGTCGCAGCTTTCCGCTGACGCTACGCCATGTCGGTCGCGACCCGAACGCCCGCATCGAAGACGCGGTCGCCGCCACCATCCGCCGCGCCCTCGTCGAACAGGACGGCGGCATCCTCGCCTTCCTCCCCGGCGTCGGCGAGATCGAACGCGTCGCCGAACGCCTCGCCGCGCTTCCCGACACCATTGCCCTCCACCTCCTCCACGGCACCCTCGACCCCGCCGCCCAACGCGCCGCCATCCGCCCCGAACCCGGTGCCCGCCGCAAGGTCGTACTCGCGACCTCGATCGCGGAAACCAGCCTGACTCTCGACGGTATCCGCATCGTGGTCGACTCCGGCCTCGCCCGCCGCCCGCGCTACGATCGCGCCGCCGGCATGACGCGCCTGGTCACCGAACGCGCCAGCCAAGCGGCCGTCGTCCAGCGCGCCGGCCGCGCCGCCCGCCAGGGCCCCGGCACCGCCTACCGCCTATGGGAAGAAGCCGCCACCGCCGGCCTCCCGCGCTTTGACCCACCCGAGATCCTCGAAGCGGACCTCTCCGCTCTCTACCTCTCCACCGCGATCTGGGGCGTCGCCGACCCGCGCGACCTGAACTGGCTCGACGCCCCACCCGCATCCGCCGTCGTGGAAGCGCGCGCCCGCCTCACCACACTCGAAGCACTCGACGATACCGGCCGCCCGACAGCGCACGGCCGCGCCATCGCGCGCCTGCCCATGTCCCCGCGCCTCGCCCACATGCTGATCCGCGCCGCCGGCTACGGCGCCACCCCGCTGGCCGCCGAAGTCGCCGTCCTGCTCGGCGAACGTGGGCTCGGCGGCAACGATGTCGATCTCGACAACCGTCTGCGCCGCTGGCGCAGCGACCGCGGACCCAAGGCCAATGCCGCGCGCGCACTTGCAAAACGATGGTCTGGTTTGTCGATTCCCTCCCCACTGGAGCAACGCGCGGTCGAACCTACCCCGGCCCTTTGCCTCGCGCTCGCCTACCCCGATCGCATTGCGCGCCGTCGCGACCAGAGCGGCGAGCATTGGGCCTCGGCAGGCGGTCGCGGCTTCCGTCTCGATCCGGCATCACCGCTTGCCACTGCCGAATGGCTCGCGGCCGGCGAAACGCAGGGCGCGGCCTCCGGCGCGCGGATCCTCTCCGCTGCGGTGATCGATCAGCCGACGGTCGAAGCGCTCTTTGCCGATCGCATCGAAGTCCGCCGCACCGCGATCTTCGACCCAGCGACAGGCAGCGTACAGCCGCAACGGGAGCGCCGTCTCGGCGCATTGCGGCTATCGAGTGGTCCCGATTCGAACGCTGACCCCGCCATCATCGCCGATGCGCTGTTGGAGGGGGTGCGTACCCACGGCCTCGATCGGCTGCCATGGTCGGACGGCGCCCGCGCCTATCAGGCGCGCGCCGCCTATGCCGGCATCGCACTGGATGATGAGACGCTGCGTACCCGGCTGGACGAATGGCTCCCGCCGCTGCTGGAAAACCGCCGCCGCCTCGATGCGATCCCGCCGGGTGCGCTGACCGAGGCGATCCGCCATCTGCTCGATTGGGAGGAGCAGCGCCGGGTCGATGCGATGGCGCCGGCGCAGTTTACCAGTCCTGCTGGTAGTGCGCATGCGATCGAGTATGGGGCGGAGGGTGGGCCGAGGGTCGAGTTGCGGGTGCAGGCGTTGTTCGGGTTGGCCGAGCATCCGGTGATCGGTCGCGACCGCGTGCCGCTGGTCCTCAGCCTGACCTCGCCGGCGGGCCGGCCGATCCAGACGACGCGTGATCTGCCCGGGTTTTGGGCGGGGAGCTGGGCGGCGGTCGCCAAGGAGATGCGCGGCCGCTACCCACGTCATCCCTGGCCGGACGACCCGGCGGGTGCGGCCCCCACGCTGCGCACGAAAAAGGCGGATGCAAGAGCCGCCGGTTCGCGATAAGGAGACGCCATTATGGCCACTGCCCGTATCTTCAAGCGCCCCAAGAACGCCATGCAGTCCGGCAAAGCCCGGACCGATCATTGGCAACTCGAATTCGCTCCAGCCGAGGCCAAGAAGCCGGATCCGCTGACCGGCTGGGCCGGCAGCGGCGACACGCGTGACCAGGTACGCCTGTACTTTCCGACGCTGGAAGCCGCGGTCGCCTATTGTGAGCGCGAGGGGATCGATCATCACGTCGTCCCCACACCCACCGCGACGCTGAAGCTGCAGGCCTACGCCGACAACTTCCGTTAAGGCGGGGCGGGGCGGCTCAGGCCAGCCCCGCACCCAACACGTAAAGCAGCTTCGCGTCGATGCCCAATCCTTCGCCGCGCTTCTGCGCGATGAACGCAGGGACCTGGGCCAGCGCGACCCGGTGGACGGTGATGTTCTCGCCCTCATGCCCGCCACCGTCCGACACGCGCGTCAGCCCTGAGGCGCGGACGAGGTTGAATCCTTCGGACGACATGCCCGGCGACGAGTAGAAGAAGCCGAGATCCTCGACATGGTCGGGCCGGTAGCCGGTTTCCTCCTCCAGCTCGCGCGCCGCGGCGTCGGTCATGGCTTCGTCCGCATCCTCGTCTCCGACAAGCCCGGCGGGAAGCTCCAGACAGGCTCGGCCGAGCGGGACGCGGTGCTGCTCGACGAGGATCAGGTGCCCCTCATGGACGGCGACGATCACCGCGGCGCCGATGCCGCCACGTCGCGCGACATATTCCCACGTGCCCTCCTTGTGGGCGGCGAGATATTTTCCTTCCCAGACGACCGTCACAGCTCGATCAACCTGTCGGGCAATTCGTTCACGTCATTCTCCTTGGAAGGCAGGCGTTCGGCCAGAATCGCGCCGACCCGCTCGACGGCGGCGATGATGCCGTCCGCCGGCCGCCCCGTCCGCATCGCGGCGAGCAGCGGTGCCAGCGCTTCCCCCCAGCATTCGGGCGAGACATGGTCGTGGATCGCGGCATCGGCGATGATTTCGGCCCGGTGTTCCTCGGCGGAAACATAGAGCAGAACGCCGGTACGGCCGGTGGTGCGCTTCTCCGCCCCTGCGCGGAACAGGGCCAGCGCGCGGGCATGGACGCGACGGGCCTTGGTGCGGCCGGGGGTCAGCGCCAGCCGCAGCGGTTGCCACGCCAGCAGCAGCCGTGCGGCCAGAAAGGTCAGCGTCGCCAGCACCAGCGCGATCAGCATCAGCGTGCGCGGCGCGGGTGCATCGTCCCAGGGCTGGAAGGTGGCGTGCACCGCCTCCACCATGCCCGGCACGCTGGCGAGCAGCGCGAGCATCAGCAGCAGGGCCAGTACCGACCATTGCAGGGCCGCGTCATGATAGGCGTCCGATCGGCGCGCCAGCACCGTCACGATCTCGCCCGCGGTATTCGCCTCCGCCCGGGCGACCGCCTCGGCGACCCGTACGTGATCCGTATCGCTCAACCGCATCACCACCTCCCCGATGCGCCGCCGCCGCCGCCCGATCGTTCAGGCCAGCGCCTGCATGATGTCACGCAGG
>NZ_CAMLAC010000071.1 GCF_946477935.1 uncultured Sphingomonas sp. | reverse complement strand
CGATTGGCCCCTGACGCCCGGAACCTGGCGCTACACGCGTCAGGCGGACGGATCGGTCGCGAATTTCGGCACAGGCACGCCGGTGTTGACGCTGCGCTGTGATACGGCGACCCGACGCATCACGCTGGTGCGCTCCGGAGCGCAGGCCGGCACCGCGACGATCCGCACCTCCAGCACCACGCGCCCACTGCCCCTGCAGTCAGGCGGCGCGGCCGTATTGGCGGCAAGCGACTCGCTGCTGGACGCGATGGCGTTCACCCGCGGCCGCTTCGTGCTGGAGCAGCCGGGCACGCCGCCCCTAGTGGTACCGGCCTATGCCGAGATCGGTCGTGTGACGCAGGACTGCCGCGGCTGATCGACTCATCGGCGGCGCAAGAGGGTCGGTCAAACGACCCGTTATTACAAGACTTGTTTATCGCCGCCGGGCATCACACATTGGCGATGCGGCCAGCGATGGCTGCATTGGCTATCAACAAGCGAAAGGAGGTGATCCGATGTCTCATGGTTCAGCAATGGGGTCGGTTCAGTTCGTTCGGGGGACGCGCTTTTAAGGCCGCCGGACCGGCCGGGGGGTATTCTCCCCCAAGCAACGGCATGGTCCCAAAGGTCTTGAGGCCTGCATGGTCTCCCGGGCTGGAGCTCTCCGGCCGCTGACCATGTTTAGGGGCTGTCGGGACGTCGTGAGACGCCTCCCGGCAGCCTCTTCTCATATCCGGCGTTAAGCATGGAATATGCGATGAGGTTGAACCAGATTACCGTCGGCGCGACGGATTTTGACGCAAGCATCGCCTTCTACGCAAAATTGGGCTTTCGCCTGATCGTCTCGGCGGACAGGCGCTATGCGCGCTTCGAGCTTCCGGACGGAGAAGCCACCTTCTCGATCCATGTGCAGGATGCCGTGCCTGCCGGTGGCCCCGTCATCTACCTTGAAGTCGATGATGTCGATGACACGGTGCGACATCTTCGCAGTAATGGTATCGTGTTCGACACCGCACCCGCCAATCAGTCTTGGCGATGGCGCGAGGCGCGCCTGACGGACCCCGCCGGCAACAGCCTGTGCATCTTCAAGGCCGGAGCCAATCGGCGCTATCCGCCTTGGCGGATATCATAATGCACCGCTTCATTCCCGTCGCCGGCACATACGGACGACCGGAATGAAGCGCCCGATGCACCCTCAAGCCGGCGTCAGCAGCCCTTCCTTCGCGATCTTTTCCCGCCACACCAGCGGCGCGAGCTGGTGGACATTCTGCCCCTCGGCATCCACCGCCACCGTCACGGGGAAGTCCTGTACCTCGAACTCGTAGATCGCCTCCATGCCCAGGTCCTCGAACCCGACCACCTTCGATCCCTTGATCGCGCGCGCCACCAGATAGGCCGCACCGCCCACCGCCATAAGATAGGCGGAACGATGATCCTTGATCGCCTCGGTCGCTGCCGGCCCGCGCTCGGCCTTGCCGACCATCGCCAGCAGCCCCTGTTCCAGCATCATGCGCGTGAATTTGTCCATGCGGGTCGCGGTGGTGGGGCCGGCGGGACCAACCACTTCCTCGCCCACCGGATCGACCGGCCCGACATAATAGATCACGCGGCCCGCGAACTCGACCGGCAGTTGCTCGCCCTTGGCCAGCATGTCGGCGATCCGCTTGTGCGCAGCGTCGCGCCCGGTCAGCATCTTGCCGTTCAGCAGCAGCCGATCGCCATGCTTCCAGCTTTGCACCACCTCCGGGGTCAGCGTGTCGAGATCGACGCGCTTGGCCGCCACATCGGGCTTCCAGTCGACCTTGGGCCACTCGTCCAGCTTGGGGGCTTCCAGATAGACCGGCCCGCTGCCGTCCAGCGTGAAGTGCGCATGGCGCGTCGCGGCACAGTTGGGGATCATCGCTACGGGCTTCGACGCGGCATGCGTCGGCCAGTCGAGGATCTTCACGTCGAGAATGGTGGAAAGCCCGCCCAGCCCCTGTGCGCCGATGCCCAACGCATTGACCTTGTCCATCAGTTCGATGCGCAGCGCCTCGATATCGTTGCGGGGGCCGCGCGCGCGCAACTGCCCCATGTCGATCGCGCCCATCAGCGACTGCTTGGCGAGCAGCATCGCCTTTTCCGCGGTGCCGCCGATGCCGATGCCCAGCATGCCGGGCGGGCACCAGCCGGCACCCATTTGCGGGATCATCTCCAGCACCCAATCGACGATCGAATCGCTGGGATTCATCATCTTGAACTTGGACTTGTTCTCACTGCCGCCACCCTTGGCGGCGACATCCACGCTCACCCTGGCACCCGGCACCATCTCGACGTGCAGCACCGAAGGCGTGTTGTCGCGCGTGTTGCGCCGCGTGAAGGCGGGATCGGCCAGGATCGAGGCGCGGAGCTTGTTTTCCGGATGGAGGTACGCCCGGCGCACCCCTTCGTCGACGACCTCCTGCAGCGACCGATCGCCCGACAGGCGGCAATCCTGCCCCCATTTGACGAACACGGTGACGATGCCGGTATCCTGGCAGATCGGCCGATGCCCCTCGGCGCACATGCGGCTGTTGGTCAGGATCTGGGCGATGGCATCCTTGGCGGCGGGGCTCTGTTCGGCCTCATAGGCCTCGCCCAGCGCACGGATATAATCCATCGGGTGATAGTAGCTGATGAACTGGAGCGCGTCGGCCACGCTCTCGATCAGGTCGGTGTCGCGGATGATCGTGGTCATGGGCAAGCCTTTGCGCGAAGCGCGCCGATGATGCAATCGGCCGGCATCCGGCATTAACCACATCCACTGTCCAGTTTCGCAACCTGGCTCGCCTAGCATCGGGGTCATGCCGCGATCAGCTTCTCCCGACGGACCCGTGTCGATCGCCTGTCTGCTGGGGCTGGCGGAGGATGAGCGCGAGCAGGTGGCGATCCTCCAGCAGGTCCGGCAGGATCAGCTTGCCGCCACCTGGCCCTTTGCGGTGGTGGCGCAGGCGGCCGCCTCTGCCTTCCTGATCGTCATGCTGGCACGCAGTGGCGACACGGCCGCGCTGATGCCGGCTGCGCTGTTCGCGGGGCTCGGGCTGTTCCTGTCGGGGGGCGGCATGCCGCTGCTCCGCTGGATGGTGCGCGAACAGTGGCAACCCTTTCAGTGTCACCGCGTCCTTGCCACCCTCGCTGCGCTGCTGGCCGCGACGCTTACCATGCAGATGTGGATCGCGACCGACCTGCCCGATCCGGTGCGGCTGGGCTGCATGGTGGCGCTGGCCGGCGCCATCGGCCTGAGCGTCGTGGCCGCGCATGACGTGCGGCCGATGACGCTGGGACTCGCGGCCGGACTGGTCCTGACCATTGCCGTGCTCAAGGGGCTGGACGCGACCTTGGTCACGGCGCTGGCGTGTCTGGGCGCTCTGATCCTGGTCAGCCGGCGGCTGGGCCTGGTAGACCGGGTGACCGCCGACCTCCGGACGCGGGAACTGGCCGACAGCCGAACCGCCGCCAAGATGGTGGCGGAATTCGAGAACCAGGGCACCGGCTGGTTCTGGGAAACGGATCGTCATGGCCGCCTCACCTATCTCAGCGAAAAGGTTGCCGCCGATCTTGCCCGCTACGGCACCCGCACAAGCGAGGCGGCCCTGTCCGATCTGTTCCGCATCGATACGCTGGCCACCGGCGCGGAGCGCACCCTGGCCTTTCACCTCGCCTCGCGCACCGGCTTCTCCGATTATTCCGTCTGCGCCGCGGCCGATGCGGAGGGCACGCGGTGGTGGTCGATCTCGGGCCGGCCGATGATCGATTCGCTTGGCCGGTTCCAGGGTTTCATCGGCTCAGGCGCGGACCTGACCGAAAAGCGGCGCTCGCAGGCGGAGATTACCCGTCTTGCGCTATCCGACAGCCTGACCGGCCTCGCCAATCGCCAGCGCATGCGCACCGCGCTTGAAAAGACGCTGGCGGGCGGGTCCGGCGCGTACCGGCCCGCCAGTCTGTTCCTGCTCGATCTCGACCGGTTCAAGGCGGTGAACGACACGCTCGGCCATCAGGCGGGCGACACGCTGTTGAAACAGGTTGCCCGGCGGCTGGAGGATTGCGTCGGCGATGCCGGGCTGGTCGGCCGCCTGGGCGGCGACGAGTTCCAGGTGCTGCTCCCCGATATCGATGCCCGCGAACGACTGGGGCACTTGGCACGCTCGATCATCACGACGCTTTCGCAACCCTATATGATCGACGATGGCGCGGTGACGATCGGGTGTTCGATCGGCATCGCCATGGCCCCCCATCACGGGGAGGACGGCGAGACGCTGGTCCGCAATGCCGATCTCGCCCTCTACGCCGCCAAGGGCGACGGGCGCGGCGTCCACCGCTTTTATGCCGACGAGATGCTGGAGGGCGCCCGCACCCGCCAGCGGCTCGAATCCGATCTGCGCGAAGCCTTGGCGCAGGGCAGCTTCCACCTGGCCTATCAACCGATCGTCGCGACCGGCGACGCCCGCATCGTCGGTTACGAGGCGCTGCTCCGCTGGACGCACCCGACGCGCGGCGCCGTATCGCCGGCCGAATTCGTTCCCATTGCCGAGGAATGCGGCCTGATAGAACCGCTTGGCGAATGGGTGCTGCGTACCGCCTGTCGCGAGGCGGCACGCTGGCCGGGCGGCGTCCGCGTCGCGGTCAACGTGTCGCCGATCCAGTTCGCCAATCACCGCCTGCCCGATCTGGTCGCCAGCGCGCTCGCCCATGCCGGGCTCGCTCCCGACCGGCTGGAGTTGGAGATAACCGAGGGCGTGTTCCTCGACGGGTCGGCGGACACCGACCAGATGTTCAAGGCGCTGAAGGGCCTCGGCATCCGCCTGGCGCTTGACGATTTCGGCACCGGCTATTCCAGTCTCGGCTATCTGCGCACCGCCCCGATCGACAAGATCAAGATCGACCAGTCCTTTGTCCGCGGCACGGCACAGGCCGGCAACCGCAACGCCGCGATCGTGCGGGCGATCGTCACGCTGGCCGACACGCTGGGCATGGAGACCACGGCCGAGGGCGTCGAGCATCAGGACGAGATCACCCTGCTCGCCGGTCTGGGGTGCAGCCACATCCAGGGCTTCGTCTATGGCCAGCCGGCCAACGCCGATGACGCGCTGGCGCAGCTATCCGCCAGGCGCGGCTATGCCACCGCCACCGGATTCCGGGTCAGCCGTGCGCCGCGCATCAAGATGCTGCGCTCTGCCCGCGTGGCGATCCAGAATGCCGATGGCGGGGTCATCGACGGCGATGTGCGGATCCGCGACATGTCCGCGACCGGCGCGATGATCGACGGCCTTGCCATTGACGGCGATGCGGTCGGCATCGATCTGCTGATCGAACTGCTGGAAGACCAGATGTTCACCGCCCAGGTGCGCTGGGCACGCGATGGCCGCGCCGGCATCCAGTTTGCCGAGCATTTCAACCTGGAGCGTCTCAACCCGCCCGCACGGTCATTGCGCCAGGCGAACGAGCGTTGAGCTATCCGCGTCGGACCAGCACCGCGCCTGCGATCACCAGCGCGGCGCCCAGCAGCTTGGGCACCGTCACCGGATCGGTCCTGAGCCCCAGCATCCCGAAATGATCGAGCGCCAGCGCGGTGGCCAGCTGGCTGGCGATCGCGACGGTCAGCGCCGTCGCCAGTCCCAGTCGCGGGGCGGCAAAGGCGATCGCCGCGACGAAGCCCGCTCCGTAGAAGCCGCCGAGCCACGCCCAGGACGGCGCCCCCTTCAGCGCCGCCGGCATGGTGCGATCCAGCGCCATCCACGCCACCAGCAGCACGACCGTGCCCACCAGGAAGGATACCAGCGCCGCCAGCAGCACGGATCCCGATATCCTGGCCAGCGCCGCGTTGGTCGGCGCCTGAACGGCGATCCCGATTCCGGCCAGAAGGATCAGGATGAAGGGCAGGCCTAGCGACATGCCCTCCCCGTATCGACCGCCGCCGCGCCGTTCAACTCGGGCGACGCGCGTGCCCTCCTGTGGCACCATGGCGGCACCGAAGCTGGTGGTCGGGTCACGATGCGCGACACCATCCCTTGTGTCTGCCCCTGGTGTCTGGGCGGCCGGGCGATACCCCAAAAAAATATTTTGCCTCTTGCGCTTCGCGAACCCCGCAGACATCCATGCGTCGCGCCGATCGGGGCCGCTTCGGCCCTCGGAACCGATACTCGCCTCGCCGCTTATCCTCTTGCGAGCCTGACACGGATTATACACAAGCACTGGTATAAGACGCGAGGGGCCCACCCAAGCTCTGGTAGGAACACGGCCGATCCTCCATTGGCCGGCAAGGGTCCGTCGCGCGCGAAACGTGACGCATGGTCTCTTTTTGTTCTAACAAACCAGCCGCTTGCGGTTAGACTGGGCGGACGCCACGAGTCGAACGAATTGAGAACAAGGAGCGGCTTCGCGATGGACTTCAGCCGGGACAGCGACATGACCACCGACACGATCGACAAGGCCCAGACCAGCATGGCACTCGACGCCCCCGCCATCCCTGCCCCCGCGGCAGCGGACAGCAAGGCGATTCGCCCCCAGCCCTATCCGGTCGAGGTCGATCACGCGCGCGATGCGAACCTGACCGACTTCGGCAAGGAGACGCTGAAGGATCGCTATCTGCTCCCGGGTGAGAGCTTCCAGGACCTGTTCGTCCGCGTCGCCTCCGCCTATGCCGATGACGCCGCCCATGCGCAGCGCCTGTACGATTACATCTCGAAACTGTGGTTCATGCCCGCCACCCCCGTCCTGTCGAACGGCGGCACCGGGCGCGGCCTGCCCATTTCCTGCTATCTCAACTCGGTGCCCGACAGCCTGAACGGCATCGTCGACACCTGGAACGAGAATGTGTGGCTGGCCTCGCGCGGTGGCGGCATCGGCACCTATTGGGGCAATGTCCGCGGCATCGGCGAGCCGGTCGGCCTGAACGGCAAGACCAGCGGCATCATCCCCTTCGTCCGCGTCATGGATTCGCTGACGCTGGCGATCAGCCAGGGCTCGCTGCGCCGCGGCTCGGCCGCCTGCTATCTCGACATCTCGCATCCCGAGATCGAGGAGTTCCTGGAAATCCGCAAGCCCAGCGGCGACTTCAACCGCAAGGCGCTCAACCTCCACCACGGCGTCCTCATCCCCGACGCCTTCATGGAGGCGGTGCGCGACGGCGCCGAATGGCAGCTCAAGAGCCCCAAGACGGGCGAAGTCCGCGCCACGCTCGACGCGCGCTCCCTCTTCCAGAAGCTGGTGGAAACCCGCCTCCAGACCGGCGAGCCCTATATCGTCTTCGCCGATCACGTGAACTCCACGATGCCCAAGCATCACCGCGATCTGGGTCTGAAGGTCTCGACCTCGAACCTGTGTTCGGAGATCACGCTGCCGACCGGCGTCGATCACCTCGGCAACGATCGCACTGCGGTGTGCTGCCTGTCGTCGCTCAACCTGGAAACCTGGGACGAGTGGAAGGACGACAAGCAGTTCATCGAGGACGTGATGCGCTTCCTCGACAATGTGTTGCAGGATTATATCGACCGGCACGAGCCGGGCATGGAGCGTGCCGCCTATTCCGCGGGGCGCGAGCGCTCGGTGGGTCTGGGCGTCATGGGCTTCCACTCCTTCCTCCAGGCGCGCGGCATCCCGTTCGAGGGCGCGATGGCCAAGTCGTGGAACCTGCGCATGTTCAAGCATGTCAACGCGCAGGTGAACCAGGCGTCGATGACGCTGGCGGTCGAGCGCGGGCCCTGCCCCGACGCCGCCGATGTCGGCGTGATGGAGCGTTTCTCCTGCAAGATGGCGATCGCGCCGACCGCCTCCATCTCGATCATCTGCGGCGGCACCAGCGCGTGCATCGAGCCGATCCCGGCCAACATCTACACGCACAAGACGCTGTCGGGCAGCTTCGCGGTCAAGAACCCGTATCTGGAAAAGCTGCTCAACCAGAAGAGCAAGAATTCCGAGGCGGTATGGAGCTCGATCCTGGAGCATGGCGGCTCGGTCCAGCATCTCGACTTCCTGACCCAGGAAGAAAAGGACGTGTACAAGACCAGCTTCGAGATCGACCAGCGCTGGCTGCTCGAACTGGCCGGTGACCGCACGCCGTTCATCGATCAGGCGCAGTCGCTGAACCTGTTCATCCCGGCCGATGTCGAGAAGTGGGACCTGCTGATGCTCCACTTCCGCGCCTGGGAGCTGGGCATCAAGTCGCTCTATTATCTGCGCTCCAAATCCGTCCAGCGCGCCGGCTTTGCAGGGTCCGAAGGATCGGGCGGCGTCGAGGCGGATAATACGATCGACAAGCCGAAATTCGATCTGGGCGAATCGACCGACTATGACGAATGCCTGGCGTGCCAGTGAGGTGACGGCGGACGGCCCATGTCCCTCTCCCCTTGTGGGAGAGGGAGGGGCCCGCGCGGCATCGCCGCGTGGGAGGGTGAGGGGCAACGTGGATGGGCAGAGCAAACGGCAATGCCTACCCGCAGACACCACGCTCCGTTCACGACGCCTGCGGCAGCAAATGGGTGAACCCGAACGCCGTCTATGGCGCGCTTTACGCGAGGCTCTCCCGCTCGCCAGATTTCGTCGACAGGTTCCTTTCGGCCCATATCACGTGGATTTCTGCGCGCATGGGCCACGCCTGATCGTCGAAGTGGATGGCGATGATCACGCAGGCAAAACTCATCAGGACGCGGAGCGTACGCGTTTCCTGCGCAATGAAGGTTATGACGTGATCCGTTTCGGCAACACAGAGGTGATGACGAACATCGATGGCGTCGTGGCCATGATCACGAGCGCGATCGCGCATAAGGCAAGAGGCCGCTTATGACGAGCGGCTCCCTCACCCTCCCACTGCCTGCGGCAGCGGGCCCCTCCCTCTCCCACAAGGGGAGAGGGAAGCAGTCGTCACTCCGTCTCTTCGAACGTCACCGCTTCGGCGCCGTTGGCGGAGAGGCGCACCTTGCCGTCCTCGATATCCGCGACCAGGCCGATCGAGATATAGTGATGCTTCGCGCCCTGCCCGTCCTCGGTCTGCGGCGAGTCGTTCTTGGTCAGCTTGATGCGATCGCCCTCGACATGGTCGACGGTGCCGACATGCGTGCCGTCCGCGCCGATGACTTCCGCGTGTTCCTGAATCTGGCTGATATCGACCATCGGTGTCCTCCTGTGATGGGTTCGACGTGCCAACGCACCGCACCCGAAATGGTGGCATCGTGACCGGCTGGGCGATCATGTATATCGTCGCGGGCGTGCTTGCGCTGATCGGTGCCGGCCTGTTGCTCGCGCTCGTCCGTCCGCAAAGCGCGGGCAAGGTCTATGCCTATCGCATGATCGGCATCATGGCGCTGGCCGGCGCCGCCTCGCTCGCCGCCTCCGCCGCGGCGCTCAAGGCATGGAGCGTGGCCCCATGACCCCGCACCCGTTTTCCCGTGGCGCCACGCGCGCCCCGCGCCCCTTCACACTCTTCGTACCGGAGTAATCCCCATGTCCCTCCTTCAAGCCTCCAAGCAGTACAAGCCCTTCGAATACCCCTGGGCGTTCGAGTTCTGGAAGCGTCAGCAGCAGCTTCACTGGCTCCCCGAAGAGGTGCCGCTGGGCGAGGATTGCCGCGACTGGGCGCAGAAGCTCAGCGATCACGAGCGTAACCTGCTGACCCAGATCTTCCGCTTCTTCACCCAGGCGGACGTCGAGGTGCAGGATTGCTACCACGAGAAATACGGCCGCGTGTTCAAGCCGACCGAGATCAAGATGATGCTGACCGCGTTCAGCAACATGGAGACGGTGCACATCGCCGCCTACAGCCATCTGCTCGACACGATCGGCATGCCCGAAAGCGAATATGGCGCCTTCCTCGAATATGCCGAGATGAAGGAAAAGCATGATTACATGCAGAATTTCGGCGTCGATTCCGACGAGGACATCGCCCGCACGCTGGCCATGTTCGGCGGCTTCACCGAGGGCGTACAGCTCTTCGCCTCGTTCGCGATGCTGATGAACTTCCCGCGCTTCAACAAGATGAAGGGCATGGGCCAGATCGTCACCTGGTCGATCCGCGACGAGAGCCTGCACTGCGAGGGCATCATCAAGATGTTCCACACCTTCTGCCACGAGCGCCAGTGCCTGACCAAGGCGGTGAAGGATGACATCGCCGATGTCTGCCAGACGACGATCCGCCTGGAGGACAACTTCATCGACCTCGCCTTCGAAATGGGTCCGGTCGAGGGGATGAAGCCCAAGGAGATCAAGAAGTATATCCGCTACATCGCCGACTGGCGGATGGGCCAGCTCGGCCTGAAGCCGATCTACATGATCGACGAGCACCCCCTGCCCTGGCTCGCCCCGATGCTGAACGGCGTCGAGCATGCCAACTTCTTCGAACAGCGCGCCACCGAATATTCCAAGGCCGCGACCAAGGGCCAGTGGAACGACGTGTGGGACTCGTTCGACAAGCGCCAGAAGGCCAAGGGCGCCAAGCCGGCGAACGAAGAAGGCACCGGCATGGGTGACATGTTCTCGCAGGCGGGTGTGGCTGCCGAATAGGAGGATACATATGCCCGACCTGTCTTCGACAATCGCCGGTAAAATCGTTGAGGGCGGAATTATTCCGCTCGTATATAAGGATCTTGCTCAACCCGGTGTTCGACAGGTCGGGAAAGCTCTCTCAACCGTTCTGCAATTGGGTAACACATTACTACTCCCAATACGTCTAGCAAACGAGACCGCAAGAAAATTTGAAGAACGAAAGTTCTCTGAAATTGCGGATAGGTTTTCGAGCATACCAGAACAGGACACCATTGACGTATCACCGGAAATTGGCGTTCCGATCATGGAGAATTTGTCCAGAACCGAGGATATAAGTCTCAGATCTATGTACATAGAGCTGTTGGCAAAGGCCGCGACGAACTCAACCGCCTCCCAAGCGCATCCCAGCTTTACTCAGGTAATATCTTCTCTATCACCTGATGAAGCTATATTTCTAAAACATCTGTCGACAGCGAGCCGCCATCCGATTGTCGATATTAGTTTAAAGCTCGGCGCTAATGGCGGCAGAAACGTTATCGCGGATCTAATTACACTTCCACCTCAAGGCCTAGCTTTCAGGTCGAATACTCCCCTATACGTGTCAAACTTAGCAGGATTAGGAATTCTAGAGATAATAAGGGACACCTATTTGAGCGCGCCTGGCAGATATGACGAACTCATATCATATGCCGAGACGCTTCATGATTTTTCAAATGTCACCTCGACAGATGAAGGGGAGTGGACAGTTCATTATTCAAAGCACGTTTTATCTGTGCTGCCTTATGGAAAAGCCTTCATGAACGCCTGTCTCTGTGATGTTGAATGATCGATGCAAACTACCTGATCAACACCACCCCCGCCGCTTGCCTCCGGCATAGGGCCGCGCCAGCCCCTCCTCCACAAGCTGCGCACCCAGCGACACGCCGTCGCGGCTGACCACCGCCAGCCTGCGCCCATATTTGTCGCGGGCGCGGGACTGTGGCTCCATCACGAACGGCCCTGCGTTCAGCAATTCGCGCATCCGCTCGGTCGCCGCCTCGCCCTTGCGCGCCTCGGCCGGGCAGCGTGGCGGGTGCGTCTCGGGCGTGTCGATATCGGCGATGCGGATGGTGTCGCCGCCCATGCGGAACGTGTCGCCATCGACGACGCAGTCCGCCCGCGCACCACGCCGGCAGCGGACGAACCGGCCGCTCGCCGCCTCGCCCGGTGGCGCCCATCGGCCCGGCCACAGGCGGCGCAGCACCCGCTCCAGATCGGTCACGCCGATCTCGTGCGCCACCGCATCGCCCACCCGCCGCCAGTCCGCGACATGCGGCAGGGCCAGCCCCAGCGCCAGTCCCATCAGGACCAGCCGCGCCTCCCGCAAAAACCCGCCTGACGAAGCCCGCAAACCATTTCGTGCCATGACAATGCGTTAGGAGTCGGCCCGCATCACGGCAACCGACCTTACCCCTGCATTTTGCGTGTCGGCGCATGGAAATCGGGCGGCTTGTTCGCAATCCACTTCAGATACCGCGTCATATCCTCGCGGCCACGCAGGGTTTCCAGATCGGCAAAATGCCGCGCCAGATCGGCATTGGAGACGAGAGCGTGGATGGTGCGGTGGCAGATCGGATGCACCGGCACGGTTTCGCGCCCACCTTCGCTCTTGGGGACGACATGGTGCCATTCCACCCGGCGCCCCAGGCTACGGCCGCACAGCGCACACGCGTCGCTGTCCGTCACCTCCGCTGCGGCCCTCGCCTCCCCGGCCGCCAACGCCGCCTTGCGCTTCACCCGTCCGCTCATGGCGTCGATATGGGGTGGGGCGTGGCCAAAAGAAAACGGGGCCCGGCACTTGGCCGGACCCCGCTGCGATACGCTTTACTGGTACGCTTTTACTGGATCGGTAACCGATCAGAAGTGTGCGACGACACCCGCGGTCGGGCGGAAGCTGTCCGCGTCGCCGAAGGTCGAGACCTCGAAGCGGAAGCGCAGGCCCGAATTGCCGGTGATGCCGCCAGACCGATGTCCTTGGGGCCGACTTCAGCGCCGACGCCATAGGTCATCGCGTGGAAATCGGGGCTGTCGTTGCCGTAGCGGGCGAAGTTCACCCAGCGATAGCCGACCTTGCCGTAGAACAGGCCGCTCTCGCCCGAACGGAAGCCGAAGCGGCCGGCGGCGCCGTAGCCCCAGTCGATCGCGCCGTCGACGCCCTTCATGGCTTCACCCTCGGCGCCGACGAACACCGGACCCAGCGGAACGTTCACCCCGACGATGCCGTTGACGATCGCGCCCTGCAGCTTGCGGCCGCCGATCGCGGTGTCGGGGATGCCGTGGCCGACGCGACGGTCGAAACCTTCCCAGCCGCCCATCACCGCAACATACGGCTCAAACCCGAACGCCTTGGTGCCGTCGGGCGCGGTCGCGGGTGCCGACGAGTCGGAATAGGTGTCCTGGGCTGCTGCGGGGACGGCAACGAACGCCGCCGCAATCGCGGCTGCGAGGGAAAGCTTACGCATGAGAGATACCCTTCTTCTTCTATTTGGGGGGCTGCAGCCTGATGCGCCGCGTCGCCCGTGACCCGCTTAACCGCGCAAACCGGTGCGGGTTGCACAAACATGACGCGACAGGGGTGCCTTTTTGGCTGGTGTTGCTGCAACGCAACAGTTCCTGTCACTCAGATGAACGGATTGTGGGCGGGATGTGGCCCTGCCTTCAACCCGCCTGAAGAGTGGCTGATTTGCGCCAAAAATGAGGCAGCAAGGGCTCGAACAGCATGGGTTATGACAGGCGAACTTCGCGACTCACCTGCGACCGGTTCGCCACGCGCCCAACATCACTGTTGCAGAGCGACATGACAACGTTGTGAAAACACGAAAAAGCCGGCGCCCCGACAGGGGGCACCGGCTGAGGGGGGGGATCACGCGATCAGGGACGCAGCGCGGCATCATCCTTGTCGTCGAGTTCGTCATCCTCGACGGTATCGGCGTCGAAATCGTCCTGAACGTCATCCTCGTCGATATCGTCCGGATCCATGGTCACCGTGGCGTCGCTTTCGCCCACCTCTTCGGAATCCATGTCCAGTTCGTCGATCGGCTCGTCTTCTGCATCGTCATCCCCCAGATCGGGATCGACATCGGTCAGCAGCACGCCGTCGGTCGGGCCATTGCGCGTCGCCTCCAGGATTTCGGCGCGCTGGCTTTCGTCATAGCCTTCCTCGTCCCAGCCATCGTCGCCGGTGCCCCGGCCCTGAACCTGATGTCCGCCCATGATCGCCTCCTGCTTTGCGAAAAAATCGCTTCGGGAGGTCGAACGGCGGGGCGGCGGGCCGGGTTCCGTCAGCCGCGACGGAAGACGTGACCGCGCTCGGTGACGAAGACCAGGCCGAAGGCGATCAGCCCCGCGACCAGGAACCCGGCGATCAGGGGCACCGGGGTGCCGTCGAACGCCTGGCCGATCAGCGCACCGATCACCGAGCCGAAAGTAATGCTGGTAAAGCCCTGTACGCTGGAGGCGGTGCCCGCGATCCCGCCCATATTCTCCATCGCCATCGCCGAGAAGTTGGACGTCGCCAGGCCGAAGCACGCCATGGTCAGGCCCTGCAGGACGCCAAAGGCCCACAGCGTCTCGTGCCCGGTCCACACCACCGCCAGATGGATCGCCGACAGCAGGATCAGCGCGGTTACCGCGCCGTGGCTGATCAGCCGCGTCCCCAGCCGCATCACGATCTGCGAATTGAGCAGGTTCGCCACCGCCATCGTCGCTGCGGTCGTGGCGAACACCAGCGCCAGCAGCGCCGGGCGTCCGAAGGTTTCCGCCATGATCTGCTGGACCGAGTTCAGATAGCCGTACAGCGCGCCCATCAGCGCGGTGGAGGCCAGCGTGTATCCCAGCGACAGCCGGTCGCTCACCGTCTGCCACCAGCCGCGCGCGATGCGTCCCGGTGCGATCGCCAGCCGCCGCTCCGGCGCCAGCGTTTCGGGCATGCGGATCGCGAACCACGCCAGCACCAGCGCGGCGAGGCCAGCGATCGCCCAGAAGATCACCCGCCACCGGCCGAAGATCAGCATGAACTCGCCGAAGGCGGGCGCCAGCACCGGCACCACCATGAACACCATGAAGGCGATCGACATCACCTTGGCCATCGCGCGGCCCTGATAACAGTCGCGCACCAGCGCCACCGTCGCCACCCGCGTCGCCGCCACCGCCGCTCCGCCGCACACCCGCGCCGCTAGCAGCAGCGTGAAGCTGCCCGCCACCGCCGCCAGCGCATTGGCGATCACATAGCCGACCAGCGCACAGATCAGCACCCGCCGCCGCCCGAACCGATCCGCCAACGGCCCATGCGCCAGTTGCGCGACGCCGAACCCGATCAGGAAGGCGGTGATGACGAACTGGCGCGCATTGGCATCGCGCACGTTCAGGCTGTCGCCGATCGCGGGCAGGGCGGGCAGCATCGAATCGATCCCCAGCGCCGCCAGCGCCATCAACGCGGCGACCAGCAGCACGAATTCGACAAAGCCGATCGGCGCGCCCGGACTGTCCGGCGCGGGGTGCGAAGGGGAATCGGTCATGATGGCTGTCCATAGCGGGGCCATGCGGCGCGCGGAACCCATCGTACGCACGGCCACCGCCACCGCTATCCGCCGCGCACCGCACCTCCTATATGACGGCTTCAGGACGCTTTTTGTTTGGACAGGCTTTCATGCTCGATACGCCCACGGCCCAGGTGCCGATCCTCAGCCTCAACGATCAGGCGCGCGATCCGGACGGCTTTGCCGCCGATTTCGGCGGCTCGTTCGAACGCTTCGGCTTCGCCATCGTCGCCGATCACGGCATTCCCCAGGACCTGATCGACCACGCCTGGGCAGAGACCCGTGCGCTATTCGCTCTGCCCGAGGACGAGAAGCGGCAATATCACGTCCCCGGCGGCGGCGGTGCGCGCGGCTACACGCCGTTCAAGACCGAGATCGCCAAGGATGCCAAGGTGGTCGATCTCAAGGAATTCTGGCATGTCGGCCGCGAGCTGCCCGCCGGCCACCGCTTTGCCGACAAGATGCCCGCCAATATCTGGCCGACCCGGCCCGAGGGCTTCAAGGACACCTTTGTCGAGCTGTTCGCCGCGTTCGACCGCGCGGGCGACCGCCTGCTGTCCGCGATCGCCCGCCATCTGAAGCTCGCACCCGACTGGTTCGACCCGGCGGTGCGGGACGGCAACTCGGTGCTGCGCCTGCTCCACTATCCGCCGATCCCTGTCGATGCGGAAGGGGTTCGCGCCGGCGCGCATGAGGATATCAACCTCATCACGCTGCTGCTCGGTGCCGAGGAGGCGGGCCTCGAACTGCTCGACCGCGATTCGGGCCAGTGGCTGTCGATCAAGCCGCCCGAGGGCGCGATGGTGGTCAATGTCGGCGACATGCTCCAGCGCCTGACCAACCACGTCCTGCCCTCGACCACCCACCGCGTCGTCAACCCGCCGCCCGAGCGTCGCGGCCATTCGCGTTATTCGATGCCCTTCTTCCTGCATCCCGCGCCCGATTTCCTGATCGAAACGCTGCCGGGCACGGTGAGCGCGGAAAACCCCAACCGCTACGAAACCCCGATCACCGCGCACGACTATCTCTACGAACGCCTGGTCGAGATCGGCCTGATCAAGAAGTAACCACGCCCTTCTCCCTCTCTCCCGTCCGGGGAGAGAGGGAGATATCACCCGCGAAACAATCCCCCCAGCACGCCGCGCACC
>NZ_CAMLAC010000070.1 GCF_946477935.1 uncultured Sphingomonas sp. | reverse complement strand
GTCCGGCGCCGGCCGCGCGCGGAACAGCGCAGTGTGCAACGCCACCGAGACCATGAACAGCAACAGCAGCGCGATGCCGGCGTTGAAGTACGGCCGCTGGTGATACCCCGCCATGATGACGCCGCCGAACAGCAGCAGCGTGACCGGCGCGATCCGCGTCACCATGTCGGCGGCGCCACGCCTGGCGGCAAAGGCGATGGTGAAGCTGAGCAGATACAGCCCCAGCGGCAACACCCACAGCAGCGGCATCGCGACGATGTCGGTGGTGATATAGGTGGATGTCGCCAGCATCAGCCCCGACGGGACCAGCGACAGCGCGATCCAATAGGCGATGCGCCGCGGCGTCGCCGGCGGGGTCACCGCATGCTGCGCCTCGGCCACGGCGCGCGGCGGCAGGCGTAGCGCACAGGCGACGACCAGCAGTACCAACGCGCCGTAACCCAGCGTCCAGATCAGGCTCTGCCCCTTCAGCGCCAGCGCCGGTTCCACCAGCAGCGGATAGGCGATCAGCCCGCCGAAACTGCCGAGGTTGGACGCGGCGTAGAGCGCATAAGGGTCGCGCCCGCCGCTCGCCGCGGCGAACCAGCGCTGGATGAGCGGCGCCTGCGCCGACACCGCAAAGAACAGCGGTCCGATCGACAGGCCGAGCAGCCACGGCACCCAGACGGCGGGATCGGCATCGGCGGGCGGATCCCCTGCGACCAGCCCGATCGGCAACCACAAGGCGGCGATCGCCAAAAGCCCCAGATGGATGCCGGCCTGCACCCGCGGCCGAAACCGCGCCAGTCCGTGCGCATAGGCATATCCGCCGAGCAGCAGCGCCTGATAGACCAGCATCGCCGAATTCCACACGGCAGGCGCACCACCCAGCCGGGGCAGCGCCATGCGCGCCACCATCGGCTGAACCAGGAACAGCAGGAACGATCCCGCCAGGATCGTCGCCACGAACAGCGCGTGGACGGGTCGCGACATGGCTGCCGTAAGGGGGCCTGTGGTAACGGAGGCAGTCGCCGCGGGGGCATCCGCCACGGGAGCCTCGCTCACGCCCCCAGCAGCCGCGCGGCGTACGCCGCATGATAGGTCAGCACGCCCGAGCAGCCGGCGCGCTTGAACGCCATCAGCGTTTCCAGCACCAGCGCGTCGCGGTCCATCGCGCCCGCCGCCGCCGCGGCCTCGATCATCGCATATTCGCCCGACACCTGATAGGCGAAGACCGGCACCTGGAACTCGGACTTCACCCGCAGGATGATGTCCAGATAGGGCAGGCCCGGCTTCACCATCACGCTGTCCGCGCCCTCGCCCAGATCCAGCGCCACCTCGCGCAGCGCCTCCTCGGCATTGGCGGGGTCCATCTGATAGGTCTTCTTGTCCCCCTTCAGCAGCCCGCGGCTGCCCACCGCATCGCGGAACGGGCCGTAAAAGACGCTGGCATATTTGGCGGCGTAGGACATGATCTGGACGTTGTGGAAACCCTCCTCCTCCAGCGCGGCGCGGATCAGGCCGATACGGCCGTCCATCATGTCGGAAGGCGCGATGATATCGGACCCGGCACGTGCCTGGGTCAGCGCCTGCTGTACCAGTGCATCGGCGGTTGTGTCGTTCACCACATAGCCCGCCGCATCGACCAGCCCGTCATGGCCGTGCGTGGTATAGGGATCGAGCGCGACGTCGGTCAGCAGCCCGATCTCGGGCACCGCATCCTTGATCGCCCGGATCGCGCGGCACATCAGATTGTCGGGGTTCAGCGCCTCCTCGCCCCGGTCGGAACGCAGGTGCGGCGGCGTGTTGGGGAACAGCGCCAGGCACGGAATGCCCAGATCGCGCGCCTCGCGCGCGCGCGCGACGATGCCGTCCAGCGACCAGCGCGACACGCCCGGCAGGCTGGCGACGGGTTCCTCGACCCCCTGCCCCTCGGCGATGAACAGCGGCCAGATCAGGTCGGCCGGGGTCAGGACGGTTTCGGCATGGAGCCGGCGGCTCCACCCCGAGGCGCGCGTACGGCGCAGGCGAAGCGCGGGATAAGCGGCGGTCATCGCCACGCTTTGCGGGATCGCGTGGCGCTTGCCAAGCGTTGCGCGCCCGAAAGGAACTGCTCTTGAGAGAAATCCGGTCCGCTGCGATGGTCGTCAATGCCAAGTCCCGCAAGGGGCAGAAGCTGTTCAAGCGCGCCTGTCGGGCGATGTCCGGCCTGCCTTACCAGGTGGATGCCCGCGCGGTGGACGATCCCAAAAATCTGGAAAAGGTGGTAAGGGACGTGCTGGCCGCCAAGCCGGACCTGCTGATCCTGGGCGGCGGCGACGGGACGATCAGCGGCCTGGTCGACCTGATGGTCGGGCATGACGTGATACTGGGCGTGCTGCCGCTGGGCACCGCGAACAGCTTTGCCCGTTCGCTGAACATCCCGCTGACCGTCGACGGCGCGATCGACGTGATCCGGAACGGCGCGCCCCGCCGCATCGATCTGGGGATGATCGACAAGGATTATTACGCCAACTGCGCCGCGATGGGGATCAGCCCCAAGATCGCAGAAACCGTGCCGCACAATCTGAAGAAGATATTCGGCCGCGTCGGCTATCTGGGCTGGGCGGCGTACCAGTTCATGCGGTTCCGCCCGTTCACCCTGATCGTCGGCGAGGGCGCCACCGCGGAACGGCTCCGCGTGGTCGAGGTCCGCATCTCCAACGGGCCTTATCATGGCGGCACCGAACTGGTGGAATCGGCCTCGGTCGATTCGGGCGAGATCGTCGTGCAGGCAGTATGCGGTCATGTGAAACGCCGCCTCATCGCCAACTGGACAGCCAGCATCTTCCGCAGCGAAGCGCGCAAGGAAGAAGTGCGCGAGTTTCGGGCGAGGTCGTTGCGTATCGATACCGAGCCGCGCCTGCCGATCTCGATCGATGGCGAGGTGCTGGCCCATACGCCCGTTACCGCCAAGGTGGCGGCGGGCATCATCGAGGTGATGGCGCCCCGCGACTGACCGGTCACGCCGCGGCGATTACGCCTTGGGTTCGATCGGTTCGTCTGGAGCAAAGCTGCATGAGAGCAGGTTGTGCCCATATGGCGGCGTCGTGATTGCCCTGTCGTGTTCGTCCGGCAAGGGGGCACCCCACAAAGTAGTACTTTGTGGGGTGCCCGTGGAGCGGATCGCAGCAGGTAGCGGCGCTACCTGCAAGGTCTGCGACGCTGCTGGCGGGCGCGACAGGGCAACCGCCAAAGGCGGCGGGCCGATTTGGGCCCAGGGCGGCGTCGCTCGTCGGTCACGATGCAACTGCATCGCTCCACTCCTCGCTTCTTGCCCTGAACCAAAATCGGCTCCGTCACGATGCCGCCATATGGTCACAACCCGCTCTAAATCTCATCCACCCGCTCCGTCCGGCCTGAGCGAAGTCGAAGGCTACGCGCCAGTGGCTGTGCTTCGACTTCAGCGCGAAGCGCTGAAGTTTATCCTGAGCGGCTGGTTTGCCAGCCAGTCGAAGGGCTCAGCAGGAACGGGCCAAGGTAAAGTCATCGCGGTCTACAGCGGTTTCAACCGACCGGCATCTGCTTGGCGGTCGGCTCCTCGCAGGCGATCGTCTGCTCCTCCGCATCCCGCGGGGCGAGCGCCCTGCCCTTTCGCCAGTTGCCCATCCGGTAATAGGCGATCGTCATCACCATCGACGCCAGCGATCCGGCCGGGAAGCTCCACCAGATCGCGTCCGCCCCCCAGGCCGGCGACAGCGCATAGGCCAGCCCCAGCCGCACCGGGAACAGCGCGGCCGCCAGAATGACCAGCGGCGCCACCACCACACCATTGGCACGCATCGTGGCCGACAGCACGATCGATACCCCGAACAGGATGAAGCTGGCCGATCCGATCAGGTTGATCCGCGTCGCCGCGCCGATCGCCTGCCCGTCTCTGCCCAGGAACAGCCACAGCACATGACGGTCGATGGCCGCGACGAGGGCGACCAGCCCACCGGTCAGGGCCAGGTTCAGGATCACCCCGAAGCGGTTGACCCGCTCCACCCGGTCCCACCGATCGGCGCCGATATTCTGCGCCACCATCGCACTGACCGCGCCGCCCACCGCCATCGCGGGCATCTGGATATAGGTCCATAGCTGGCTGGCCGCACCGTACGCGGCGGTAATCGTCGTCCCCTCGCGGTTGACCAATCCGATCATCGCCAACGCCGATCCGGTCGCCACCAGCATCTGCAACCCCATCGGCACCCCCTTGGTGACCAGCGGCTTCAGCAGCGCCGGGTCGGGCCGCAGATAGCGCCACTCAGGCCCCCGCAGCCGCACGACGAGATCGCGGCGATAGACGAAGACCAACATCGCGACAAAGGACAGCGTGTTGGCGATCACCGTGGCCAAGGCAGAGCCGGTGATCCCCATCGCCGGAAACGGACCGACGCCGACGATCAGCAGCGGATTCAACCCGGCATCCAGCACCGCGCCCAGCGCCAGGAACTTCAGCGGCGTGATCGCATCCCCGGTACCGCGCAGTGCCATGCTGACCAGTACCGACAGGAACCCGGTCGGCATCGAGACGAAGATGACGCGCAGATAGGCCAGCGCCAGCGGATAGGCCTCGGCCGGCGTGCCCAGCGCGGTCAGGATCGCCGGCGCCGCCAGCCATCCCACGACCGCCACCAAAGTCGACAGCACCGCGAACAGCCCCAGCGTTGTGCCGAACACACGGCGCATACCGTCGATATCGCCGCGCCCGGCCGCCTGCCCGATCATGATCGTCGCCGCCATGCCGAAGCCGAACACCGCCGACACCAGCAGGAACAGCACCAGATTGGCGTTGGTCGTGGCGGCCAGCGCACGCTCGCCGAGAAACTGGCCGATCCACACCGCATTGATCGATCCGTTGATCGACTGAAGAATGCTCGACCCCAGCGTCGGCAGTGCGAACAGCAGCAGCGTGCGGCCGATCGGCCCGCTCGTCAGGTCGCGTTGTCCGGGGCGGGTTGCCGCTGCGCTCAAGGGCTTGCATCCTGTTTTGCCATTTCCGCACCAATCGCGCGCGCCATGTCGCCGATCTGGAAGCTGGGGAAGCGATTGCCCGCACCGCGATAGGTGCCGAGCAGATAGCCGCGGTCGAACGCGGTCATCTCGGTCGGCGGCACGGTGCCCTCGTCGAACAGGGTTAGGATGGTCGAGGCGCCCGCATTGCGGCGTGGCTTGGTTTCGGCAAAGGCGCGTATCGCGGCATAATCGGCGATCTGCGTGATCAGCTTGCCGGCCACCGCCTTGCGCTCGATGATCACGACCGAGGACAGCATGTCCTGTCGGATCGGTAGCGCGGTGCGCGTTGCCGTCGGAACCTTCAACTGCGGCACGTCGCCGGGAAAATCGATCTGCAACCGGTCTCCGTCGCGCGAACGCGCCTCCACCGCGCTCCATGCATAGGCCGGCCCCGGCTCCTTCAGCAGCGTTCTCACCTGTTGCAAGCTCAGACTGCGCATCAGGCCGGACATACGCCTGGCGAGATGCTCGATCCCGGCATGGCTGTCATCGATAAACAGCACCAGCACATTGGGACTGCACTTGGCCTTGCCGTTCATCGGCACGCGCGCGGCCTCCGCCACCTCGACCATGCGGTCCAAAATCGCCGCACCGGCCTTGGGGTCCAGCCCCATCGTGCCCAGGCAGACGGGATCGGTGAAGCGGGCGATCGGCTTGTCGTAACCCGGATGGCCGGCGATGGCATCGACCTGCCTGCGCAGTTCGTCGCCCTTGGGGGCATGCCGCCCGGTGACGATCAACTCGTCGCCCCGTTGCGGCACCGACGCGGGCGGCGTCGATTGCGCCGCGACGCCCGCCGCCCACAGCCCGATCCATCCCAAAGCCCGGAACCGCATCCTGCCTTCCTCCCAAAAGGCGCCCGCGGAGATGCGGACGTTCGGTTACATGCCGTTACGCCGCCAGTGCCTCCCGTACCGCGGCGAGCGCGTCCGCGCCCTTGTCACCATCTGGTCCACCGCCCTGCGCCATGTCGGGCCGGCCACCGCCGCCCTGCCCGCCCAGCACGGCTACCGCCTTGCGGAGCAGGTCGACCGCATTGAACCGCGCGACCAGATCATCGGTAATGCCCACCGCGACCGAGGCGCGGCCGTCGTTCACCGCGACCATCACCGCGACGCCCGAACCGAGCCGCTGCTTGGCATCGTCCACCGCGCCGCGCAGGCCCTTGGCCTCGAACCCGTCCAGCACCTGGCCGATGAAGGCCACGTCGCCGATCTGCTCGGGACCTGCGGGCCCACCGGCACCGCCACCCATCGCCAGCGCCTTTTTCGCCTCGGCCAGTTCGCGCTCCAGCCGGCGTCGCTCCTCGATCAGCGCGGCGACGCGGGCGGGAACATCGTCGGGCGCGGTCTTGAGCGCAGTCGCCGCCTCGCGCAGCTTCTCGTCGCGTGCCGACAGATAGCTGCGCGCCGCCTCACCGGTCAACGCCTCGACGCGGCGCACCCCGCTCGACACCGCACCCTCGGACACGATCTTGAACAGCCCGATCTCGCCCAGCGCGCCGACATGCGTGCCGCCGCACAGCTCGATCGAATAGGTGCCGTCGGCATCCTCGCCCATCGAAACGACGCGGACCTCGTCGCCGTATTTCTCGCCGAACAGCGCCATGGCGCCCATCGCGATCGCATCGTCCGGGGTCATCAGGCGCGTCGTCACCGAACCGTTGCCACGCACCTGCGCGTTCACCGCAGCCTCGACTACCGCGATATCGTCGGCGCCGACGGCCACGGGCTGCGAGAAGTCGAAGCGCAGGCGCTCGGGCGCGACGAGCGATCCCTTCTGCGCGACATGGCTGCCCAGCCGCTCGCGCAAGGCTTCGTGCAGCAGGTGCGTCGCCGAGTGATTGGCGCGGATCTGCGCGCGGCGCGCGATATCGATCGCCAGCTTGACGGAATCGCCGACCTTGATCTCCCCCGCCTCGACCTGCGCATGGTGGACAAACACCCGGCCAAGCTGCTTGGAGGTGTCGGTGACGGCGGCGCGAAGGCCCGCATCGTTCGAAATGCTGCCCGCATCGCCCACCTGCCCGCCGCTCTCGCCATAGAAGGGCGTCTGGTTGACGACGATCGCGACCGTATCGCCGGTCGTGGCATGATCGACGCGCGCACCGTCCTTGATCAGCGCCAGCACCTCGCCCTCGCCGGTGTCGGAGGCATAGCCCAGGAATTCGGTCGATCCGGTTTCCTCGGCGATGTCGAACCACAGATCGTCCGACGCCTTGGCGCCCGATCCCTTCCACGCGGCGCGCGCGGCGCGCTTCTGCTCGGCCATCGCCGCGTCGAAACCGGCACGGTCGACCGACAGGCCCTGCGCGCGCAGCGCATCCTCGGTCAGGTCATAAGGGAAGCCGTAGGTGTCGTAGAGCTTGAACGCGGTCTCGCCGGCCAGCGTCGCACCCTCGCCCATGCCGGCAGTCGCCTCGTCGAGCAGCTTCAGTCCCTTGTCGAGCGTCTGGCGGAAGCGCGTCTCCTCCTGCCGCAGCGTCGCCTCGATCAGCGGCTGCGCGCGGAACAGTTCCGGATACGCCGCCCCCATCTCGGTGACGAGCGCGGGCACCAGCCGGTGCATCAGCGGCTCCTTCGCACCCAGCAGATGCGCATGCCGCATCGCCCGCCGCATGATCCGGCGCAGCACATATCCACGCCCCTCATTGGCAGGCAGCACCCCATCCGCCACCAGGAAACCCGCCGAACGCAGGTGATCGGCGATGACGCGGTGGCTCGCCGTCTGCGCGCCTTCCGCCTTGGTGTGCGTCAGCTCACACGACGCTTCGATCAGCGCCTTGAACGTGTCCGTATCGTAATTGTCGTGGACGCCCTGCAGGACGGCCGCGACGCGCTCCAGCCCCATGCCGGTGTCGATCGACTTCTTGGGCAGTTCGCCAATGATCTCGTTCGCTTCCTGCTCATATTGCATGAAGACGAGGTTCCAGATCTCGACAAAGCGGTCGCCATCCTCTTCCGGGCTGCCGGGAGGACCGCCATAGATATGCTCGCCGTGATCGTAGAAGATTTCGGAGCACGGCCCGCACGGACCGTTCTCGCCCATCACCCAGAAATTGTCCTTGGTGGGGATGCGGATGATCTTGTGATCGGGAAGCCCTGCGATCTTCTTCCACAGGTCGAACGCCTCGTCGTCGGTGTGGTAGACGGTGGCGGTCAGCTTCTCCGCGGGAATGCCCCAGACCTTGGTCAGCAGCGTCCAGGCGTGGGTGATCGCCTGTTCCTTGAAATAGTCGCCGAACGAGAAGTTGCCGAGCATTTCAAAGAAGGTGTGATGCCGGGCAGTGTAGCCGACATTGTCCAGATCGTTATGCTTGCCGCCGGCCCGCACGCATTTCTGCGAACTGGTCGCAGTGGAATAGGGCCGCGATTCCAGCCCGGTGAACACGTTCTTGAACGGCACCATGCCCGCATTCACGAACATCAGCGTCGGATCGTTCTGCGGCACGAGCGGCGCGGAGGGCACGATCTGGTGCCCCTGTTCGCCGAAATAGTCGAGAAAGCCGCGGCGGATGTCGTTGGTCGAGGTCATGGGACAGCGGCTTAGAGGCTGTTTGAAAACGTGCCAAGGCACGTTTTGCGGTGCCCGCCGGGACGCGCGCGCCCTCAGCGACGGGCCCTTCCCTCTCCCACCGGGAGAGGGAGGGAGCGGCAAAGCCGCGGAAGGGTGAGGGCGATCAGCGCGGCACGGTCGCGGGCGGCAGGCGGTGCCCGCCCAGCGGCTGGTCCAGGTCGTGCGGCGGCTGGCTGAACCAGCGAGGCCCGGCCTCGGTCATGTAGAAACAGTCCTCCAGCCGGATGCCGAACCTGCCCGGCAGATACAGCCCCGGTTCGTCCGAAAAACACATGCCAGGCGCCAGCGGCGTCGCCTCGCCGCGCACCAGATTGACCGGCTCGTGCCCGTCCATGCCGATACCGTGCCCGGTGCGGTGCGACAGCCCGGGGAGCTTGTAGTCGGGACCATAGCCCAGCTTCGCGTAGAAGCGCCGCACGGCATCGTCCACATGCCCCGCAGCCACGCCGACCCTGGCGGTCGCAAAGGCCAGTTGCTGCGCCTGCGCCACCTGCTCCCACACGGTACGTTGCGCCTTGCTGGCAGCACCATGCACCCAGGTGCGCGACACGTCCGACTGATAGCCCTGCACCGTGCAGCCGCAATCCATCAGCACCACCTGCCCGTCGCCCACGCGGTGCACCTGCTTCGATCCGTGCGGATAGGCCGACGCCTCCCCGATCAGCACCAGGCTGAACTCCGGCGCGCCGCCCAGCGCCCGCGTCGCCGCATTCATCAGCGCGGCGATGTCCGCCCCGGTCATGCCCGCCTCGACGCGCGGGAACACGAAGCGATACGCCGCCATCGTCACGTCCGTCGCCATCTGCATCAGCGCGATCTCGGCCGGCGTCTTCACCATGCGGCATCCGCGCACCACCGGATTGGCCGACACCAGCTTCGCCTCCGGCAGCGCCCGCGCCAGTCCGTCGAACGCGAAGAAACGCGCGGTTTCCTCGATGCCGATCGTGCCGCCCGCCAGCTTGCGGTCGCGCAGGAAACCGGCGACCACCGCCAGCGGATCCTGATCCTCCTGCCACACCCGCACCTCCGCCGGCACGCCCAGCGTCTCGCGGACCGAAGGCTCCTCGAAGAACGGCGTGACGATGCACGGCTGGCCCTCGACCGGCAGGATCGCCGCGGTCAGCCGCTCGCTGCGCCCCCAGCGCACGCCGGTGAAGTAGATCAGCGACGATCCCGGCTCGATCAGCACCGCGCCGATCCCGTTCGCCCGCATCAGGGCTTGCGCCCGCGCCAGCCGGGCCGCGCGCTCGGCCGCATCGATCGGCTTTGCCCTGGTGGTTATGTCGCGCAGCATCGACAGGTCGGTATCGGCTGCCCGCAACAACCCCGGACGGGCGAGAAGCGGCAGGGCGGCGGCACCGGCGATCAGCGTCCGGCGGGAAAGAACAGCGGGCATGGCCCATGCGATACGGTTCTTGACCGCGCGGCCGCAATCCCCTTGGTAGCAGCCTCGTATTTCCGGGGAGCGGGTATTTTGGCGAAGCGGTTGACGCGGTTCATCCTTCTGGGGCTGGTTCTCGGCCTTGTCGTCGGCTGGGCGATCAATGCGGGACTGTCGGACGGCACGCCCGAGGCGGCCGCGCGGCTGAAGGCGATCGCCGGCTGGTTCTCGGTGCTGACCACCATCTTCCTGCATCTGATCAAGATGATCATCGCGCCGCTCGTCTTCGGCACGCTCGTCGTCGGTATCGCGCATATGGGCGATACCGGCGCGCTGGGGCGCGTCGGACTGAAGTCGCTGCTGTGGTTCGTCAGCGCCAGCCTGTTGTCGCTGACGCTGGGCCTGATCCTGGTCAACCTGCTGCAACCCGGCGTCGGCCTCAACCTGCCATTGCCGCCCGCCGGCCAGGGAAGCGGGCTGGACAAGACCGCCTTCGACGCCGCCAAGGTCATCACCCACATCTTCCCGACCTCGATCATCGAGGCGATGGCGACCAACGATATCCTCCAGATCGTCGTCTTCTCGGTCTTTGCCGGCGTCGCGATCACCGCGGTGGGCGAGCGGGCGGCGCCGCTCGTCAAGGCGGCCGAGGCGCTGGTCGCGGTCATGCTCCAGATCACCGACTATGTGATGCGCTTTGCCCCCGTCGCGGTGTTCGCGGCGGTGGCGGCGACTTTGGTCGAACAGGGGCCGGGCGTGATCGGCCGCCTCGCCTATTTCATGGGCTCGGTCTATGTCGGCCTCGCCGTGCTGTGGGCGGTGCTGATCGGTATCGCCTTCCTCCTCGTCGGCCCACGCATCCGCCTGCTGCTGCGCTACGTCCGCGACCCCGCCCTGCTCGCCTTCTCCACCGCCTCGTCCGAAGCCGCCTTCCCCCGCACGCTGGAGGCGCTGGACCGGTTCGGCGTGCCCCCGCGCATCGCCAGTTTCGTGCTGCCGCTAGGCTATTCGTTCAATCTAGACGGATCGATGATGTACATGACCTTCGCGTCGCTGTTCATCGCGCAGGCTTACGGCATCGACCTGTCGCTCGGCACGCAGATCGCGATGCTGCTGACCTTGATGATCACCTCCAAGGGGATAGCGGGCGTACCCCGCGCCAGCCTGGTGGTGATCGCCGCCACCCTGGCGCAGTTCGACCTGCCGGAAGCCGGCCTCCTCCTCGTCCTCGCCATCGACCATTTCCTCGACATGGGCCGCTCCGCCACCAACGTCCTCGGCAATGCGATCGCCGCCACCGTGGTGTCGAAATGGGAAGGCGGGCTCGATCCGCTGGAACCTGCCGAGATCGAGCCGCTCCACGCACCGAGCGGGCATGGCCCGGCCAGGGACGTCGACAGCTTCCGCGACATCGGTCGCTAAAAACGAGGATCAGGCGAAGGCGTAGGGGCCACCCTTCGCCAACGCCGCCTGATAGGCAGGCCGGGCATGGATCTTGCCCAGCCATGCCATCGTCGCCGGGCGACTTTCGTTCAGCCCGCCGCGCTGGCGTGCCGCTTCCAGTGGAAAGCTCATCATGATGTCGGCCGCGGTCATCTGGTCGCCCGCGAACCAGGGCCGCCGCGCCAGTTCCGCCTCCACATAGTCCAGGTGCCGGTCGAGCATCGGCTGCACCCGCTTCATCGCTGCCTTGCCCATCAGGGGAATACGGCCGAGCACCAGCAGCAGGAGCAACGGCGGCATCAGCGATCCTTCGGCATAGTGCAGCCAGAAGCGATACCGCAGCGCCGCCTCCCGGTGCGACGGCGCCCCCAGCCGCCCGTCCGCCTTCTCCACCAGATATTCGACGATCGCGCCGGTCTCCGCCACCACCGCGCCGTCATCCTCGATCACCGGCGACTTGCCCAGCGGATGCACCGCACGCAATTCGCGCGGCGCCAGCATCGTCTTGGGGTCCCGCTCGTAGCGTTTTACCTCATAGGGCAGCCCCAGTTCCTCCAGCATCCACAGGATGCGTTGCGAGCGGCTGTTCTCCAGATGATGGACGACGATCATGCGGCCTCCCCTGCTGTCGCGGTCCAGATCCAGATGGCCGCGGTAAAATCGATCGCCCCGTCCACCACGCGCGAACCGAGCAGGGAGCGCAAACGCGTCTCCAGGGCAGAACGCTCCCCCGGGTCCGCATTGGCAAGCGGCGTCGCTGCCGGCCCGATCCGGGCGAAGAAGCCGAGCGCATCCTCGACCGGATCGCCTCCCCCACCGACGCGGTAGGCAACGTCATGCGGCGCCGCCCGGATATTCGTCCATCCGGCCCGGCCAAGCAGATCACGGGTGAAGCCATGATCGGCCAGGCCGAACGGACCGGGCGTATAGTCGGGCGACACCGACGACGCAGCGCCAACCGCGGCATCGAGCGCCACCGCCCAGTCATTCTCCGCCCGCGCCCGAAAGCACGAAAAGACCAGCGCCGCGCCCGGACGCATCGCCGCACGCATCCGCGCAAAGGCGGCAAGAGGATCGTCGAAGAACATCACGCCGTGGCGTGATACGATCATGTCGAGCGGTTCCAACGCCGGCAGGATCGCGAGCGCATCCCCTTGCGCGAAAGCGACATTGCCGTGCCCCTCGCCACGCATGCGTGCCGCGCCGAGCAGATCGGGCGAAAGGTCGAGCCCGGTGACACGCAGGTCCGGACGCATCGCGGCCAGGGCAAGCGTCGTGCTTCCGGCGCCGCAGCCGACATCGACGGCATGGCCGCTTCGTGGCGCGCACGCTTCGATCGCCGCATTCAGGCGCTCGGCAACGCCCCCCAATGCGCGATCGGTGCGGCGCCATTCCTGCGCCCACACCTGCCCGACACGGGTCTGCCATTCGGAGCGTCCGGTCATGCGTGATTTTCCTGTTCGGCCATCGGGGCTGCAACATGCCCCGTCCCACAAACGACGAAGGGCCCGCCGGATCGGCAGGCCCTTCTTGTATCGGATTCGGCGTGATGCAGAGGGACATGCCGGGTCCCGCGCCCCCTCGCAAAAAGGGCGCGAGGCAACGGATGCCTCAGGCGTCGTCCTCGGCATCCGGACCGGTCATCATCTCCTCGGCCACCTTGTCGGTACGCTGACGGATGGCGCGTTCCAGGCGATCCGCCATTTCCGGGTTTTCGCGCAGGTACGTCTTGGCGTTCTCACGTCCCTGCCCGATCCGGACCGAGTCGTAGGAGAACCAGCTACCCGACTTCTCGACCAGCCCGGCCTTCACGCCCAGATCGAGGATCTCGCCGATCTTGGAGATGCCCTCGCCATACATGATGTCGAACTCGACCTGCTTGAACGGCGGTGCGACCTTGTTCTTGACCACCTTTACGCGGGTCGCGTTGCCGGTCACTTCCTCGCGGTCCTTGATCGCGCCGGTGCGGCGGATGTCGAGACGCACGGACGCATAGAATTTCAGCGCGTTGCCGCCCGTCGTCGTCTCCGGGTTGCCGTACATCACGCCGATCTTCATGCGAAGCTGGTTGATGAAGATCACCATGCACCGCGAACGGCTGATCGAGCCGGTCAGCTTGCGCAGGGACTGCGACATCAGGCGGGCCTGAAGGCCGACATGGCTGTCGCCCATCTCGCCCTCGATTTCCGCGCGCGGGACGAGTGCCGCCACCGAGTCGACCACCAGCACGTCGATCGCGTTGGAGCGCACCAGCGTGTCGGTGATCTCCAGCGCCTGCTCGCCGGTATCGGGCTGCGACACGATCAGCTCGTCGATGTTGACGCCCAGCTTCTTGGCATAGACCGGGTCCAGCGCATGCTCGGCATCGACGAACGCGGCGGTGCCGCCATTCTTCTGCGCCTCTGCGATGACATGGAGCGCCAGCGTTGTCTTGCCCGACGATTCAGGGCCATAGACCTCGATCACGCGGCCGCGCGGCAAGCCGCCGACGCCGAGCGCGATGTCGAGCCCCAGCGAGCCCGTAGAGATCGCCTCGACCTGCATCGCTTCCTTCTGGCCCAGCTTCATCGCGGAGCCCTTGCCGAAGGCGCGGTCGATCTGTGCCAGCGCGGCGTCTAGCGCCTTTTGGCGGTCTGCATTGAGGGTTGCCATGCCGGTATCGATCACTTTCAGATTGGCGGCCATCAGAAGCTCCCTTCGCTAGAGCATGCTGTTTCTACGTTCAATTGCTGACCGCTATGTACGCTCTTTGTTCCTCGGGAACAAGGATGGAACATGAAGATTTTTCGCGTGCCGCCCGGCGATCGGCGCGCCCGCTTCCCTGATGCCGTCGATGCCGCTAACGCGCGCAATCATGACCCGCGACGACCTTATCGATATCCTTCTCGCAACACTCGTAAAACAGGTGGGCGGCACCCGCCGCCGCTGGCGGATCGTGCTGGGCGACGTGCGGGTGTACAGCGCTGAGACGCACCCCCACTGCAACTGGTCCCTCGCCCCCGCCGGCACCGCTGGCGAGAACGCCGCGGTCGAACGCACGCTCGACGATCTGCGCGGTCGCTACCCGATCGTCACCTGACGATCACGCTCAGCCCTCCCGCCGATCCCCATCCTGAAACCGGTAAACGCTCAGCCCCGGCAACCCTGTCGCAATCTCGCCCGCATCCAATTGCGCGATGACATGCCGCATGTCGCGCGCGCCGCGCTGCCACCGCTCGCCGATCGAGCGCGCCGAAAAGTCCAGCGCCTTGCCCGACACTTCCCGCTCCTCGCCGCCATAGGCCATGTGGATCAACGTCACGGCGCGCGGCGTCTCGCCGGGTATCCGAGTCCGTAATGCATACTCGCGCTGCCACCCCGCGATTGCCCGCCGCGCCTGACAGGCAAAGGCCAGGTCCTGCATCCGCTGCAGCGAATCGCCCAGCGTCCGCGCCGCACCACCCTCCAGCGGCAACAGGTCGACCGCGATGCACAGCAGATCGCCTTCCCCCGGCTCCGCCAGTACCAGGTCGACCGGCAGGTTCGCCGCAGTTCCACCATCGACCAGGTCGCGCCCATCGACGGTTACCGGCGGAAACAGCGGCAACAGGGCACCACTTGCCCGCACATGATCCACCATCACGCGTCGGTCGCGCGTGTCGAATATCCGCTCCGCACCCGTCTCCAGATCGACCGCCAGCGCGGCGTAGCGCATCGTCCCGTCGTTCAGCCGATCGATATCGACCAGCCGGGCGATGCTCCGCCCCAATGGCGAGGAGTCGTACAACGCCTGCGTGCCCATCGGCCATGTGCCGGGGCCACGCGGCGCGAACACGTCGCCGCGTCCCCACAACAGGGCCTCCGCCACACTGGCGGTCCGCCGTGCCGTCTCACCCGGTCCGACCGGCAATCCGCCGCCCTCAGCGGGCCGCCAGAACTCGCGCAACCGGCCCAGCCGCGCCTCGGGGGCATTGCCGCAGATCAGCGCCCCGTTGACCGCACCGATCGAGGTGCCCGCGATCCATTCCGGTACGACACCCGCCGCTTGCAACGCCTCGAACACGCCCGCCTGATACGCGCCCAGCGCATTGCCCCCACCCAGCACCAGGGCGACGCGGGGCCGCGCACCATCATCCTCGGTCCAACTGTTCATCGATTCCAGCCTTCTGCCATGCCGCCACCGTTCGCCGCATCGCATGAACCAACGCATTGCTATCGAGTTGTGGCAGATAGTGCAGCCAAATCAATGGCTTATAACAACATGCGTTAGTGGCTTTCGTTCCGGAGGAAGGGATCTATGTCATCAACGGTACTGAACATCGTCAAACCCCCTGAGGATATTCCGGGCGTCAGTGCCTATGTGCTTGGCCTGCGCGAAGAACTGCTGGGCAGCGCGATGAAGCGGCTCGGCCGGTTTGATCTCGGCGATCTGAGCGTGGACATCTGCCAGGGCGCGGACTCGGTGTGGCTGATCATCCGCCGGCCGAAAAAGGGCGGGCTGGCCCTGCGCGCCGCCTACACCCCCGATGGCGGGTTCAAGGTCCGCAAGCTTGCGCCTGAACAGCATGAGGTGCTGCGGCTGGAGGCGGACAGCGTCGTTGGCCGGCACGTCATCGCGCTGCGCACGTCGGAGGCCGATCTCCACCGGCTGCAGATGCGGGTATGGCTGACCCCGCGCGCGCCGCTGCTGATTCCGTTCCACCCGCGCGACTGCTATGTGCTGGGCGCCGACGACGATCCGCTGACCGCGCACGGCAAGGTCGAGGCGGCCCAGCGCGGCGTGAATAGCGGTCTGATCTATTTCCGCTTCGAGGAGCCCGCCTTC
>NZ_CAMLAC010000069.1 GCF_946477935.1 uncultured Sphingomonas sp. | reverse complement strand
GCATGGAGGTGATCCTCCACCAGCTCGTCCATCAGCCCCGCCACCGCACCACGCACGGCGGCAACGAGGTGCAGGGTATCCGCGCATTCCGCGTCGGTGAGCACGGAGCGCTCGACGGCGGCGACCTGCCCGGCAATGCGGCGGACGCGCGCGACGATCTTGTCCTTGTTGGTGGTAACGTGAGCCATAGCGTATAGGGGTATAGGGTATCGACGATGCTGGTGCAAGGCGTGGGGGGCGGCTAGGAGCGGCGCGCGAACGGACAAGGGGTGGGAAGCGCCATGAAGATCGGTATCATCGTTGCGGCGCTGTGTTCGCTGGTTGCCTCGCCGGCTGCGGCCGAGACGATCCTGTTTGTCGGCAACAGCTTCACTTTCGGCGCGAACTCACCGGTCATGCGCTACCGTCCCGATGCAGTGACCGACCTGAACCGCGAGGGGATCGGCGGCGTGCCGGCGCTGTTCAAGACCTTTGCCGAGCAGGCGAAGCTGGACTGGAAGGTCAGCCTGGAAACGGCGCCGGGCAAGGACCTGGCCTATCATTTCGAACACAAGAAGCGCCAGATCGACCGGCGTTGGGATGTGGTGATCCTGCAAGGATACAGCACGCTGGATCCGGCCAAGCCCGGCGATCCGATGCGCCATGCCGGGGCGGCAGCGCAACTGGCCGCGATGGTGCGGCGGGCAAACCACAAGGTGCGGGTCGAACTGGTGACGACATGGAGCCGCGCCGACCTGACCTATCGCCTTGCGAGCCCGTGGCGGGGGCAGGGCTATGCTGCGATGGCCGAGACGCTGGCGACGGGTAATGCATTGGCGGTGCGCGCCAGTTCCGACATTGCCGGCGCGATTCCAGTGGGGCAGGCGTGGACGCGGGCGATGCGCGAACGGATCGCCGATCCCAATCCCTATGACGGTATCGCCTTCGGGCAGGTCGATCTGTGGACGTGGGACCAGTATCATGCGAGCGCGGCCGGCTATTATCTGGAAGCGCTGACGATCTTCGGTCGGGTGACCGGTGTCGATGTCCGTACCCTGGGTCGCGACGAGCGCGCTGGTCGCGATCTGGGACTGGAGCCGCAATTGGTGGAGCGATTGCAGGCGGTCGCGCAAGCGGAATTGACGGTCTGACTCACGCCGATCGGGTTATCAACAGGTACAATCGGCCGTATCCGCGTTCACGTCTGGCAGGCGGAGCGCACAGCCATTGGCGGGCGGCACCTAGATGGGCTCGGTTGAGCAGCCATGACCACATCTGAGGCGCATTCTTCGCGGTCGAGGCGAGATGTTCGATACAGATGCCGATTGACTGTGAATATACGAAACATATATGCTTCGTATAAAGGAGCGATTGGGCATGGGTATCGTGAAGATCGATGATGATCTGCATGAAGAGGTGCGCAGGGCGAGTGCGGTGATGTGCCGGTCGATCAATGCGCAGGCGGAGTTCTGGATGAAGGTGGGGATGATGGCCGAGTGCAACCCTACACTTTCGTTCAATGATATCATGAAGATGCAGGTTGAGGCGGCGCAAGTGGGGCGCGCGCGGGCGGTGGCTGCCTGAGATGGTGAAGACGCGTGAGGAGATGGCGTTGATGCGCCAGTCCGGGCGCTTGCTGGCGTCGGTGTTCGAGATGCTGGATGGGCAGACGCTGGCGGGCATGTCGACGCTGGCGGTGAACGACATGGTGGATCGCTTCATCACCCATGATCTGGCGGCGCGGCCGGCGAGCAAGGGGCAGTACGGCTTTGCCTATGTGCTGAACTGTTCGATCAACCAGGTGGTGTGTCACGGGGTGCCGGACGCGAACATGATCATCCGGGACGGTGACATCATCAACCTGGACATCACTTTGGAGAAGAACGGCTTCATAGCCGATTCCAGCAAGACCTACATGGTCGGCGAGGTGTCGCCGGCCGCAAAGCGGTTGGTACGCGTCGCGCAGGAGGCGATGTGGAAGGGCATCGCCCAGGTGCGACCCGGTGGGCATGTCGGCGATATCGGCTTCGCGATCGAGCGACATGCCAAGAAGAACGGGTATTCGGTGGTGCGCGACTTCTGCGGCCACGGCATCGGTCGCGAGATGCACGAGGCGCCGGACGTCTTGAACTTCGGTCGGCCGGGCACCGGCGCGCCGCTGCGCGAGGGGATGACCTTTACCGTCGAGCCGATGATCAACCAGGGCACGCGCAAGGTGGCGACCATGAACGATGGCTGGACGGTGGTGACCGGCGACGGCAAGCTGTCCGCGCAGTTCGAGCATACCGTGGCCGTCACACAGGACGGCGTCGAGGTGCTGACGCTGCGGCGGGACGAACGGCCGATGGCGGCGCGCTGACGATTGTCAGTTCGCCACGCGGGTAAGGCGCAGTCCCGGCGGTTGCACGAACACGGGGCGCGTCGCGGCCGAATAGACGGCACGGCCATTGCTATCGACCGCCAATATGTCCGCCCGGCGACGGCGTTCGGCGTAGCGGAAGTGGATGCGGTCCAGCTTGGCCTGCAAGGCGGCGCGGTGTTCGGGCGTCAGCGTGCCGCCGTCGCGTGCCTGTTGCTCCAGCGCTTCCGCGCGGAAGGCCAGCATGCGCCGACGGAATGCCCGGTCGTCTCCTTGCGTGTAGAGCGTCGGATAATATTGAATGCCCTGCCACATATTGGGAGTGGGGGCGTCGATGCCATATTCAGGGGGCTGGGCGGTGACCTGACCAGCGGCGGCGGCGAAAAGGAGGATGGAGAGCATGCTCACGGCGTCCTTTCATATCGGGTTGCGATATCAACGCCTTAAGCTGCACGAACGTTGCCATGCGATCAATCCTGATCGGCGGCGGCGGTGACGATCTGACCATCTGTGACGGTGACGGGCCACGGCGTCAGCCGTTGGCCTGCGCAGGGACCACCGAGGCAAAGACCGTTCTCTACCGCGAAGACAGCACCATGCCAGGAGCAGGCGATATGCGTGCCGTCCGGCGTCAGATAGGCGTCGAGCGCCTGGGCAAGCGGCAGGCCCATGTGCGGGCAGCGATCGGCATAGCCGTGCACGGTGTCGCCGCGGCGGACGATGAAGCCGTGGAAGCGGCCGGCGCGCATCTGGAGGACGAAGTTGCGCGCGGTGCCGTCCGCGATCGCCTCCAGTGGTCCGAGGCGTACACCGGCGGGGGTGGCGGTCAGGCGCGTCTGGGCGTCGGAGCCTTCGTTCATGGAGCGTCGGGCTGCGCGTCAGGATGGGCTTGCGGCACGCGGCCGTCGAGCTTTGCGGCAGCGGCGGCGATGTGCGGGAACGGCGCCATGTCGAGGTCGAAGCGCAGCGCGTTATAGACCTGGGGGAGCAGGTGGCAGTCTGCGACGGTTGGCGTATCGCCATAGGCAAAGCCGCTGCCGCGGCGGGCGATCATCATCTCCAGCGCTTCGAACCCTTGGGTGATCCAGCGGCGTATCCAGCGCGATACCGCAACGTCCTGTGCATCAAAGTCGCGGCGCAGTGCCGAGAGGATGCGCAGATTGTTCACCGGATGGATGTCGCAGGCGACGATTGCCGCCATGGCGCGGACGACCGCACGGGCATCGGGATCGGCCGGCAGCAGCGGTGGATCGGGAAAGCGCTCATCCAGCCATTCGAGGATGGCGGGGCTTTGCGTCAGGACCAGATCGTCCGCCTCCAGCGTGGGAAGCAGGGCTTGCGGGTTCAGCGTGCGGTAGTCGGAGGTCGCCTGCGCCCCCGTGCGCAGATCGTGCGGCACCTGTTCATAGGCGAGCCCCTTCAACCCGAGCGCGAGGCGGACACGGTAGGCGGCGCTGGAGCGCCAATAGCCGTGCAGGCGCAGCTTCACGGCAGTCGGGCCTTGGGAAAGTCTTTCCACACCGCGTCGTAATCGAGTTGCGCATGATCCTGCGCAAAACGGGTGGGGCGATAGGGCCAGCAGCTTTCCAGCATGAACGCCATCGTGCCGTCGATCTTGTGCGGTTTCAATTCCGCCTGCGATGCGCCCTGCCAACTGGCGAGATCGGGGCCGTGGCCGGCCATCAGGTTGTGGAGCGACAGGCCGCCGGGCTGGAATCCTTCCGCCTTGGCATCATAGGCGCCGGTAATGAGGCCCATCGCTTCCGACATGACGTTGCGGTGGAACCAGGGGGGGCGGAACGTGTCCTCCGCCACCATCCAGCGCGGCGGGAACAGGACGAAATCGGCATTGGCGCGGCCGGGCACGTCCGATGGCGAGGTCAGCACCGTGAAGATGGACGGATCGGGATGGTCGAAGCTGACCGTGCCGATCGTGTTGAAGCGCGACAGGTCGTAGCGCCAGGGTGCGAGGTTGCCATGCCATGCGACGACGTCGAGTGGGCTGTGGTCAAGTTCGGTCGTCCACAGGCTGCCGAGATATTTCTGGACGACCTGGGTAGACGTATCGCGATCCTCGAACCACGCCCCCGGCGTCTCGAAATCGCGCGGGTTGGCGAGGCCGTTGGCGCCGATCGGGCCGAGATCAGGCAGGCGGAACAGCGCGCCGTGATTTTCGCAGACATAGCCGTGGGCTTTGCCATCGGGGAGGGACACGCGGAAGCGGACGCCGCGGGGGATGAGGGCGATCTGGCCGGGGGAGAGGTCGAGGCGACCGAGTTCGGTGAAGATCGCCAGGCGGCCGGACTGGGGGACGAAGAGCAGTTCGCCGTCCGCGTCGGTGAAGACGCGGTCCTGCATGTCGGCGTTGGCGGCGTAGAGATGGATCGCCACCCCATCCAGATCGGCGGGATCGCGGTTGGCGAGCATGGTCGTCATGCTGTCGAGCCAGTCGGTGCCGTGGCCAGGAGCGGCAATGGGGTCCCAGCGGAGGCGGTTGGGAGGAAGGGGGCCGGAGACGGTGCCGGGAGCGAAGCGGGGGGCGCCGTCGTAGCGGCTGTACGGCGGATGCTCCGCAGTGGGGCGCATGCGGTAGAGCCAGGAGCGGCGGTTTTCGTGGCGCGGCGCGGTGAAGGCGGTGCCCGACAGTTGCTCGGCGTAGAGGCCGAAGGCGGGGCGTTGCGGCGCGTTGCGGCCGATGGGAAGCGCGCCGGGGACTGCCTCGGTCGAGACGTGGTTGCCGAAGCCGGGGGTGTAGCTGGGGTCGTTCATCCGTTCTCTCTCCATCACCACGCCGCTGCGTCAGACGCGGCAAAGCCGCGCCCTGTGCGGCGGCTTTGTCGCGCTGGCCGGGCGCGGGCCTCGCCTGCGCTCGGCATCCGGCCGATGCTCAGGCGTCGACCGTGATGACCCCGCGCCGAATCTGATCCAGTTCGATCGATTCGAACAGCGCCTGAAAGTTGCCGTTGCCGAAGCCTTCATTGCCCTTGCGCTGGATGATCTCGAAGAAGATCGGGCCGACCATGTTCTCGGTAAAGATCTGGAGCAGCAGTCCCTCGCCGCGTTCCACCGAGCCGTCGATCAGGATGCGGTTCCGGCGCAGGCGCTCCAGATCCTCGCCGTGACCGGGGACGCGCTTGTCGACCAGTTCGAAATAGGTTTCGATCGTGTCCTGCAGACGCACGCCGCGTTCGCGCAGCTTTTCCACGGTTTCGTAGATATTGTCGGTGGTCAGCGCGAGGTGCTGGATACCCTCGCCCTGATATTGGCGGATGAATTCCTCGATCTGGCTGTTCTCGTCCTGGCTTTCGTTCAGCGGGATGCGGATCGCCTGGTCGGGGGCGATCATCGCCTGGCTGAACAGGCCGGTCGCCTTCCCCTTGATGTCGAAATATTTCTGCTCCTCGAAGCCGAAGATGCGGCCGTAGAAGCTGGACCAAGTGCGCATCTCTCCGCGGCGGACATTGTGGGTGAGGTGATCGAGCAGGTCGAGGCCGACGCTGTTCTCCTCGGCCGCCTGCTGCCAGCCGGGGACTTCGGTCCAGTCGGCAAACAGGTCCTCGCCGGCGGCGACGAGGTAGAGATAGGAGCCGCCGATACCCTCGATCGTGAAGCTGTCCTCACCGAATGCACCGACCGATGGATCGACCGCGACGGCGCCGTGCTGGAGCGCATGGGCGTGCGCGGCGGCCGGGTCGGCGACGCGAAAGCCCATGCCGCTGGCGGAGGGGCCGTGTTCGGCGCGGAAATCGGCGGCCTGGCCGGTTTCCTCGGCATTGAGCAGCAGGTTGATGCGACCCTGAACGTAGCGGGTGATCGCCTTGGTCGGATGGCGATGCGCCGCGACGAAGCCCATCATCTCGAACTGGCGGGCTAGCGCGTCCGGCTCGGGCGAGGTGAACTCGCAAAAGGCAAAGCCGTCCAGCCCCAGCGGGTTCGTTTCGACGGACATGGCATCCAACTCCTGATCTGGTATCGTTGGTTACCAATGTGCCGCAGCGAAGGGATGGTGTCAAATGTTACGATCGGAAGACAGCGGTGCGGCGGTGCTTCGGCTGGACGACTTCCTGCCCTATCGGCTGTCGATCGCGTCCAATCTGGTGAGCGGGCATATCGCCAGCGCCTATGAGCAGTTGTTCGGGTTGAGCATTTCCGAATGGCGGCTGGTCGCGATCGTGGCGGAGGAAGGACGGATCGCGCAGTCCGCGATTTGCGAGCGGAGCCGGATGGACAAGGTGACGGTCAGCCGCGCCGCGATCGCGCTGGCCGATCGCGGGCTGGTGGCGCGGGTGCCGCATGACGGGGATCGGCGGTCGCATCTGTTGATGCTGACCGGGGCGGGGGAAGAATTGTACGCGCAGGTGGCGCCCAAGGCGCTGGAGCTGGAGGCGCGGCTGTTTGCCGGGTTTTCCGAGGAGGAACTCGCGGGGTTTACCGCGATGCTCAGGCGGATGGAGCGGGCGGTTTTGGGATCTTAGAGCATCGTGCGCAAAACCTGACGCAACATCCGTTCGGCCTGAGCGAAGTCGAAGGCCATGCGCGTACGGCTGTGCTTCGACTTCGCTCAGCACGAACGGATCAGGTTAAAGGCTCGATACTATAGAGGCTGCGCTGCTTGGCTGCCCCTCACCCTCCCACTGCCAGGGCAGTGGGCCCCTCCCTCTCCCCAAGGGGGAGAGGGCATCATGTATCCAAAATGTCCCGGTAGAGCGCGATATAGGCGTCGGCCATGCGGTCGATCGAGAAGCGCTCAACCGCCGTGCGGCGGCAGGCGGCGCGGTCTATGGTGTCGAGGCGGTCGATCGCCCTTACCGCTTCCTCCACGTCTTTTACCAGGAAGCCGTTGACGCCGTCTTCGATCAGCTCTGGCATCGATCCGCGGTCGATCGCGATGACGGGGGTGCCGCAGGCCATCGCCTCGACCACCGAGAGGCCGAAAGGCTCGTCGAAGTTGATGAGGTGGAGCAGCGCCTTGGCGCTGCCGAGCGCGCGGGTGCGGGCCTCGCCACCGAGCGGGCCGTGGTAGATCACATCGGTGCCATCGACATGGGGTTCGACATCGCGTTCCCAATAGCCCTGGTCCTGGACGATGCCGGCCATGTGGAGGCGGCGGCCGGTGGCGCGGGCGGCGTCGATCGCCTCTCTGGCGCCCTTATCGGGGTGCATGCGGCCGAAGAAGAGCAGGTCCTCGCTGCCGGTAGCGTCGAAGGGGAAGTCGTCGACGGGGATGCCGTGATGGATGGTTGCGGCGTAGCGCAGGGCCGGGTGGCGGTCTGCGTTCGAGATCGCGACATAATGCACGCGGTCCTGATAGGGTTCGTACATCGGCAGGATGCGATCGGACGAGAAGCCGTGGATGGTGGTGACCATCGGTGTGGAGACCAGCGGCGCAAAGGCGTGGGCGGGGAAGTCGGCCTGATTGTGGATCAGGTCGAACTCGGCGGCGCGGGCGAAGACGGTGGAGAGATGGCGCATCTCCCAAACCTTGGCGTCGATCGACGGATCTTCGGAGTAGGCGGCGGGGACGGGGCCGGCGAGGGTGGCGGCGGTGATGCTGTCCTGCGTGGCGAAGAGGGTGACGTCTAGCCCGCGCGCGACGAGCGCCTCGGTCAGCAGGCTGGTGACGAGTTCCCAGGGTCCATAGGCGCGCGGCGGGGTGCGCCAGGCGATCGGGGCGATCATCGCGATCTTCATGAAAGGGGCGTTACCGTTCTGGCTGGAGGATGACGCCCTGATCGGGGGCGAGGGTATCGGTGAAGGGATCGGGCGTGGTGGACAGCAGCAGGTGCCACGGACCCGGCGGCAGGACGACGGGCTGTGGCGTGTTGCCGAGGTTGAGCGCGACGACGATGCGATCGTCGCCGGAGATGCGTTCATAGGCGAGGACGTCGCCCTGCGCCTCGATCAGGCGAAAGCTGCCGACACTCAGCGCGGGGTGGCGGCGGCGCAGGGCGAGCAGTGCCTTGTGCAGCGAGAGCATCGAGGCCGGGTCGGCCCGTTCGGCGGCGACGTTGCGGGTCTGCCAGTCCTGGCCGAGCGGCAGCCACGGCTCGGCGGTGGAGAAGCCGGCATGGACGCCCGCATCCCATGGCATCGGTGCGCGCACCGGATCGCGGCCGAGGCCGAGGCCGGGTTCGCGCAGTTCGCGCGGATCCTGCACCCGGTCGGGTGGGATGACCGCATCCTCCAGCCCCAGTTCGTCGCCATAATAGAGGGTGGGTGTGCCACGCAGGGTGAGGAGCAGCATCGCGGCGACGCGGGCCTGGGCGGCACCGCGCTTCGTGGCGCTGCGCGGGCGATCGTGATTGCCCAGCACCCAGTTGGGCCAGCCGCCGGGGGGCAGCGCGGCTTCATAGTCGGCGATCATCTGCGCCAGCGTCCGCGCGTCCCAGCGGGCGTCGATCAACTGGAAGTTGAAGGGCAGGTGGACGCCGCTTTCGTCCTGCCCGTAATAATGCATGAGGCGTTCGAGCGGCAGGTAGATCTCGCCGATCAGCACGCGCTCGTCGCCGGGCGTGCTGTAGTCGTCCGCGATGCGGCGCATGTCGCCGGCGATGGCGTGCACCTCGGGCTGGTCAGTGGAGTGGAGTTGCAGCACGCGGTGCATCTCCCCCATGCTGACATGCCAGGCGGGGTTCAGCGGGTTATCCGGGAAGTCGGCATGCTTGACCATGTGCCACAGAACGTCGATGCGGAAGCCGTCGACGCCGCGGGCGAACCAGAAGCGCAGCACGTCCAGCATCGCGGTACGCACATCCGGATTGCGCCAGTTGAGGTCGGGCTGCTCCTTCAGAAAGGCGTGGTAGTAATATTGGCCGGTGCCCGCGTCCCATTCCCAGGCGGGGCCGCCAAAGTCGCTGATCCAGTTGTTGGGAACGCCGCCATCCGGTGCCGCATCGCGCCACAGATACCAGTCGCGTTTCGGGTTGTCGCGCGAGGCGCGGCTCTCGCGGAACCAGGGATGCTGGTCCGAACTGTGATTCGGCACGAAATCCAGCAGCACCTTTAGCCCGCGGGCATGGGCGGCGGCGAGCAACGCATCGAAATCGGCAAGCGTGCCGAAGCGCGGATCGATCCCGCAATACTCCGCCACGTCATAGCCGAAATCGGCCATGGGCGAGGGAAAGATCGGCGAAATCCAGATCGCATCCACGCCGAGATCGACCAGATGGTCGAGGCGCGCGGTGATGCCGTTGAGGTCGCCGATGCCATCGCCGTCGCTGTCCTGAAACGAGCGGGGATAGATCTGGTAGAGGACGGCGGATCGCCACCATGGCGTGTCCGTTGGCGATATGCTCATCGGAAACGATCCTTTGGAATGCGGGTCATGCGGCAGGCAAGATCGGCCTCGCCGCTGGCGACGAGATAATGGTCGCCGGCATCGGCCAGTCCGGTGGAAAAGACGACGGGCGTGGGCAGGTACATCTGGTGCGCGATGTCGGCGGTGAGCGCAGGCGATGCCTCGATCAGCGGCACGCCGTCCTCCAGCCGCAGGATGCGGGTGGGATCGTCCCGGTCCAGCAGCGCCCAGAAGCTGCGATAGATGCCGACCGTCTCGCGCCGTTCGACACCGTGATAGATGGTCAGCCAGCCGTCATCGGTCAGCACCGGCTGGGTACCGCCGCCGATCTTCATCGCCGAGGTGGAGCCCTTGCGCGCGCGGATGCCCGGCGCCTCCAGCGGCTTCCAGTGGAGCGCGTCGGGCGAGGCGGCGAAGTTGATCGCGGGGCCGCCGACAAAGGGGCTGTCCTGGGGATAGGCGAAATAGACCTCTCCCAAAGGCCGGGTGAGTGCCATGAAGCGGTCGCCCACCAGCCCTTCGAACAGGATCATGTCCTTGTTCTGATGGTCCAGCACGATCCCCTCCAGCCGGTAGTCGAGGCCGTTGTCGGAGGTGTGGAGGGTGGTGCAGTGCCGCTCGGCCGAGACCGAGCAGGTGGTCATGTACCAGCGGTCGCCGATGCGGCTGATCCGCGCATCCTCGACCCCGTAATCCTGATAGGCGGCGGCGGGTTCGATCGCCTTGTCGTAATGGACTGCGACGATGCGCTCGCCCGAGGGATCGAGTTCGATCGGAAGCAGCCAGGACAGCGAGGTGAGCGCCAGCATGCGGTGGGCATGGCCCTTGAGCGCGAACTGGCGGGGATCGGTCATGTCGACGCTGGCAAGCGGATAAAGGTCGAGGACATAGCCGGCGGGCGTGCAGCGGATGGCGCGGACATGGCCATCGACCACCGGCTGGGCGAGCGCTTCGGCGATGCGGACCATCAGCAGCAGGTTGCCGTTCGGCAGTCGCGCCATGCCGGGGTTGAACGCGCCGAGCACATAGGTCGCCTCGGCGATCCCGCGGCGGAGCGGCGAGCGGGAAAGATCGACATCGTCGGGGCGGAAGATCAGGAAGTCGTCGGCCATGCGGGCGCGAACGCGGCGGTGCGGGCGGGCGTTCCTTCAGATCGCGGCGTCGCGCAGGAACACCTGCCAGCGTTCTTCGAAGAATGCATCGGGCGAAAGGCCGCAGAACGGGTCAGGCAGGCCGAATTGCAGGCGCCGGGTAGGTCCGTCGATCAGGTCTTCGAGCAGGTGGTACAGGCAGGTCGGGTCGGCCGCGCGCAACAGGCCAGCGGCCTGGGCGCGGCGGACGCGGTCCAGCATCGGTGCCGAAATGATCCGGTTCCAGGTCGCGAAACGGCTGCGTATTTCTTCCGAATAGGCAGCTTCCGAGGTGAGGAAGGCCATGAAGCGGATATTGTCGGGCGAGAGGCAGAAGCCGAAGAAATGTCGCGACGCACGCTTCAGCGAGGCAAGGGGATCTTCGGTGCCGTCACCCTCCACAAAGGCCTCGGCCAGCCGATCCAGATCGCGGCTCACCACGGCATCGAGCAGTGCCATCTTGCCGGGATAGCGGCGATAGATGGTGTGCTTGCTGACCCCGACCGCGGCGGCGATCTCCTCCATCGAGGTGCCGTCGATACCGCGGCAGCAGAATGCTTCGCGCGCGCCGGTCAGGACGAGGTCGTTGATCTGTTGTGCCTGTTCGCGCGTGGGCCGTCCGGTGGTGCGTTTGTCGGTGGGCATGATGGTTCTTTTGCGGGCAGGTGCCCTTTCGTCAAATATCGAGGGGCATGAGGCGGAGTGCCAGGCCGGCGGCGACGAAATAGGTACGATCCACGACGGCGGCCACCGCCTGGTTGAGCCGGCCCGCCTCGTCACGAAAAGCGCGGCCGAGGGGCGTTTCTGGGACAAGGCCCAGGCCCACCTCGTTGGAGACCAGGAACAGCGGCGCGCGGACAGCGCCGATCGCGGCGAGCAGGTCGGCGCGGGCGGCGGCGACATCGTGATCGCCCAGCATTACGTTGGTCAGCCACAGGGTCAGGCAATCGACCAGGATCGCGCCGCCCGCGGCACTGCGGATCGCACCGGGCAGATCGACCGGGCAGTCGATCGTGATCCAGCGTCCGTCGCGGTCGGCGCGGTGCCGGGCGATGCGGGCCGCCATCTCGGCGTCGAACGCCTGACCCGTCGCGCAGTAGATCAGCGGCGCGGCGAACCGCTCCGCCGCGGTCTGCGCCAGTCGGCTCTTACCCGAACGGGCACCCCCCAGGAACAACGTCGTCGCCATCTTGCCCCCTTGCCCGCCGCCGCCTAAGGGCGCAAGCGTGACAGGTTCCCGGAGACGGGATGAAAAGGGAATCCGGAAGCGACGCCTGACAAGGCGGGCGTGATCCGGAGCTGCCCCCGCAACTGTGACCGGCGAGCCTCACCCATCCCATGCCACTGGAGTCGATCCGGGAAGGCCGGGCGCGGCGCTGACCCGGGAGCCAGGAGACCTGCCTGTCGCGGTCTGTCCTTCGCGCGGACGGGGTGTGCCGGGCGATCGAGGAATGATCCTCGCGTGACGACGTCTTTTGGGGGCGTGGCTGCGGCGAGGCTTGTCCGGCGCGTGCCCCCTGTTGTGAACGCAAGGGGGAAAGAACACCGTGACGACATTTCGATATCTTCTGGCGACGCCGCTGCTGCTCGCCGCGTTGCCGGCCGTGGCGCAGAGTGCGCAGTCGGGTGCTGGGCTGGAGCAGGTGCAGGACGCCGAGAACCGCATCGTGGTGACCGCCAACCGTGCCGCGCAGCCGATCGACCGGGTGGGCCAGGCGGTGAGCGTGCTGGACACCGCCGAGATCACGCGGCGCCAGTCGGTGGCGGTGGCCGACCTGCTGCGCCAGACACCGGGCGTGACGATCGCGCGCAACGGCGGCCTTGGCACGCAGACGGGCGTCAGCATCCGCGGCGCGGAGACCGACCAGACGGTGGCGCTGATCGACGGAATCAAGCTGAACGATCCGTCGGCACCGGGCGGCGGGTTCAATTTCGGCGGGTTGCTGGTTGGCAATATCGCGCGGATCGAGGTGCTGCGGGGCGCGCAGTCGGTGCTGTGGGGCAGCCAGGCGATCGGCGGGGTGGTGAACCTGATCACGCGGCAGCCGACGGACGCGCTGTCGGTCAATGCGCGGGCCGAGGGCGGCTGGCGCGATACGGGGCAGGTGTTCGCCAACGTCTCGGGCAAGGCCGGGCCGGTCGCGGCAAGCCTCGGCGGCGGTTATTTCACCAGCGACGGCCTGTCCGCCTTCGCCCGCGGAACCGAGCGGGACGGATATCGCAACTATGGCGCGAACGGCAGCGTGACGGTGAGCGTGACCGATGCCCTGTCGCTGGATCTGCGCGGCTTCTATTCGGATGGCCGGACGGAGATTGACGGCTTTCCGGCACCCGCCTTCACATTTGGCGACACGCGCGAATATGGCACGTCGAAGCAGTTCGTCGGCTATGGCGGTGCCAATCTGGCGCTGTTCGACGGGCGGCTGCGCAACCGGCTGGGCTATGCCTATACGCAGACGCGGCGGCGCAACATCGATCCGGACGGCGTGCCGACCGAGACGTTTCGCGGCAATGGCCGCAACGAGCGGGTGGAATATCAGGGGCTGCTCGACCTGTCCGATGCGGTGCAGGGCACGTTCGGCGCGGAGCGGGAGGTGACGCGCTTCACCACCACCAGCTATGGCGGGCCGGAGACGCGCGGGCGCGCGCGGCTGTTCAGCGTCTATGGCCAGTTGGCGGTGACGCCCGTCGCAGGGCTGACCGTGACGGGCGGTGTGCGCCATGACGATCATAATGTCTTCGGCGGCGCGACCACGGTGTCGGCGAGTGGCGTCTGGTCGCCCAATGGCGGCAACACGCTGTTCCGGGGCAGCTATTCGGAAGGGTTCAAGGCGCCGACCCTGTACCAGTTGCAAAGCGAGTATGGCAACGCGCTGCTCGATCCCGAACGGTCGAAGGGCTGGGATGCAGGCGTTACGCAGCGCGCGCTGGACGGCGCGATCGAGGCGAGCGCGACATGGTTCCACCGCATCTCGCGCGACCTGATCACCTTCGTGTCGTGCAGGACGCCGCTGACCGGTATCTGCGCAGGGCGGCCGTTCGGCACCTATGACAATGTCGCGCGGGCGCGGGCGCAGGGGCTGGAGTTCACGCTGGCGCTGGTTCCGGTCGAGGCGTTGCGGTTGAGCGCGGCCTATACCTATCTGGATGCGGAAGATCGTTCGGCGGGCACGGCCGGCTTCGGCCGGCGGCTGGCGCGGCGGCCGGACCATAGCGTGACGGTGAACGCCGATTACCGCTGGGCGTTCGGACTGGAGACGGGGGCGACCGTGACGAGCGTGGGCGACAGCTTCAACGATGCATCCAACGCCCGCCGGCTGGATGGATACACGCTGGTCGATCTGCGCGCATCGATGCCGCTGACGGGCAATCTGGCGGTCTATGGCCGGATCGAGAACCTGTTCGACGAACGTTATCAGACGGTTCTCGACTATGGGCAGCAGGGGCGGGCGGCCTTTGCGGGCGTTCGGTTGGCGTACTGACGTGATGGGCGGCGCGTGCGATCTGGCTCCGTTCTACGTGCATGGCGGGCGGGTGGCGGAGGCGCGTGCCGTCTTCGGGGGTGAGGACTGGATCGACCTGTCGACGGGGATCGCGCCGCGCGCCTATCCGGTGGAGGAGGCGGGGCTGGAGCGGTTGCCCGAGAGTGGGGCAGTGGCGGCGCTGGAGGCGGCGGCGGCGCGCGCGTTCGGGGTGCCGGCGGGGCGGTCGGTGGTGGCGGTGCCGGGAACCGACCTGGCGATGCGGCTGCTGGCGCTGCTGATGCCGGGGGAGCGGCCGGCGGTGGTGGTGCCGGGCTATAGCGGGCACCGGGCAGCGTGGCCGGCGGCGGTGCCGATCGGGTGGGATGCGCTGGGACAGGCCGGCCATGACCTGACGATCCTGGCGAGCCCGGCCAATCCGGACGGCCGGCGGCTGGACCCGGTGGCCGCGCGCGACCTGCTGGCGGTGGGCATGCTGGTGGTGGACGAAGCCTATGCCGATCCCGCGCCGGGACTGGCGGCGATGCACGAGCCCGGACTGGTGGTGCTGCGGTCGTTCGGCAAATTCTATGGATTGCCGGGGGTCAGGCTGGGTTTCGTCATCGCGGCGCCGGCGCTGGCGGAACGCCTGCGCGCGCTGCTGGGGGACTGGCCGGTGAGCGGGCCGGCGGTGACGATCGGGACCAAAGCCTATGCCGACAAGGCGTGGCAGGTGGAGCAGGTGCGGCGGATCGGCGATGCGGCAGTGGCGCTGGACGCGGTGCTGGCCTCGGCGGGGATCACGGTGATAGGCCGGGCGGGACTGTTCCGGCTGGTCGCGGTGCCGGATGCCGCGCGGCTGTTCCGGCATCTCGCGGAGCGGGCGATCCTGGTGCGGCCGCTGGCCGACCAGCCGGACCGGTTGCGGATCGGCCTGCCCGGATGCGACACGGCGGTGCGGCGACTGGCCGACGCCCTGCAGGAGTTCAAGCGATGACCGACAGCCCGGAAGATTTCGCCCGGCACAACGCCAAGATGAAGCGGATGCAGGCGGCGCGCGAGAAGATGCAGGCCAGGCGAACGCTGGAGCGGGGCCTGCTGATCGTCCACACCGGCAACGGCAAGGGCAAGTCGTCCTCCGCCTTCGGCATGGCGATCCGCAGCATCGGCTGGGGCATGAAGGTCGCCATCCTGCAATATGTGAAGGGCAAGTGGGAGACGGGGGAGCGCAACTTCTTCGAGGCGCATCCCGATCTGGCGACCTTCGAGGTGATGGGCGAGGGCTTTACCTGGGACACGCAGGACCGCGAGCAGGACATCGCTGCGGCGCGCGCGGCGTGGGAGCGATCCAAGGCGATGATCCTGGATCCGGATATCGACTTCGTGATCCTGGACGAACTGAACATCGTGCTGCGTGACGGAACGCTGCCGGTCAATGAGATCGTCGCGTTCCTGAAGGACCGGCCGCTGACCAAGCATATCTGCGTCACCGGGCGGCACGCGAAACCCGAGCTGCTGGAGATCGCCGATCTGGTGACGGAGTTCGGCGAGGTGAAGCATCCCTACAATGCCGGATTCAAGGCGCAGAAGGGCGTCGAATATTGATCCCGATGCGCGCGATCGGCGCGGTAGCGTGCCTGGGCGTGGTGTCCGCCGCGCCGGCGCCGCAGTTGCGCATCGTGTCGATCAATCCGTGCATCGATGCGATCCTGATGCGCATCGCCGATCCTGCGGAGATCGCCGGGATCAGTCACTATTCGCAGGATGCGCGTGCATCCTCCATCCCGCTGGATATAGCGCGGCGCTTCCATGCGACGTCGGGGACTGCCGAGGAGGTGGTCGCGCTGCGTCCCGATCTGGTGCTGAGCGGGCCGCATGTCGCGCCCTCCACGATTGCGGCGTTGAAGCGGATGAAGATCCGGCTGGTGCAATATCCGGTGCCCGACAGCGTGGAGGAAAGCGTGACGCAGGTGCGTGAGATGGCGGGTGCCATCGGCCATGCGGGACGCGGGGACCGGCTGGCGCGGGCGATCGCGGCGGCGGCGCGGCCGGTGGCGGGTGACAAGATACCCGCGCTGATCTGGCAGGGTGGGGGGCTGGTGCCGGG
>NZ_CAMLAC010000068.1 GCF_946477935.1 uncultured Sphingomonas sp. | reverse complement strand
ATTCGATTCGGCCTGGTCCAGCATCTTGAGCCCGATGGTCGAGCCGCCTTCTGCCATCTTCTGCCCGGACGCCTTCATCGCATCGCCCGCGCCCTTCATCTGGTCCGAAAAGTTGCGCATACCCGACGCCATATCGCCGCCGATCGCACCCGCGCCGCCGGTATTTCCAGCATCATTCGTGTCGGCCATCATCTGCTCCTCTCCCGTCTTATCCTGCATCAACCCACGGCGACGCGACGGGTTGCGTGGCTTCAGAGCGAATCGAGGTAGCGCGTGAGGAAGCTCCGCCCCTGATCGGTCAGCACCACATCACCGCCGTCCGATCGCACCAGATCGCGCGCCGCCAAGGCGCCTATCCAGCGCCCCGCCAGTCGGTCGGCCACTCCGGCCTCCGCTGCCAGCGCCGATGCCGTCGTCCGGCCGCCCGATATGTAGAGCGCCAGCAACAGGTCCCAGGCCGGATCCGCGAACAGTTCCGCAAGCTCCCCGGCAACGGCCGCGCGATGGCGCCGGTGATTGCGCAGCGCCTGCGCACGCTCCATCAGGCTCGGGCGGCGCGGTCCCCGGGGTACCGGCACGCCGGTATCATGGCCGGATGCCGCCCGAACGCGCGCCTGAAGATCGGTCAGCGTCGCCGTGAACCGTTCGAACGCGTCGCGGTCCTCGGCGGACCACCGATAGAGACACAGGGTCATCGTCCGCCCTCCACACGCCAGGACCAGTCGGGATCGCTGCCCTGGCGGACGATGCGGGTACGATGCCGCATCACGCCCGCCGCCAGGATGATGAGCATCGGATAGGCGAGCTTGCCTCCTGCCCCGGCGTACATCCACGGCATCAGGCCGGCATCGAGTGCCTTCACCCCGTGTATGCCGATGGCGAGCAGGTGGATCGCAGCCAGCCACAACGGCCAGAAGCGATTGGCGACCAGCGCCACCGCGACCAATCCCCCCATCAGGCCCAGATCGATGATCAGGCCCACCACCTCCAGCGCATGGAAGCTGCGCGCATCGAACGGCAACGCCAGCGTGGCAAAGGACGCCACCAGCAACATCACCGCCACCGCCCGTTCCGGTTTTCCGCCAGCGACCAGCGCATAGATGCAGACCAGCGCCTGAAAAGCATGAAAGACATAGATATGGGTCACGGCATGCCCCGCCGGTCATGGGTCGATCGGGGCACGCCGCGCATGCTTCAGGCCGCGACGCGCAGATGGCCGGTATCGGCCGCGGTCTTGATGGATGCGCTCGGCATGAAATCGGGCTTGGGACGGGTGTCGCCATAATCGGCGTCGTACCCGATCGTGCGGCCGACCTTTTCCAGAACGCGGTGCCCCTGCACGGTATGGCCGCGCGCGGCGCCGATCGCCATCATCGCCTGGCTGACCAGTTCGAACGCCTGCTGCCCCGCAATCGCGGGAAGCCGTGCCGCCATCCGGGCACGCGGCAATGCCGCCGCCAGTTCGCCGCTGGTCGCGAAGGCCGCGTCCAGTTGCTCTTCCAGCTTCCACAGAAGCTGCGTGACGTCGACCGCCGCCATATGCTCGTTATTCATCATGCCATCCCCTGCGCCGGCATCGCCGCACGCCACCGGTTGCTAACCGGCATGGCCCGCCACCGCGTTGATCACCCGCGTCATCACGTCCAGTCCGGTCGCCAACATGCCGAAGCCGATGGCCAGCCCGACCGCGATGGTGGGTATCCAGAGCAGTCGTTCGACCAGCCCCATGTCATTGCGTTGCTGTCCACGCCGCCGGATGGGCAAATTCAAACGGGGCGGTGCCGAAACATGGCCTGCTGACACCGCCCCGCCGACCGTACTCCCATCCGGTGCCGATGGGATTGGCACGGCATCGGCCGGCGAAACCAGCCGCGCAGAATCATGCATGATTTTATCGGGGTCAGTATTTTCTTCTTTTTCAGTGACTTCCCTGGCTTCTGCCGCCTCATGCTCGGCCAGCATCAGCGCCGCATCCCGGCGATTGCGCGCACCCAGCAGGCGCACGGCCTCCGTCAGATAGCCGTCCACCGTAGACTTGCCGAGGCCAAGCTCGGCCGCGATTTCCTTGGAGCCTTTTAGTTCACGGACACCGCGCAGGCATTCGCGATGCCGGCGGGTCAAAAGGTCGAAACGTTCGGGCGTCATGATCCCCATCCCGGCGCGCCGCCCCGGCCGCCTTGGCTCCGCCCTAGCGTCAAGGACGGGAATTATCCAACCCGCAGGACGACCGGTGAACAGGGTCGCACCGAAACGGAGCGGGTTGGATCACGGGGCATGAAAGCCATGAACGCAAGGCTGCCCCTCTCAATCGGGGGGCAGGGTAACGGAAACCTCCTCGATCTCGTCCAGCGCCTCCAGCAGATCGGCGAAGGCGTGATCGTCCTCCACCGAGAAGGACCGGCGAAAACCCGAACCCAGCACATCCAGGTCGCGCTGCGTCAACAGGCCGATGGCGACGATCCGGTCTGGCCCCGTTTGCGGATCGCGCGGTTTCGTCACGAGGTGACCTGGCTTGCCGAACCGAACGGATCGGCATCGTCGTCAGGAACGCGCCCGGCACCGGGGGGTGCTGGTGCATGCCATGCCGACACACTTAAAGGATTGGTGCCCGATACCGTATACTCGCCGATCAGCACCCCCGCGGTGACGCTTGCCAGCGCCCCGGCCAGACCGGAGAGAATCAGCATGGGCATGGCCGAAGGCTTGCTCATCGTCGATGCTCCCGTAGTGCGCGGTCCAACCGTTGATGGGGGCGGCCTGTTCCCCACCTTTTCGGGTTCCTTCCACTTACCCGCCTGCGGCCCTTCCCCCCGGCCCCACGCATTGCTAAGGGCCTGCGGCAACCGGTTTCATATCCGGCGCGCTTGCGCGGCCTTCTTCCGCCGCGTCCCCCGAGCCGCCGGCTTATCTTGAAGGGACGCGCATGACTGCCATCGGCCAGGACAGCCTGAAGACCCGTTCGACGCTCGACGTCGCGGGCAAGACCTATGACTATTACAGCCTCGCCAAAGCGGCGGACCAACTCGGCGACATCAGCCGCCTGCCCTTCTCGATGAAGGTGTTGCTGGAGAACCTGCTGCGCTTCGAGGACGGCAAGACCGTCACGCGCGAGGATATCCAGGCGATCGTCGACTGGCAGAAGACGCAGCGGTCGGATCGCGAGATCCAGTATCGCCCGGCCCGCGTGCTGATGCAGGACTTCACCGGGGTCCCTTGCGTGGTCGATCTCGCCGCGATGCGCGATGCGATCACCAAGCTTGGCGGCAACCCGGCCAAGATCAATCCGCAGGTGCCCGTCCACCTCGTCATCGACCATTCGGTCATGGTGGACGAGTTCGGCACGCCGCAGGCGTTCGAAGAGAATGTCGATCTGGAATATCAGCGCAACATGGAGCGCTACGAGTTCCTGAAGTGGGGCTCCAAGGCACTGGACAACTTCTCGGTGGTCCCGCCGGGCACGGGCATCTGCCACCAGGTGAACCTGGAATATATCGGTCAGGCGATCTGGTCCTCGACCGAAGCCGGCGAGAACGCCACCGGCACCGCCGCGATCGCCTATCCGGACACGCTGGTCGGCACCGACAGCCACACCACGATGATCAACGGCCTGGGCGTGCTCGGCTGGGGCGTCGGCGGTATCGAGGCGGAGGCCGCGATGCTCGGCCAGCCGGTGTCGATGCTGATCCCCGAAGTCGTCGGCTTCAAGCTGACCGGCGCGCTTCAGGAAGGCATCACCGCCACCGACCTGGTGCTGACCATCACCCAGATGCTGCGCGCCAAGGGCGTGGTCGGCCGCTTTGTCGAGTTCTACGGCCCCGGCCTGTCGTCAATGACGCTCGCCGACCGTGCGACGATCGCCAACATGGCGCCCGAATATGGCGCGACCTGCGGCTTCTTCCCCGTCGACGACAAGACGCTCGACTATATGCGCCTGACCGCGCGTTCGGACGAGAACATCGCGCTGGTCGAGGCTTATGCCAAGGCGAACGGCTTCTGGCGTCATGACGATGCGGCGGACCCCGTGTTCACCGACACGCTGGAGCTGGACATGTCGACGGTCGTGCCGTCGCTCGCCGGCCCGAAGCGTCCGCAGGACAAGGTTGCGCTCACCAAGGTGGACGAGGTCTTCAACGGCGACCTGTTCAAGATCTACCACAAGGAGCGTCCGGAGCGCGTCGACGTGGCCGAGCGTGGCCACGACATCGGCGACGGTGACGTGGTGATCGCCGCGATCACCAGCTGCACCAACACCTCGAACCCGTCGGTGCTGGTCGCCGCCGGCCTCGTCGCGCGCAAGGCGAACGCGCTCGGCCTGAAGCCCAAGCCCTGGGTGAAGACCTCGCTCGCCCCCGGCAGCCAGGTCGTGACCGACTATCTCAACAAGGCCGGCCTTACCGCCGACCTCGACGCGATCGGCTTCAATCTCGTCGGCTATGGCTGCACCACCTGCATCGGCAATTCGGGTCCGCTGCCGGGTCCGATCTCGACCGCGATCAACGACCATGATCTGGTCGCCGCCTCGGTCCTGTCGGGCAACCGCAACTTCGAGGGTCGCGTCTCGCCGGACGTGCGCGCCAACTTCCTCGCGTCGCCGCCGCTCGTCGTCGCCTACGCGCTGAAGGGCACCGTCACGCAGGACATGCGCGACACCCCGATCGGCCAGGGCAAGGACGGCCAGGACGTCTATCTCAAGGACATCTGGCCCTCGAACGAGGAAGTCCGCACCCTGATGGATGCGAACATCGACGACGAGATGTTCCGTTCGCGCTACGGCAACGTCTATGCCGGCGACGCCAGGTGGTCGGCGATCGACGTCACGGGCTCGGACACCTATAGCTGGCCCGCCGCTTCGACCTATGTCGCCAACCCGCCCTATTTCGAGGGCATGGAGATGACGCCGAAGCCGACGACCGACATCATCGAGGCCAAGCCGCTCGCCATCCTCGGCGACTCGATCACCACCGACCACATCAGCCCCGCAGGCTCGATCAAGGCAGACAGCCCGGCGGGCAAGTGGCTGATGGAGCGCCAGGTTTCGAAGAAGGACTTCAACAGCTACGGCGCGCGTCGCGGCAACGACCATGTCATGGTCCGCGGCACCTTCGCCAACATCCGTATCAAGAACGAGATGGTGCCGGGCGTCGAAGGCGGCATGACCCAGTATGAGGGCGAGGTCATGCCGATCTACGACGCCGCGATGCGTCACAAGGCGGACGGCACGCCGCTCGTCGTCGTCGCGGGCAAGGAATATGGCACGGGCTCGTCGCGCGACTGGGCGGCCAAGGGCACCAACCTGCTCGGCGTGCGCGCGGTGATCGCGGAAAGCTTCGAGCGTATCCACCGCTCGAATCTCGTCGGCATGGGCGTACTGCCGCTCCAGTTCGCCGAAGGCGTGACCCGCCAGACGCTGAAGCTGGACGGCACCGAGACGTTCACCATCCAGAACGTCGCCGGCCTGCGCCCCCGCCAGGATGTCGAGGTGACGCTGGTCCGCGCGGACGGCGCCACCGAGACCTTCCAGACCCGTTGCCGGATCGATACCGTCAACGAGCTGGAATATTTCCTGAACGGCGGCATCCTTCAGTACGTGCTCCGCAAGCTCGCCGCCTGATCGCGGCGGCTTCGGCCAAATGAAGAAAGGCCCGTCCTCCGATCAGCGGAGGGCGGGCCTTTTTCGTGGGGCGTTACGCGATCTTAGTGTCCCGCCGGTACGAGGCGCGAGCATGAGGGCGCCGCATCCATGTCTCGACCGGATGATAGTCGGCCTGCTCGCCGCCGGGCTGTTCCTTCGCCTGCTGTGGCTGACGATCATCCACGGTGCGCCGTTCGTCGCGCTGTCGGCGGCCGAGGCGTGCGACGTCGCGATCGCCTTTGCCCGCACCGGTATGCTGGCGGATGCCTATTTCCCCGGTCAGGGTCCGACCGCGCACCTGATGCCGCTGAACCCGGCCGTTGCGGGATGGGTGATGCGGTGGCTGGGCGTCGCCACGCGCGCATCTGCCACCGTGCTGACGCTCTGGTCGATAGGGCAGGTCTTCCTGGCCTATCTCATCCTGTTGTCCGCTTACGGACATGCCGGCCTGGACAGGATCGGACTGCGGGGCGGCGCGGCCATCCTGTTCCTGCTGCCGATCTTCGTGCCGCAGGAGGTTATCGATTTCCGCTATTGGGAAGGGGGCACGGCGCTGTTGCTGGCCGCTTGCCATATCCGCTGGATGATGACCGTGCATCGGGGCGCCTCACCCGCCATGATCGGCCTGCTTTCCATTGCTCTCACCGGCGCGCTGCTGACCTTTGTCGCGCCGCCCGTCGGGCTTGCCGTGGCAGTCGCCTGGGGATGGACCGCCTGGCATCACCTGGCGATGCGCTCCACGATGATCGTCCTGGCGATCGGCCTGGTGGCATTTTCGGCGATGTCGCTGGCCTGGGCGGTGCGCAACGAAGCCGCCATCGGCGTGGCGCTGCCGTCGCGCAGCAATCTGGGTGTCGAGCTTGCCATGGCGAACTACCCGCAGGCGGTGGACGGAACGGCGCCGGAAGATCGCTTCAACGCGCGTCTGTTCGAGGTTCACCCCGCCGCCAGCCACCGGGCACAGGCGGCGGTGCGGCGCTATGGCGAGCGCGCCTACGCTCTCGCCCTGCAACGGACGACGCTGGATTGGATGGCGCAACATCCACGCGCGGTGCTGCGGCTCTACCTCCGCCATCTCGTCGAGTTTCTCGCGCCGCAGCCCTGGCAATTCTACTTCACCGGATGGGAAGGGATGCGTACCGCCCGTTCGCTGATCGCCTGTGCCGTATCGATGCTGGGGCTGGCGGGCCTGATCGTCGGCATCATGCGTCGGCAACGCATGTTCATTCCGGTTGCCCTCTATGTGGCCGCGCTCGCGCTGCAGTTCGCCATGTTCCAGCCGATGCCCCGGTACAGCTTCCTGGTCTATCCCCTGCTCGCATGGCCCGCGGCATGGCTGGTGGGCCAGTGGTTGCGACCACCCGCTGACGAAGCGGTGCAAATCGATTGAAGCGCGCGCTCGCATGCCGCGCTTTGCTGGTCTATACAGGCACATGGCCACCGACACGCCTCCCGAGCGGGACGATATCGACAAGGCGTCCGCGCCGTGGATCCGCGCCAACCCGCCGGTCTTCTTCATCTCGGCCGGGCTGACGATCGCCTTTGCCCTGATGGGCGCGCTGTTCCCGCGCGCGATGGGGGCCGCCTTCGATCATATCCAGGCCGAGATCGTGCATGATTTCGGCTGGTTCTACATCGCGTCGGTCGCCGGCTTCCTGATCTTCGTGCTGTTCCTGATGTTCAGTCGCTACGGCAACGTGAAACTCGGGCCGGACGACAGCGAGCCGGACTACAGCTACCCTTCGTGGTTCGCGATGCTGTTCAGCGCCGGCATGGGCATCGGCCTGATCTTCTTCGGCGTGGCCGAACCGATCCAGCATTATGCCACGCCGCCGCTGGGCGAGGGCCGCACCCTGGCCGCCGCGCAGGAGGCGATGGTCCTCACCTTCTTCCACTGGGGCCTGCACGCCTGGGCGATCTACATCGTCGTCGGGCTCGCGCTGGCCTATTTCGCGTTCAGGCGTAACCTGCCGCTGACGGTACGCTCGACGCTGCACCCGCTGCTCGGCACCCGCATCAACGGCCCGATCGGCCATGCCATCGACATCTTCGCCGTCATCGGCACGATCTTCGGCGTCGCCACCTCGCTCGGCCTCGGCGTACTACAGGTCAACGCCGGCTTCACCCACCTGTTCGGCCTCCCCAACACCACGCTGGTCCAGGTCGCCCTCATCGCCCTCATCACTGGCGCGGCCACGCTATCGGTGGTCTCGAGCCTCGACAGCGGCATCAAGCGCCTGTCGGAGATCAACATCGCGCTGGCCGTGCTGTTGCTCGTCTTCGTGCTGGTGGCAGGGTCGACCGTCTTTCTGCTTCAGGCATTCGTCCAGAATGTCGGCTCCTATCTCAGCGAGGTGGTGCGCCGCACGCTGCGCACCTATGCCTATCGCCCCAATCCATGGCTCGGCGAGTGGACGTTGTTCTATTGGGGCTGGTGGATCGCCTGGTCGCCGTTCGTCGGCATGTTCATCGCCCGCATCTCACGCGGACGAACGATCCGCGAGTTTGTGACGGGCGTGTTGCTGGTGCCGGTGGCGTTCACCTTTCTATGGATGACGGTGTTCGGCAACACCGCCATCGCGCTCGACATGGCCGGCACCGTGCCCTTGGCCGATATCGTATCCGAACAAATGCCGGTCGCGCTGTTCGTGATGCTGGAGCAACTCCCCTTCGGCACCATCGCATCGGGGCTGGCGACACTGCTCGTCATGTTCTTCTTCGTCACCTCCGCCGATTCCGGCGCGCTGGTGGTGGATACCATCACCTCGGGCGCACGCGAGGATTCGCCGGTGTGGCAGCGCATCTTCTGGGCGGTGCTGGGCGGCGCGGTGGCCGCCGTCCTGCTGGTCGCGGGCGGGCTGGAGGCGTTGCAGACCGCCGCGATCGTCAGCGCGCTGCCCTTCGCGGTCATCATGATCTTCATCTGCTACGGCCTGCTCCGCGCGCTCCAGAGCGAGGCCATCACCGGTGCGTCGGACCTGTCGGCCGGCGGGACCGCATCGGCGCAGGGGCCTGGCATGACATGGCAGCAAAGGCTGGCGGCGATCACCGGCTTCCACGACCGCGCCGGTATCGAACAGTTCATGCGGAGCACCGTGCACCCCGCCCTGGGGGCCGTCATCGCGCAATTGAAGGATAGCGGTTTGACGCCCGAGCTGATCGAATATGACGACCGCACCGACCTGCTGCTACCGCACGGCGAGCAGGCGACCTTCCGCTACAGCGTCCGCCTGCGCGGTTTCCGCGCGCCCAGCTTCGCCTGGGCGGAAAGCCGCAAGGCACTGGCGAGGGAAAGCCGCCACTACCGTGCCATCGCGCAGACCGCGGACGGCGACACCCCGCACGACATCACCGGCTACACCGGCGATCAGATCATCCACGACCTGCTGAACCGCTACGCCGCTTTCCGGGCGATGCGGCGAACGCCGTAAGCTAGACGGTAAAGCTCTCGCCGCAGCCGCACGCGCCCTTGGCATTGGGGTTCTGGAAGACGAAGCCTGCGGTGAAATCATCCTCCACCCAGTCCATCGTCGATCCGATCAGATACAGGATCGACCCGCCATCGACGAACAGCGTGCCGCCGGGCGTATCGATCCGCTCGTCGAACGGCTTGGCTTCGGTCACATAGTCCACCGAATAGGCCAGGCCCGAGCAGCCGCGCCGCGGCGTCGACAGCTTCACGCCGACCGATCCATCGGGCGCGCGCGCCATCAGGTCCGCGATCCGCGCCAGCGCGGACGTGGTCAGGTTCAACGCCGCGGGGCGCGGGCGCAGGGTCGTGGTGGTGGCGGTCGTCATCTCTTCATCTCCCCTCCCCCCGACATGCGGGGGGAGCGCCCATCACAGCATTCCGAGTTCCAGCTTGGCATCGTCGGACATCTTCTGCGGGTCCCATGGCGGATCCCAGATCAGGTTCACGTCCGCCGTCGCGATCCCCGGCACCGCCGACACCCGCAACTCCACCTCGCCCGGCATCGATTCGGCGACCGGGCAGTGCGGCGTGGTCAGCGTCATCATCACCACGGCATGCCCGTCCGCGCTGATCTCGACGCCGTAGATCAGCCCCAGGTCATAGATGTTGACCGGAATCTCGGGATCGAAAATGTCCTTCAGCGCGTCGATCACGCCCTCGTACAGCGCACCGCCCGGCTCGTGCGGCGCATCGCCCACCGGCTTCTGCGTCAGGAACCCGTCCAGATAATCGCGCCGCCGCTCCGCAGGCGCTTCCGGTGTGGCGGCAAGCGGCGCATCGCCGACCCGCGCCTTGGGGGGCTGCGCCACGCTTTCCACCTGTTCGACTTCGTAGCTCATCCGAATATCCTCGTGACGCGCGCAATGCCGGCGACCAGCGCGTCGACATCCTGCGGCCCGTTATACACGCCGAAGCTTGCCCGCGCAGTGGCAGGCACGCCCAGCGCCTCCATCAGCGGCTGTGCGCAGTGATGCCCGGCGCGGATCGCCACCCGGCCCTCGTCCAATATGGTGCCGATATCGTGGGGATGAACCCCTTGAATCGTGAAGCTGACGATACCGGCCGAATCCTCCGGCCCCAGCACACGCACGCTGTTGATCCCCGACAGGGCCTCCCGCGTCGCGCGCACCAGCGCGGTCTCATGCGCATGGATATGCTCGAGGCCCAGCCCTTCGACATAGTCGATCGCGGCATGCAGCCCCAGCGCACCGACGATGTGCGGCGTCCCGGCCTCGAACCGGCCCGGTGCCGGTGCATAGCTGGTCTGCGCAAACGTCACCCGGTCGATCATCGATCCGCCACCCTGATAGGGCGGCATCGCATCCAGCAGATCGGGCTTGCCCCACAACACGCCGATGCCGGTCGGGCCGTACAGCTTGTGCGCGGAGAAGACGTAGAAATCGCACCCGATCGCGGCCACGTCGACCGCGATCCGCGGCACCGCCTGGCATCCGTCGATCAGGATCTTCGCGCCCACGCCGTGCGCCAGTTCGGTGGCACGCCTCGCATCCAGCACCGACCCCAGCACGTTCGAGACATGCGCCAGCGCGACGATCTTGTGCTGCGGCGTCAGCATCGCCGCCATCGCGTCCAGGTCGATGCGATGGTCTTCGGTCAGCGGCACCACGTCGATCGCCGCGCCGACGCGCTCCGCCACCATCTGCCACGGCACGATGTTGGAATGATGCTCCAGCATCGACAGCAGGATGCGGTCGCCCGCCTTCAACTGCGTCCCCGCCCAGCACTGCGCGACCAGGTTGATCCCCTCGGTCGCGCCGCGGGTGAAGACGATCTCGTTCTCGGACCCGGCGTTGATGAACGACGCCACCCGCTCCCGCGCCGCCTCATAGGCCAGCGTCATGTCGGCGGAACGCTGATACACACCGCGATGCACGGTCGCATAGGTGGTGTCATAGGCGCGGGTAATCGCGTCCACCACGACCTGCGGCTTTTGCGACGTCGCCGCGGTATCCAGATACGCCCAGCCCGCCGGGATGGCGGGGAAGTCGGCCAGCGTGTCCAGCGGCTGCTCGCCAGCGAGGGTGGCGACGTCCGCCACGCTCACAACGCCCGCTCCAGCCACGCATCGGCATCCGCCTCGAACGCGGCACGCACCACATCGTTACCGATCCGCTCCAGCGCATCCGCGACAAAGGCCCGGGTCAGCAGCGCCTGCGCCCGCGCCTTCGGGATGCCGCGGCTCTGCATGTAGAACAGCGCGCGCGCATCCAGTTCGCCCACGGTGGCGCCATGCGCGCACTTCACGTCGTCGGCGAAGATCTCCAGTTCCGGCTTCAGGTTCACCGTCGCCGTGCGCTGGAGGAGCAGGCCGCGGAGCGATTGCTCGCCATCGGTCTTCTGCGCATGACGCGCCACCTCGACCGCCGCGGCGAGGCTCGCCGTGCTGGTGTCCGCCGCCACCGCCCGCCACAACTGATGCGACTGGCCATTGGGAGCGGCATGCCGCACGCGTACCGCGCATTCCTGCCGCTGGCTGCCGCGGGTCAGCAGCGCGCCGCCGAACTCGGCAAAGCCGCCGTCACCCGCCAGCACGATGCCGGCATCGATCCGCGATCCCGCATCACCACCGCCCAGATGCGTGGCAACGATGCTCGCCCCCTCGCCCAGCTCCGCCTCGGTACGCAGCGAGACGAAGCCTTCTTCCTGCACCAGCCGCACCGCATGCATCAGCCGCGCCGCAGCGCTCAGCCGCACGCGCGTCAGCCGATTGGTCAGCCGCGCCCGACATAGGTTTCCACCACCTGCGCCGCCGCATCCGGCCCCAGCACGATCTCGGCCGGCAGGTGATTGGCCGCACCCGTCGCGACATGGACGATCTGCACCGGCCAGGCGACCGCATCCTCGTCCAGCCTGAGCAACCAGCCCTGCCCCAGCGCATGGCGACCGAGCGGGTGATCCCCTGCATCGACCGGCCCCAGCGTCACGCGGTGCAGGTCGCTCGCGCTCTCATCCAGCACCCCGTCAACGAACAGCAGCCGCGCACCGGGCAGGTCGAGGAAATGGCGCGTGCCATCCTCGGCCGCGCCGCGCGGGGCTTCCGCCGCCGCCTTCAGCGCCGCAATGTCGGCCCAGCGCCACGCCTCCTCACGCGTCGAGGGGAGTTCCAGCGTTTCCGTCATGCGGCCACCCCGGCGTAACCCTCGCGCTCCAGCTCCAGCGCCAGCTCCGCGCCGCCCGACCGGACGATGCGGCCATCGGCCAGCACGTGCACCTTGTCCGGGTTCACATAATCGAGCAGCCGCTGATAGTGGGTGATCAGCAGCACCGCCTTGTCGGGCTTGCGCATGATCCGGTTGATGCCGTCGCCCACGATGCGCAGCGCATCGATGTCCAGCCCGCTGTCCGTCTCGTCCAGGATCGCGAACTTGGGGTCGATGATGCCCATCTGCACCATTTCGTTGCGCTTCTTCTCGCCGCCCGAAAAGCCGACATTGACCGGGCGCTTCAGCATCTCCTGGTCCAGTCCCAGCCCATCGGCCTGCGCGCGCGCCAGCTTCAGGAATTCGGCGCCCGACAGCGGCTTTTCATCGCGCGCGATACGCTGCGCATTCAGGCTCTCGCGCAGGAACTGCACGTTCGACACGCCCGGAATCTCGACCGGATACTGGAACCCCAGGAACATGCCCGCCGCCGCGCGCTCATGCGGCTCCAGCTCCAGCAGGTCCTGCCCGTCGAACGTCACCGACCCCGCCGTCACCTCATAGCCGGGTCGCCCGCCCAGCACATAGCCGAGCGTCGACTTGCCAGCGCCGTTCGGCCCCATGATCGCATGGATCTCGCCCGCCCCCACTTCTAGCGACAGGCCCTTGAGGATCGGCTTGCCGTCAATCTCGGCATGGAGGTTTTCAATCTTGAGCATCGTCATCTCTCTAGCCCCTCCCCTTCAGGGGAGGGGTTGGGGTGGGGCGCCCGCCGCAAGGACAAGGCTTGTAAGGTTTCCCGAAGCCGGATCAGCACGCCTTCGACGTTCTGCATGACATCGGTATTGGTGAACCGGATCGTGCGATAGCCAAGTGCGGCTAGGGCAGCGTCACGATTGCGATCAGCGTCGGCATCCTCATGGGTGTGACCATCGATCTCGATCACGAGCCTTTCGGCAGGGCAGAGGAAGTCAGCGATGAACGATCCGATGACCGCCTGACGCCGAAACTTGAAACCCCCGAGCTGCGATCGGGACAAGTGCGTCCAAAGGCGCTTCTCGGGTTCAGTGGGATTGCGCCGCATGGCGACAGCATGCCCCTGAACGCGAGCGATGGTGTTCGCGGACACGCCCCACCCCCGGCCCCTCCCCTGAAGGGGAGGGGGGTTGAGGCGCCGGGCTTCGTCGCGCGGCGACAACGTCATCCCACCGACCCTTCCAGCGAAATCCCGAGCAGCTTCTGCGCCTCGACCGCGAATTCCATCGGCAGTTGCTGCAACACCTCGCGCGCGAAGCCGTTGACGATCAGCGCCACCGCGGCTTCCTGGTCCAGCCCGCGGCTCATCGCGTAGAACAACTGGTCCTCGCTGATCTTCGAGGTCGTCGCCTCATGCTCGATCTGCGCGCTCGGGTTCTTCACCTCGATATAGGGCACGGTGTGCGCCCCGCACTGGTCGCTCAGCAGCAGGGAGTCGCACTGGGTGAAGTTGCGCACATTCTCCGCGGTCGGCGTCACGCGGACGAGCCCGCGATAGGTGTTGTCCGACCGCCCCGCCGAAATGCCCTTCGACACGATCGTCGAGCGCGTATTCTTGCCCAGATGGATCATCTTGGTGCCGGTATCCGCCTGCTGGCGGTTGTTCGTCACCGCGACCGAGTAGAACTCGCCCACCGATCCGTCGCCGGCCAGCACGCAGGACGGGTATTTCCACGTGATCGCGGAGCCCGTCTCCACCTGCGTCCAGCTCACCTTGCTGTTGCGCCCCTGGCAGAGCGCGCGCTTGGTGACGAAGTTGTAGATGCCGCCGATGCCGTTCTCGTCGCCCGGATACCAGTTCTGGACGGTCGAATATTTGATCTCGGCATCGTCCAGCGCGACCAGCTCCACCACGGCCGCGTGCAACTGGTTCTCGTCGCGCATCGGCGCGGTGCAGCCTTCGAGATAGGACACGTAGGCGCCCTTGTCCGCCACGATCAGCGTCCGCTCGAACTGCCCCGTATTCTCCGCATTGATGCGGAAATAGGTGGAAAGCTCCATCGGGCAGCGAACGCCCTCGGGCACGTACACGAACGTCCCGTCGGAGAAGACCGCGGAGTTCAGCGTCGCGAAATAATTGTCCCGCTGCGGCACCACCTTGCCCAGCCACTTGCGGACCAGATCGGGATATTCTCGGATCGCCTCGGAAATCGACCGGAAGATGACCCCAGCCGCTTCCAGCTCGGCCCGAAACGTCGTCGCGACCGACACCGAGTCGAACACCGCGTCCACCGCCACCTTGCGCGCACCCTCGACACCCGCGAGCACCTTCTGCTCCTCGATCGGGATGCCCAGCTTCTCGTAGGTCCGCCGGATCTCGGGATCGAGTTCGTCGAGCGAGGCGATCGTCGCCTTCGCCTTGGGCTCGGCGTAGTAATAGGCGTCCTGATAATCGATCGGCGGCACGTTCAGCTTGGCCCAGTCGGGCGCTTCCATCGTCTGCCACAGGCGGAACGCCTTCAGCCGCCAGTCGAGCATCCATTCCGGCTCGCCCTTCTTGGCGGAGATATAGCGAACCGTATCCTCGCTCAGCCCCTTGGGCGCGAAGTCCTGCTCGATGTCGGTGGCAAAGCCCCACTCGTACTTCTTCGATACGGCCGCATGGGCCTCGGCATTCTTCGTCGCCATTATGCCATCACCCCCGCGCCATCATGCGCGCTTGCTGAATCCTGCCGAACCGCTTCCGGCCCGCTCGCCAGCGTCGCCAGCGTTATGCCCGCCAGCGCGCCCCTGACCGCATGGTTCACCGCATTCCAGTGCGGCTTCATGCGGCAATCCTTCTCGATCGCGCAGTCATGCGCGCCCGCCTCGACACAGGCCGTCATCGCGATCGGCCCTTCGACCGCCTCGACGATGTCCGCCAGGCTGATCGCCGCCGCCTCGCGCGCCAGCCGAAAGCCGCCGCCGGTCCCCCGCGCGCTCTCGATCAGGCCCGCCGCCGACAGCCGGCTGACCAGCTTCTGCGCGGTGGGCAGCGGCACCCCCGTCTCGCCCGCCAACACGGTCGCGGTCAGCCGCACCGGCCCGCCATCCAGGCGCGCGGCACTCGACATCATCACGACCGCATAGTCGGCAAGGCTGGACAGGCGCATCTATTCCAATCGGACCGTTTCGTTCCGATTGGGCAAATGGCTATGGGGGCGGGATTCGTCAACCGCAAATCGGGCCGCTGCGGCACCAAGCGTATCGATCAGTATGAGCGACTTTACGCAAGGCCCCGCAAGCCGCTAACGCCGCTGCCATGGCCTTTTACCACCCCCTCCTGTTCGCCATGGATGCCGAGCGTGCGCACGGCCTGACGATCGCGATGCTGTCGCGCTGGGGGTCGGTGGGCACCCCGCTTGGTGTCGACCCGCGCCGCTTCCCCCGCCTCGCCACCCGCGTCGCCGGTATCGACTTCGCCAACCCGATCGGCCTCGCCGCGGGCGTCGACAAGGACGGACAGGCGATCACCGGCTTTTCCGGCCTCGGCTTCGGCAGCGTCGAGATCGGCACGCTCACCCCCCGCCCCCAGCCCGGCAACCCGAAACCCCGCCTGTTCCGGCTGGTCGAGGACGAGGGCGTGGTGAACCGCTACGGCTTCAACAATGGCGGCCTCGACGCCGGTCTCGCCCGCGCAAAGACGGCGAAACGTACCGCGACACTCGGCATCAATGTCGGCGCGAACAAGGACGCCGCCGACCGCATCGCCGACTATACCCACGGCGTCCGCGCCGCCGCACCCGTCGCCGATTACGTCACGATCAACATCTCCAGCCCCAACACGCCCGGCCTGCGCGACCTGCAACACGGCGCAGCACTCGCCGAACTGCTCGCCGCCTCGCGCGCCGCGGCGGGCACGACGCCGCTGTTCCTGAAGGTTGCCCCCGATCTCGACACCGCACAGATCGACGACATCGCCCGCGCCGCGATCGACCACCGGCTGGACGCGATCATCATCGGCAACACCACGATCACCCGTCCCGGCCTTTTCTCCCCCAACGCAAGCGAAACCGGCGGCCTGTCCGGCGCCCCGCTTGCCCCCCTGGCCCGTGAAAAGCTCGCCGCCTTCCGCAGCGCCACGGGCGCGCAGATCGCCCTGATCGCGGCCGGCGGCATCGGCTCGGCTGAGGAAGCCTATGCCCGCATCCGCGCCGGAGCCAGCCTGGTGCAGCTCTACTCCGCGCTCGTCTATGAAGGCCCCGGCCTGCCCGGCCGCATGCTGAATGGGCTCGACGCGCTGCTCGCCCGCGACGGCTTCGCCCATGTCGCAGACGCGGTCGGCGCCTGACGTTACGGCTTGGCGCCGCCGACCCGCGCCGATAGGGTCCGCGGTGATGAAGATCCTGCTGCTCGCCGCCGCGGCGCTCGCCCTCCCCACGACCGCAAACGCCCGCACCACCACCAAATCCGTCACGCAAGGCATGGTCAGCGCCGCCGACCCCCGCGCCGCGCAGGCAGGGGTGGAGATGCTGACC
>NZ_CAMLAC010000067.1 GCF_946477935.1 uncultured Sphingomonas sp. | reverse complement strand
CCCCCGCTCAGCGCGCGCCATAGTTCCAAGGTAGCATTTGGGCCGTCGCCGCAGCGGTTTAGGCTCCAGGTCAGACAGCCCGACCGATCCACCGGAATCGGGCAATGGGGAGAGACCGCATGATCCGACACCGCACCCGCTTCGCCCTGCTGGCAGGCGCCGCGCTATCGACCGGCGCGCTGGCCGCCACCGACAAGCCGGCGACGCCCGCTGCAGCCCCGGCCGCCGCCGCCGGCACCGGGCCGACCGACGCCGACCTGATGAACGACGCGTCGACGCCGGGCGACATCCTGACCTATGGCATGGGCCCCCGGGGGCAGCGGTTCAGCCCGATCACGCAGATCACCAGCGCCAACGTCAAGAATCTCGTACCCGCCTTCTCGGCCTCGCTCGGCGGCGAGAAGCAGCGCGGCCAGGAATCGCAGCCTCTGGTTTATGACGGTACGATCTACGTCACCGGATCGTACAGCCGCCTGTTCGCCTTCGACGCCAAGACCGGCGAAGAGAAGTGGCAATATGATGCGCGCCTGCCGGACGGCATCATGCCGTGCTGCGACGTGGTCAACCGTGGTGCTGCGATCTACGGCGACAAGGTGATCTTCTCGACGCTGGATGCGCATATGGTCGCGCTCAACCGGACGACGGGCAAGGTGGTCTGGAACAAGAAATTGCAGGACTATGCCGCGGGCTATTCGAACACCGCCGCGCCGATGATCGTGAAGGGCAAGGTGATCTACGGCAACTCGGGCGGTGAGTTCGGCATCGTCGGCCGGATCGAGGCGCGCGACGTCAACACCGGCGAACTGATCTGGTCGCGCCCGACGATCGAGGGCAATGTCGGCGAACTGAACGGCAAGCCGTCGACGATGACCGGCAAGCTCAACGCCAGCTGGCAGGGCGATCAGTGGAAGACCGGCGGCGGCGCGACGTGGCTGGGCGGCACCTATGATCCCGACACCAACCTCATCTACATGGGCACCGGCAATCCGGCGCCGTGGAACAGCCACCTGCGTCCCGGCGACAACCTGTATACGTCGTCGACGCTGGCACTCGACCCCGAAACCGGCGAGATCAAGTGGCATTATCAGACGACCCCGCACGACGGCTGGGACTTCGACGGCGTGAACGAATTCATTCCGTTCGACCAGGGCGGGCGCAAGCTGGGCGCGAAGGCCGACCGCAACGGCTTCTTCTTCGTACTCGACCGAACCAACGGCAAGTTCGTCTCCGCCACCCCGTTCGTCAGCAAGACGACCTGGGCGAAGGGGTATACCAAGGCCGGCCGGCCGATCTACGACGACAGCAACCGTCCCGGCCCGCCGACCGCCGAAAAGGGGACGACGGTCTTCTCCGCGCCGGCGTTCCTGGGCGCCAAGAACTGGATGCCGATGGCGTACAGCCAGCAGACCGGCATGTTCTACATCCCCAGCAACGAATGGGGCATGGACATCTGGAACGAGCCCATCGCCTACAAGAAGGGTGCGGCCTATCTGGGCGCGGGCTTCACGATCAAGCCGCTGTACGAGGATCACATCGGCGTGCTGCGTGCGGTCGACCCGAAGACCGGCAAGATCGCGTGGGAATACAAGAACAAGGCGCCGCTGTGGGGCGGCGTGCTGACCACCGCAGGCAATCTCGTCTTCACCGGCACGCCCGAAGGCTATCTGAAGGCGTTTGATGCCAAGACCGGGCAGGAACTGTGGAAGTTCAATACCGGGTCGGGTGTGGTCGGTTCGCCGGTGACGTGGGAGCAGGACGGCGAGCAGTATGTCGCCGTGATGTCCGGCTGGGGCGGCGCGGTGCCGCTGTGGGGCGGCGAAGTCGCTAAGGCGGTGCAGAATATTAACCAGGGCGGGGCGCTCTGGGTGTTCAAGCTGCCCAAATCGTGACGAGCGGATGGGGGGCGTCGGCAACGACGCCCCTTGGCTCCGGACCGGTCGAAGCGGTAGGTTCGCCGCCGGGAAGAGGGGTCAGCGTGGAACGTGTCCTGATTGCGGACGATCATCCGCTCGTACGCGACGGCTTGCGGACGGTGATTTCGGTCGCGTTCGACCAGACCGAATTGTTCGAGGCATCGTCGATCGCGGAGGCGCAGGCGGTGATTGAGCGCGAGGGTGATTTCGACCTTGTCCTGCTCGATCTCAACATGCCTGATGCCGATGGCTTCGCCGGATTGGCGACTTTGCGCGCGCGCTTTCCGTCTGTGCCGATCGTGATCGTCTCGGGGGCGATCGAGGGCGGGCTCATCAGCGCGGCGATCGCGCACGGCGCGGCCGGGTTCATTCCAAAATCCTTGAAGCGCAGTGCCATCGTCGCGGCCATTCGGTCGATCCTGGCGGGCGACGTGTTCATGCCTGAGGAATTCCGCGTCGGGACGAGCGACGGGGGCGAAGGCGCCGACATTCGCCGCCGGATCGAGACGCTGACCCCGCAGCAGCGGGTCGTGCTCGGGCTGGTGGTCGCGGGGAAGCTCAACAAGCAGATCGCCTATGAGCTCGACGTGTCCATGACGACGGTGAAGGCGCACGTCTCCGCCATCCTCGCCAAGCTCAACGTCTACAGTCGTACCCAGGCGGTCATCCTGGCGAACAAGGTGCATTTCGTCGGAACGGCGCCGGGCTAGGTCCCGCTGCCACTGCCACTATTGGTCAGCTGCGCCAGCAAAGCCCGCAGCTGTGCCGGCTTTACCGGCTTTTGCAGCACGTGCAGCCCCTGCGCGCTCAGCGTATCGCGTAGCGCCGGCATGCGGTCCGCGGTGATGATGACCGCGGGCACGGGGCGGCCGAGATGGGCGCGCAATCGCGCCACTGCGCTATCGCCGGTCACGCCGTCTTCCAGATGATAATCGGCCAGGATGACGTCGATCGCTGCGGTCTGGGATGGAGGGACGGCGCGCGCGGCGCTCTCGTCCAGCGCGGTGACGACGTCGCAGCCCCAGCCTTCGAGCACGGCGCGCATCCCATCGAGGATCATCTGTTCGTTGTCGAGGACGAGCACCGCACGTGCGCCGATGCCGCGGCTGCTGGTCACCGTCACCGACGTGCGTGACTGCACGCCGACCGCGGCCAGCGGCGCGGCGACGGTGAAGGTCGATCCCGCACCCGGTGCGCTCTCCAGCCGGATCGGATGGCCCAGCATGCGCCCCGCGCGCTGCACGATGGCGAGGCCCAGGCCGATGCCCGGACCGTTGCGGCCGTCGAGCCGGCGGAATTCCTCGAAGATCTCGGCATGGTGGCGCGGATCGATGCCGGGGCCGGTGTCGCTGATCGCCACGCACACCTCGCCGCAGACGCATCGTGCGGCCATCCGCACCTCGCCCGTCACCGTGTAGCGCAGGGCGTTCGACAGGAAGTTCTGCAGGATGCGGCGGAGCAAGCGCGCGTCCGAGCGGACCCAGATATCGGTCGATGCCACCACCAGCGACAGTCCGCGTTCGGCCGCCGCATGCGCATATTCGGCGCGCAGGGCGGCGAACAGATCGTCGAGGGGCACATCGACGATCTCAGGCGTGATCGCGCCGGCATCGAGCTTGGAGATTTCCAGCAGCGCCTCGAGCAGTTGCTCGATCGAATCGAGCGCCGATGCGGTCTGGTCGACCAGCGTCCGGTTGGGCGGTGCGAGCCGGCGCGTGCCGAGCGCGGAGACGAACAGTCGCGCCGCGTTGAGCGGCTGCAGCAGATCGTGGCTGGCGGCTGCGAGGAAGCGCGTCTTCGACAGGTTCGCCTGTTCGGCGGCGGTCTTCGCCTCGCGCATCGCGGATTCGGCGGCGACCCGCTCACTCACCTCGCGCTGCAACTCCGCGGTGCGCTCGGCGACGCGGCGTTCCAGCGCCTCGGCGGCGCGCAGCCGGTCTGTGACGTCGTTGAAGCCGATCACCATGCCGCCGCCCGGCATCGCCAGCCGGCGAACCTCCAGCGACCGCCCATCGGCGAGGCGACGGATCTGCGATACCTCGCGGTCGTCGGCGTGTTCGTCGATCCAGCCGAGCGTGTTGATCGCGTCGGCACGCGGCAGCAACCGCTTGCAGCGCTCGACCAGCGCCCGATGATCAGCGATCTGCGCGCGCGCGCGCCCCGGGTTCAACTGGAGCAGCGTTAGCAGCGGTCCGTTCCACGCCAGCAGCGCGCCGCCGCGATCGAACACACAGACGCCCTGCGGCATCGCATCCAACGTCGATTGCAGCACCACCGCACGCTCCGCCGCCTCGCGTGCCCGCTGCCGCGCCTCGCCCGCCTTCAGGTCGGTGATGTCGGTATAGACGCCGACAATGCCGCCTTCGGACGTGCGGCGTTCGTTGACCTGGATCCAGCGGCCGTCCGCCAGCGCGATGACATGGCCGCCGCCCGCCACTTGATGCTGCGCAACGCGTTCGGATATCCACCGATCCGGTGCAATCATCGCGCCAAGGGAGCTGCCCGTCGCGCCGATCCGGCCGGCAATCTCGTCGAAGCTGACACCGGGTACGATCTCGTCGGCGATGGCCGGCCAGAGCGAGCGGTACGTCTGGTTGCACAGCAACAGCCGGTCGTCGGCGTCGAAGATCGCGAAGCCTTCGTTGATCGTCTCGATCGCATCGCGCAGCCGGCTGCGCGCGCTGTCGGCGGCATCGCGAGCATGGGCGAGCGCGGCGTTGGTCGCGGCGAGATCGGACAGCGCGCGCTCCAGATCGGCGGTGCGATCGCGGACTTTGCTTTCCAGACTGATGGCGGTTTCGAACACTGAAAAGGCGTTGCCCTGAAGGTCGGTCGAGCGTTCGACCCGGCTCATCAGCGATGCGTTGATCCGGGTCAGCTTGGCGACCTGCGCCTCCAGCGCCTTGACCCGTGCTTCGGGATCGACGGCGAGGTCGTTGGCGGGGCTCAGCATTGGATGCGACCGATCGCCAGCCCGCTGAACGTCTGGTTGACGTGCAGGCCGTGGTACTGTTCGCCATAGGTGTTGAAGCCGACGACGCCGCGCGCCGCGAACAGGCGCGAAACCGCCTGGCGCAACTGGCGCTGTTCCATTTCGACTGAATTGAGCACGCAGTCGAAACCCAGGACGTGGTCGATGCCGCCGACGCTGTCGTCCAGATCGTCGAACAGGCGGTTCAACCCGCCCAGGATGTCGCCCGCTTCGCCTAGCGTCAGCACGATGCCCTCGTCGATCGCGCAATAGAAGGTGAGGCTGCCGTCCGGATTGGCAGTCTGGATCGAGCGTACGTAATATTCGCCGCCGGCGCGAACCATCGGCGGATGCGTCGCGAAGACGGCGGGGCCGAGGTCCTCGACCCGCGCGCCGATCAATCGGGCATATTCGGCTGCGGCGGGTTCGGCATTGATCTCGTGGACGGTGCGCAGGTCGGTATCGGCGGCGGTGATGACCATCTTGATGCTGCCGGGGCCGTAATGCTGCGCACGGAACGCCTTCAACGGACGTCGCGACGAGAGCAGTGCGACGACCGCAGCATCGCGCCGGAACCGCCCGTCGTAGAGGACGAACGTCTCGCGAAAGTCGAGGCCGTCGCCTGACGAGCCGCCGATCAGCGGCACCTCGCCAAGGGCATCCTGCAACGTCAGCGTCAGCATCTCCTCGCGATGCGACAGGCCGTCGACCAGGAAGACGCCGGCATGATGCGTCATGCCCATGTCGCGCGTCACTTCGTTCGCATCAGCGACGAGCGCGCGAAGCACCCTCTGCGCCTCGGCGGCATCGAACACGTCGAGATTTTCGAAACAGGTCGCCGACAGGCGGAAATCGCTCATTGGAAAGCCGATCGCGGTGATCGTGCCTTCGTCCAGTCCGTCGGGCGTGATCTCGCCGGACGAGGTGCAGCCGACGATCGTCAGCCCTTCCGATCGCGAACCGATCGCCTCCGCCAGCGTATCGAGCGGGTAGCGACTGGAGCAGAACAGGATCAGCCCACCGAGCTCGGGCACGTCGATGTCGCGGAACAGTGCGCGGATGGCGAGTTCGGGCTCGTCGATGCGGGTGGACGCGACACGGATGGGCATGACCGCGATCATGTCATCGCGCAGGCCCAGCGTCATCCCCTCATTCGCCCCGCGCCGGTTCGCCGGCGCGGTCGAGCGCGTCGGCTTCGTCGTCGGTGAACACGCGACTGCGCACGATGAATCGCACGCCCTCCGGCCCTTCCAGCGAAAAGCCGGCGCCGCGGCCGGATACGACGTCGATCGTCACCTGCGTATGCCGCCAATAGGCGAACTGCGCTGCGCCGATCCATACCGGCACGTCACGCGCTGCGCCGACATGGCCGAGCAGCACGTCCTGCCCACCGACGCGGAACTCCCCGGTCGGGTAGCACATCGGTGCCGACCCGTCGCAGCAGCCGCCGGACTGATGGAACATCAGCGGGCCATGCTTGTCCGTCAGCATCGCGATCGTCGCATCGGCCTGCGGCGTGGACAGGATACGGGGCGGGGGCGTCATGAGCGTGTCTCCTGAAACCGAAAGAGCGGCGGACCCGAAGGTCCGCCGCAAGCTGCCCCGCAGGTCGCGGGAAAGGGGGAAGGCTCCCTGCGGGGCATGGACGAGATCAGAAGAAGCCGAGCGCCTTCGGGCTGTAGCTGACCAACAGGTTCTTGGTCTGCTGATAATGATCGAGCATCATCTTGTGCGTCTCGCGACCGATGCCCGACTGCTTGTAGCCGCCAAACGCCGCATGGGCCGGATAGGCGTGGTAGCAATTGGTCCACACGCGGCCCGCTTGAATGCCGCGGCCCATCCGGTATGCGGTCGTCCCGTCGCGCGACCATACGCCGGCGCCGAGGCCGTAGAGCGTGTCGTTGGCGAGGGCGAGCGCGTCGGCGGCATCCTTGAAGGTCGTGACGGCGACGACGGGGCCGAAGATCTCTTCCTGGAACACGCGCATCTTGTTGTGGCCCTGAAGGATCGTGGGCTTGACGTAATAGCCGCTGCCGAGTTCCCCTTCGAGCGTGGCGCGGTCGCCGCCGGTCAGGACCTTGGCGCCTTCGGCGCGGCCGATGTCGAAATAGCTCAGGATCTTTTCGAGCTGGTCGTTCGACGCCTGCGCGCCGATCATCGTCGTCATATCGAGCGGGCTGCCGGCCCGGATCGCCTCGACGCGGGCGACGCACTTTTCCATGAACCTGTCGTAGATCGATTCCTGGATCAGCGCGCGGCTGGGGCAGGTGCAGATCTCGCCCTGGTTGAGCGCGAACATCGTGAACCCCTCGACCGCCTTGTCGAGGAAGTCGTCATCCTCGGCCATCACGTCGGCGAAGAAGATGTTGGGCGACTTGCCGCCCAGTTCCAGCGTGACCGGGATCAGGTTCTCGGTCGCATATTGCATGATGAGCCGGCCGGTCGTCGTCTCGCCGGTGAAGGCGATCTTGGCGATGCGCTTGTTCTGGGCAAGCGGCTTGCCCGCCTCCACGCCGAAGCCGTTGACGACGTTGAGCACACCCGGCGGCAGCAGGTCGCCGATCACGTCCATCAGCACCATGATCGACATCGGCGTCTGCTCGGCGGGCTTCAGCACCACGCAATTGCCGGCGGCGAGCGCCGGCGCGAGCTTCCACACCGCCATCAGAATCGGGAAATTCCATGGGATGATCTGGCCGACGACGCCCAGCGGTTCGTGGAAGTGATAGGCGACGGTATCATGATCGATCTCGGACAGCGATCCTTCCTGCGCGCGCAGGCAGCCGGCGAAATAGCGGAAATGATCGATCGCCAGCGGCAGGTCGGCGGCGGTCGTCTCGCGGATCGGCTTGCCGTTGTCGATCGTCTCGACCATCGCGAGCAGCGACAGCTTCTCTTCCATCCGGTCGGCGATGCGGTTGAGGATCAGCGCGCGTTCGGCAGGGGCGGCCCGGCCCCACGCATCCTTCGCCTTGTGCGCGGCGTCGAGCGCCAGTTCGATGTCCTCGGCGGTGCCGCGGGCGATCTGGCAGACCGTCTTGCCGGTCACCGGCGAGGGGTTGTCGAAATACTGGCCGCGCACCGGGGCAACCCAGTCGCCGCCAATGTAATTGTCGTATTTGGGGCGAACCGCGACCTGGCCCTTCAGCTGGTCTAGCGCTTGTTGCAACATGGCATCCTCCTGATCTTCTCCAGCGACTGTCTGCCTCCCGTTCCATGCGCGCCATTGCACCAAAGGCCGATTGCGCCGGATCGCCCCAGCTGGCTGAGACGGCGGGGTAAAAGGAGAGTTGTATCATGAAGCTTGCATATGTCGCCGCCGCGCTGCTGGCGCTGACCGCGACCCCCGCCTTGGCCAAGGAGTTCGTGGTCAAGATGAAGAATCAGGGTGCGGCGGGCGCGATGGTGTTCGAACCCGCATTCGTGAAGGCGATGCCGGGCGATACCGTCCGCTTCGTGCCGTCCGATCCCAGCCACAATGCGGAGACGATCCCGACGATGCTGCCCGCCGGCGTCGCGCCCAGCAAGGGCGGCATGAACAAGGAATTCGTTCTGCCGGTATCGACGCCTGGCCTTTATGGCATCAAGTGCATGCCGCATTATTCGATGGGCATGGTGGCGCTGATCCAGGTCGGCAAGGGGCCATCGTCGAACCTCGCTGCGGCCCGCGCGGTGAAGCTGCCGCCGTTCGCCGCCAAGCGGATGACGCCGATGCTCGCGCAGGCGAAGTAGGATGCCCGCCGCCTTGCTGGTAAGCTATCCGGCGACCGATGGCGCGCGCTTCGACCGCGACTATTACATCGCCACCCACCTGCCGCTGGTGCGGGAGAAATGGGGGACGCACGGCCTCACCGACGCGATCGGCATGTGGCCCGACGACGATGCGCCGGCCCATGTCGCGGTCGCACTGCTGACGTTCCGGGATGCTGGCGCACGCGATGCGGCGCTGGCGTCGGCAGAGGCGGGGGCGGTGTTCGGCGATGTCGCGAACTTCACCGACATCCAGCCGTCGGCGCAGCTGCTTACCGTCGCCTGACGCTTGCCCGATACGGCGCGACCGGGACGAGGCTGCGTCCCAGGTCGCGCCAGCCGTCGCTGCCCTCGGCGAACCAGCGCACCTGCGTATAGCCGGCGCGGCGCAGGCGGAGCGCAGCATTCCAGCTCATCCAGCAATCCGCCAGGCAGAACACGATGATCGGCGCGCGCGGATGCCGGGCCGCGAGCGTGCGTACGCCGTCGAGGAACCAGCGTTCGATCGCAGGGTCGGGCATGCCGCGGCCCGCTTCGGGAAACCAGTGTGCGTGCGGGATCGACACTGCGGGCCGGGCAAGCCGCCACGCACCCGTCGCTGGATCGCGCACGCCGCCTTCTGCCGGCACGACGTCGATCAGCAGGGCGCGGTCGCCGAGCGCCGCGACCCCCGCGGCATCGATCTGCGCCACGCCCGGCGGTGGACCGGGCACCACGCCGCGATAGGCGGCGATGCGATAGCCGCCGACCGGATCGAACGCCGCATCCTGAACGGGCGCGATGATCGATGCGGCGAGGGCGAACAGACGACCTGATACCATGGTGCGATGGTAGCGGCGCGGCGGCAGGCGTAATCCCCTACCTTGGAATGACACGCTGGATGATCCTCGCGCCGATCGTATCGATCGCGCTGCTCGCCACCCCGGCCACCGCCGCGCTGCCGAAGGATCCGCTCGCTTCGCCGATGTGGGCGTTCGTCGGCAATCAGGTGTTCGGGGCGAATGCCGTCGTCCGCTTCGATCCCCGCGTGAAGGTCAGCTTCCCGACCATCGCAGAGAACCAGCGCGTGTTCCCGGTGCAGGTCGACGCGCGCGGCATCCCCAACGTGGTGCGGATGGTCATCATGGTCGACCTCAACCCGATCCAGCTTCCGCTCGATTATCAGCTGGAGGATGCGGACGCGTTCGTCGCCACGCGTATCAAGCTCGACCAGCGCACGCCGGTCCGCGGCGCGGTGCAGCTGAAGGACGGCAGCTGGCTGGTGTCGGGCGGCTGGATCGACGCGGCGGGCGGCGGCTGTTCGGCGCCGCCGGTCAGCCGGGTGAAGGGCGACTGGTCGCAGCATCTGGGGGAGGTGCGCGGCGGGCTGTGGCAGCGGGACGGCACGGCGCGTCTGTCGCTCGCCTTCCGCCACCCCATGGACACCGGTCTCGTCGACAATATCGCGGCCTATTATCTCGACGAACTCGCCGTCACCTCCTCGACTGGCCGTCCGCTGGGCAAGTTGAAGTTTCAGGCGGCGCTGGCGGAGGACCCGGTCATCGCGCTGCAACCGCATCTGCGGGAAGGCGAGGGCGTCCGCTTCGACGGCCGCGACACCAACGGTATCGAATTTCGCGGTCGCGTGGAGCCGATCCGTTGATCGACCGCCGCCACCTGTTGGGCGGCCTTGCCGCGCTGGTCGCCGTGCCGGCCGCTTCCGCCCCGCTCACCTACACGCTGGTGCCCCAGCCGGTCGCCGGCGGCATCTGGCTGATCCGCGGCGCCGATGAGGACATCCGTCAGTCGAACGGTGGTGCGATCGCCAACATCACGGTCATCGCCACCGATGCGGGCGCGGTGCTGGTCGATGCGGGGCCGTCGCTGCGCTATGGCCGGCAACTGGCCGAGCTGGCGGCGAAGCTGGTCGGCAAGCCCGTGACGCGGGTGTACCTGACCCATCTTCACCCCGATCACACCTTCGGCGATGCCGCCTTCGATCCCGCCGCGATCGCCGCGACGCCGGCGCTGATCGCCGACCTGAAGGCGGAGGGCGGCGGGTTCTCGGACGGCATGTACCGGCTGCTGGGCGACTGGATGCGCGGTACCGAGCTGCGGCTGCCCGGCCATGTCGTCGCCACGCCGGAGGAAACGGTTGGCGGCCGCACGTTCCGGATGCTGCCGCTCGCCGGGCACAGCGCCGCCGATCTCGCCATGCTCGACACGCGGACGGGGACGCTGGTCGCGGGCGACCTCGTCTTCCACGATCGGGCACCGTCGACGCCGCACGCCGATCTGCCGCGGTGGCGGACGTCGCTCGACACCCTGAAGGCGCTCGACCACGCCCGCGTTATCCCCGGCCATGGACCGCTCGACACGACGGCAGTCACCGCGATCGACCAGACCCGCGACTGGCTCGACTGGCTGGAAGGCGCCCTCCGCGATGCCGCCGGCCGAGGGCTCGACATGGTGGAGGCCGGCGCGATGCCGATCCCGCCGCGCTTCGCCGCGGTGAAGGCGGCGGGATACGAATTGCAGCGGTCGGTCGCCCATCTGTATCCGGGGTTCGAGGCGCGCTGGGCGCGGGTCGACCAGCGTTAGGACAGCCGCGCCGCGGCGACGATGCTGCCGCCATCGGCCGCCTGGAGCAGCACGACGCGGCGCCAGCGCGATGCGGGCGGCAGCGCGATCCGCACCGCATCACCGCCCCACCGGCCGATCGCGCGCAGGCCGCGCACGACGTTGCGATGGGGCAGGGTACGGCCGATGTTCTCGCCTGCGCCGATCGGCACCGATAGGGTGCGCGGATCATAGTCGACCAGCCATAATGTCGCGGGCCGTGCGGTGCGCCGGTCTGCGCCGATGGTCAGCGTCGCACCCGACTGCCGGATCGACGGGCCGGGATCGGCCGGTTCGGCATTGCGGATCGCACGCGCCGTCTCGGCGGGATCGCGGCCGGTGATCGCGATCCGGCCGTTGACCAACACCTGCGGCGTCGCCAGCTGGCGGTGGCCGACGATCGCATAGCGCCGCTGCCGCTCGGTGAACGCGGGCTGCCCAAACCGGTCCCGCCAGCCGAGCGCATCCCAATAGGTGACCGAAAAGCTGAGCGCGATGACGTCCGGTCGATCGGCGAGCGCATTCACCACCGCCTGCGCCGGCGGACAGGCCGCGCACCCCTGCGCGGTGAACAACTCGACCACGACCGGCCGCGGCACCGGAGCGCTCGCCGAGAGCGATAGGCCGATGCCCGCGAGCCAGAGCCTGTGCATCGCGGCAGGCTCGCCCGCCGCGCGCGTGGACGCAATGATACCAAAGTGCCAGGCGCGACCGCCGGCATCGGCGGCTAGGAGAGGGGCATGAGGAGGGGTTAGGTGACGCGCCGGGATGGATTGCCGCTGGCGGCGGCGGTTGCGCTGCTGGCGTCGATCGCGACGCTCGCCGTGTTGTTCCTTCACACCGCCGACCGGGGTGCGGCACTGTTCGGCCGCGCGGCGCTGAGCCAGGCGCAGTTCGGCGACGTGCTGGCGATCCACGCGGCTGCGCAGTCCGGCGAGGCGCCGGCGCTCGCCGCCGCGCTGGCGCGCTACCGGGCGGACATTGCGGCGGAGCGCCGTCTCGTCGGCGCGGGCGGGCCGCATGACGAACGGATCGACGCGGCGGCGATGGCGGCACTCGTCGGGGCGCAGCCGCCGCGGCTCGCGGGGCTGTCGCGGCTGGTCGCCCTCGCCGCCGCCCGCGAACGGGCCGAGGCCGATGTCACCGCGCGACAGATGGCGGCGCTGCGTTCGCGCAGCCGCGGGTTCGCGCTGCTGCTCGCCGCCTGCGCCGCGCTGTCGGCGCTGGTCGGTGCGGCCGGGTTGCGCCTCGCCAACCGTCGGCTGGAGCGGGCAGTTGCGGACCGGACGGCGCGGCTGGTCGGCGTCGATGCGTCGCGTCGCCTGTTCTTCGCCAAGGTCAGCCACGAACTCCGCACGCCGGTGACGGTGATGCGCGGCGAGGCGGAGGTGGCGCTGGCGACCGGACCCGGCGATGCGGAGGTGCTCGGGCTCGCCCTGCGCGAAGTGGTGATGCAGAGCGAACAGCTCGACCGACGCATCGGCGAATTGCTGGCGCTGTCGCAGGCCGACGATGGCCGGCTGGCGCTGAACGATGTGCCTCTCGATCTGGCCGCGATCGTTGGCAGTGCGGTGACGCGCGCGCGCCGGCACGCCGCCTCGCACGGCGTCCAGCTGACCACGACGGCGGCGTCGGGCGTCGCGATGCGCGGCGACGCCCGCTGGCTGGAACAGGCGCTGGTGGCAGTGATCGACAATGCCATCAAGTTTTCGGGGGAGGGCGACGTCGTTGACATCGGACTGACGCGGCACGGGGCCAGCGCCCAAATCGGCATCGCGGATCGCGGCTGCGGCAGCCTGCCCGACGCGCTGCCACGGCTGTTCGACACCTATTACCAGACCGACGAGGGGCGCGCCCGTGGCGGCAGCGGTCTGGGGCTGGCCCTCGTCCGCTGGGTCGCTGAACGCCATGGCGGCACCGTCCGCGCCGCCGCCCGCGACGGCGGCGGCTGTATTGTCACGCTCGTTCTGCCGGTGACGGCATGAACGTGCTGCTGATCGAGGATGATCCCGGCATCGGTCGCTTCGTCAGCCGCGGGCTGACCGCACGTGGCTATCGCGTCGCGTGGGAGCGCGACGGATCGCGCGCGCTGGCGCTGCTCTCGGGCGAAGCCTTTGCCGCGGTGCTGCTCGATCTGGGGCTGCCCGATGGCGACGGGCTGGCGCTCGCCCGGCGCTTGCGCGAGACGCTGAACGCCATCCCGATCCTGATGCTCACCGCGCGCGGCGCATTGCAGGATCGGCTCGACGGCTTCGCGGCGGGGGCGGACGATTATCTCCCCAAGCCGTTTGCGTTCGACGAGTTGCTGGCGCGGCTGGCGGTCATGGTCCGGCGGGGCAGCGCGGCGGCTCTGGCGGCGCTCCGCTTCGGGGCGCTGGAGCTGGAGCCGGCGAAGTCCGGCGCGACCGTCGATGCACGGGCGCTGCCGCTCAGCCGCCGCGAATACGCCTTGCTCGCCGCTTTGGTGGAGCGGCGCGGCGCGGTGGTCCGGCGGGCGACGCTCGCGGCTGCGATCTGGGGGGATGCGCCGGTCAGCGACAATGCGCTCGACGTCTATGTCGGGTACGTCCGTCGGCGGCTGGCGGAACACCCGTCTGCGCCCACGATCGTGACGGTGCGCGGGATCGGCTTCCGCCTTGCCGATCCCGCCTGACGGGGTCAGAACGTCAGCCGCATGCCCGCCTGCACCGACCGCGGCGTGCCGGGTGCGTAGAAGGTCGAGTGGACCAGCGGCCGCTCTCCACCGATCACCGGGCCGGCGAAGGGCCGTGCGACGAAGCGGCCGGTCGCATCGAACCCGGTCGCGCCCAGCTGCGCGGCGGTTGCATAATGTTTGTCGAGCACGTTGCTGACCTGTGCGTAAAGCGCGAGGCCGCGCGCGGGGCGCACCTCCACCCCCGCGTTCAGGACGGCATAGGCGCGGGTCTTCCTCTCCCCGAGGTAATAGGTGCCGTCCGGCGCATGCCCGCTATTTTCGTTGCCGCGGGCGATCACACCGGCACTGGCGATCATGTCGGCCGATACGGTCAGCCATTGCACCGGATCGATAGCGGCGCCGGCCTTCAGCAGATGGCGCGGGATCAGCGGTATGCGGTCGCCCTTCGCGATGCCGATCGTGCCTTCGAACCCGGGCGCCGGCCCGTCGTTGCTGCTGTTCGCGGAGCCGCCCACCGTCTCGGCGCTGCGATAGGTCGCGTCGAGGAAGGTGTAATGCGCAGACACCGTCAGGGCCCCGACCCGGCCCGCGAGGTCGACGTCGGCGCCCTGCCGCCGCGTCCGGCCGAAGTTGCGGAAATAGCCGAAGCCCGCCTGATCGTCGGCGACGAACAGGATGTCGTCGCGGCTGACAGTGCGGAAGATGCCGGCCCGCGCCTGGATGCCGGCGACGGTCAGGTCGATCCCCGCCTCTACAGTCCGCGCCACCACCTGGTTCAGCGGCGGATCGCCAGCGAGCGCGTTGGGCAGGCGGCACGGGCTCTCGGGATCGGCGCACCCCAATTCGATCGCCGAGGGCGCGCGGCTGGTCTGCGCGACCGCGGCGTCGAACGCCAGGGCCGCGATGGGGGTCCAGCGTAGCGCCACCGCGGGGTTGAGGCGGTGGAAGCGGTGGTCGCCATCCAGCGACCCGGTGCCGCCGCCCGGCGTGATCCGGTCGCGGTTGCGCACGACGGTGCGGTCGAAACGCGCCGACAGGTCGACATGCAGCGTCGGCGTCAGGTCGATCCCGTCGAGCACATAGGTGCTGAACACCCGCGTGCGTGCGTTCAGGTCGACGCGCGCGTCGAAGGCATTCTCCGAATCCTGCGTCCCGTCAGCGAAGGCGCCTGGGCCATCGACCGTTACGATGCCGCGATCGGGCGTCACATAGCCGAACTGCGACGACTGAAGGAAATCCGCGCGACCGTCGACATAGGCCAGACCGAGCGTCAGCCGGTTGATCTCCGCCGTCCAGGCAAGCTCGCCGGTGCCGCCCCATTCGCGCTGCCGCGTCGAGGATCGGTTGGCGAGGCCGTTGCACTTCTCGTTCGGCTCGCTGTTGAGCAATGCATTGGCGATGCAGCGCCAGCGCGGGAAGGGGGTGTTGGCCTGCGTCTCGCCCGCCAGCGGAAAGCCGGTGAAGCCCGCACGGGTAAGCGCGGTCCGTTCGGCGGCATTGGGTTGGTAGAGATTCTCGCCCAGTGCATCGTCGTTGATATCACCGTTGAAGGTGCGGGTGCGGATGGTGCGGGAAAAGGCGTTGGCGGTGAGCGTCAGCCGGTCGGACAGGTCGTGCGCCAGCGTCAGGTTGCCGCTCCATGCGCGGTTCCGCGTGGTGTCGGGTTGAGTGTAGACGCTGCTCCGGTCCCGCTCCAGCAGCCGCAGTTCCTGCAACCCGTTGCCGTTGAGGTTGGTGTCGGCGAAGCTGCCCGAAAGCGCAATGTCAGTACGATCGTTCGCCCAGCCGATCTTGCCGAACAGCTGCCCGGCGCGCGACGGTGAAAAATCGCGCCAGCCGTTCTCGGCCAAATAATCGGCGGACCCGAACCAGTGGAAGCCGCCCCGAGTCTGCCCGCCGAAGGTGGCGCGGGCGATCCTGCGGCGGAAGCTGCCATAGCTGACGTCGGCGGTCATGCCGGGGTCGCTGCGCCCGTCCTTGGTCCGCACCACCAGCGCACCACCGAGCGAATTGCGCCCGAACAGCGGGTTTGATCCCGATACCAACGTGGTCGAACGGATCGCGGAGGTCGGGATCAGGTCCCAGCTGACAACATCGCCGAACGGCTGGTTTACCCGCACGCCGTCGATATAGACCGACAGCCCCTGCGGCGTGCCGAGCAAGGGCGAGGCGGTGAAGCCGCGATAATTGATGTCGGGTTGCAGCGGATTGCCCTGTACCTCGTTGACGAACACGCCACCGACCGTGCGCCGCAGGTAATCGGTCAGGTCGACCGCATGCGTGGCGGCGATCTGCTCGTCCGAAACATGCTGCGCGGGCAGTCGGACCACATCCTCGCCGGTATCGAGCAGCGGCGTCGCGACGACGAGGATGTCGTTGCCGCCGTCACGATCCGGATCGGCGCTCTGCGCGGCCGCGGGTGCGGTGACAACGGCGGCGCAGAGCAGCCAGTGAGCGTGCACGATCGTCTCTCCCCTTTGCTTTTGTGCTGACAGCTTAGCAACGTCGGATGGGGGAGAGGCTGAGAGGAGTCTCAGGATGCCATCGTGCCTTCGGCCGAAATGCCTATCGATCAACCGATTTTCGCGCTCACTCCCACCCAGAGCGTCCGCGGCGTCGCGCGTTCTACGATGCTGGCGCCGCTGATTCCGGCTTCCACCCGTTCGTCGAAGACGTTCTCGGCCCGCATTTCGACCGTAAGCCCCTGAGCAAGCGGCAGCGCGGCGAAGCCGTCCAGCGTCGTCGCGGGGGCGAGGCTGCGGCTGTTCTGGTCGTTGTCAAACTGGCGGGCGACGTGCCGTACCGTGGCCGACAGCGCGGCACCACGCCGGCGCCAGCTCAGCGTCCCCGACAGTGCGTCCCGCGGCGTCTGCGCCGGGCGCAGGCCGTCAAGCGCCATGGCGGCGCCCGATGCCCCGACCCGCGCATCGACATGGCTCCACGACGCCAGCGCGCCGAAGGCGCCCAGCGTGTAGCGCGCATCGATCTCGACACCGGTCGATCGGATCGCATCCAGGTTCCGGCGCACGCGCGACGCGCCGGTCGGCGTCGACGACAGCGTCACGTTGGCGATCGCATCGTCGAGCCGGTTGTGGAAGACGGTGGCCGCGAGGCTGGCACCGGCGAACGGGGTCAGCGTCACGCCGCCCTCGATGCCCGTCAGCCGCTCCGGCGCCAGCGCCGCATTCGCCGCGGTCACGTCGTTGCCGACGCGGAAGGGGCGGTACAGTTC
>NZ_CAMLAC010000066.1 GCF_946477935.1 uncultured Sphingomonas sp. | reverse complement strand
GCGGAAGCGCGCGCCTATGGTTTCACCTGCACCGCCGCGCCTCGCCTGCGCACCGCCGCGCCGGTCGGCGACGGCACCGCGCTGCTGCTCCGCCGCCCCGACGTGCGCGAGGCGGAACGACGCCTTGCCGCTGCCGCCGCGCGGATCGGGGTGGCGCGGGCAGACCTCTATCCGCGCGTCAATCTGGGTGGGGCGTTAGGCCTGCTCTCGGGAGGATTAAAGGCGGTCGCCAGCCCCCTCGTCACCTGGGCATTTCCCAACCAGGCGCCGGCACGCGCAAGGTTGGAACAGGCGCGCGCGTCGGAGCGGGCGGCGCTTGCCGGATGGGACGTGGCGGTGCTGCGGGCGCTGCGCGAGGTCGAGACGGCGCTGGCGGCCTATGATGCCCAGGCGCGCCGCAACCTCGATCTGGCAACCGCCTCGCGCGAGGCGCAGGCCTATGCCCGGCGTACCACTGCGCGCGTGCGCCTCGGCGATGCACCCGGCCTGCTCCAGGTCGATGCGCAGCGGGCTACGGCGTCTGCGACGCTGCAACAGATCCAGTCCGATCTGGCGGTGTCGCAGAACGAGGTGGCGCTGTTCCGTGCGCTGGGCGGCGGTTGGCGAACCGACGCCGGCACGCAATAGTCGGATCATGCGGATATTGATCGTCGAGGATGATGCCGACACCCGCGCCTTCGTGGCGCAGGGGCTGGGCCAGGCCGGGCACCAGGTCGCGGTCAGTGCCGATGGCCGTGACGGGCTGTTCCAGGCGACCGGGGGCGGGTTCGACGCGATCGTGGTCGACCGGATGCTGCCCGGCCTCGACGGCCTCGCCTTGGTCAGGGCGCTTCGTGCGGCCGGCGACGCGACACCGGTCCTGATGCTGACCGCGGTCGGTGGAATTGCCGATCGGGTTGAAGGACTGGAGGGCGGGGCCGACGACTATCTGGTCAAGCCGTTCGCCTTTTCCGAGCTGGCCGCACGCCTCAATGCGCTGGCGCGCCGGCCGGCACCGCGCGGCGACGACGCCCACCTGCTCCGGGTCGGCGACATATTGCTCGACCTGCATCGTCGCACGGTGGAACGGGCCGGACGGCGCGTGACCCTGCAACCGCGCGAGTTCGCGCTGCTGGCCGAGCTGATGCGCAACCCCCGCCGGGTGATGACGCGGACCATGCTGCTTGAACGCGTCTGGGACTTCGACTTCGACCCCAAGACCAACATCGTCGAGACGCATCTGAGCCGGCTGCGCTCCAAGCTCAACGCCGGTTTCGATATGGACGCGATCGAGACGGTGCGCGGAGCGGGCTACATGATCCGGGACGCGTGACGATGATCCGCCGCCTGTGGCGCTCCACCTTCGGCATCGTCGTGCTGGTCGCGCTGGCCTTCGCCGCGGCGACGCTCGGGATCGGCGCGGTCGCCTATGAGGTGACGCACGAGGCGCTGGAGGAACAGCTCGACCACCGCGTCGCGGTGGAAACGCGCGCGCTCGCTGCCGAGGCGAGCGAAGCGGGACTGGCGGGGGTGGCCGAAGCCATCCGCCTGCGCGAGGATGCGCGGAACGAAGCCAGTCTCGACTATCTGCTGGTCGACCGCAACGGGCGGACGGTCGCCGCCACCATCGCCTCGCTCGCGCCGCCCGAACCCGGCTACCAGGAGCATTTCGGCTTTCGCCGCGGCGATACCACCGGCGTCGGCCAAGCCCTCGCCACGCCCTTGGCCGGTGGGCTTCTCGTCGTCGTCGCCGATCGTCGCGACCTGGACGCGATCGACAGCACGCTGGCGGCGCTGTTCGCCGGAGCGCTGGGCGCGGTGCTGGCGCTGGGGATCGGCGCAGCGATACTGGTCGGATGGCTGACGCGGCGCCGCCTGTCCCGCATCGATGCCACGGCGCAGGCGATCATCGCCGGCGACCTGACGCAGCGGGTGCCGCGCGACGGGTCCGACAGCGAGTTCGATCGCCTTGCCGCGACGCTCAACCGGATGCTCGACCGGATGGCGGCGCTGATGGACAATCTGCGGCAGGTCTCGACTGACGTTGCGCACGACCTGCGAACGCCGCTCACCCGCCTGTGCAACCAGCTCGACCACGCAGCGGCCGGCGATGCGGAGGCGATCGACGCCGCGCGCCGGCAAGCCGACGACCTGTTGGAGATCTTCGCCGCATTGCTCCGTATCGCCGAGGTGGAAGGACTGGCGGAACGCCGCGCGTTCGCCGCGATCGACCTGTCGGCGCTGCTTGACGATATGGCGGACACGTACCGCCCCGACTTCGAAGCCACCGGTCATTACCTCGAGACCGATGTCGCTCCCGGTCTTCGCATCGAGGGCGACCGTCGCCTGCTGGCGCAGGCGCTATCGAATCTGCTGGAGAACACGCTGCGCCATACCCCGGCCGGCACAACGGCAACGCTGTCCGCCCGAACGACGCGCGACGCGATCGAGGTGACGCTGAAGGACGACGGACCAGGCGTTTCTCCCGCCGACGCGGAGCGCCTGTTCCAGCGCTTCGCCCGCGCGGAAGCGTCGCGTACCACCGATGGGCACGGGCTTGGCCTCGCGCTGGTCCGCGCGATCGCTGTCGGGCATGGCGGCAATGCCATCCTGTCGGAGAGCGGAAGCGGGTTCGGCGTCACCATTCGCTTTGCGAGCGGTAGACAAGGGTGATCCCGACCCTCAAGGTCTCTCGAAACCCCGTCAGAACCGGGTTTTGAGAACGACCGGCCTTTGCCAATTCACCATCCATATGGGAAAGTTCGCCACTCCTGCTATCACCAGTGGACGGCCGACGAAGGCATAACCCGAACTGCTTTCGACCCCGCATCGAAGCCCGACAATAGCCGATTGTGGTGGTCGATTATCTGCTCGGCAGTAAGTGGGCCGAGATCGGCGGTGGTATGGCCATCTTCCAGGAGCAACACGTTGAAGCCCATCGAGACTGCTCGCCGGGTAGTTGTATCGACGCAGAACTGCGTCATGCACCCGCCGATCACGAGCTGGTCTATCCCTAGGGTCGCCAGGCGCTCGCCCAAGTCCGTGTCATGGAACGCATCGCAGTTCCGCTTGTGGACGATCACCGTTTCAGGCCCGGGTGCAACCTCGCTCCGGAACTGCCATCCCGCCGTTGCGACTTCCAGACGATGCCCGGGATCACCGTCATGCTGAACGAGGACGACGGGCATGCCGGCCGCTTCAGCCTTGCGCTTTAGCTCGCCCAAGCGATCGGCCACCTCGTTCAGCTGCGCATCAATAGCGGGCGGTCGAGCAGGATCGGCCAAACCTGCGAGGATTGCCTGCTGCATGTCGATTATGAGGAGAGCCGTCGTCATTGCTTATTGATCCATACTGCCATGCCGAGAGAGCGAGGTGCGACAGGCTCAAATCCGAATTGAGCATAGAGGCGGTGGGCCTCCCCGTCTGCCATGAGACTGACGTGGACCTCCGCCAAGGCGGTCGCTTCGATGTGCGCCATCAGCGTCGCCATGACCACCTTCCCGAGGCCCTGCCCCTGATGGTCAGGATCGACGGCGATATCCACGATGTGTAGGAACAGGGCTCCGTCCCCTACGATGCGGCCCATTCCGATCGTCTCGCCAGCATGGCGAATAATGACGGCGAACAGCGTGTTGGGCAGACCAGCTTCGGCAGCGATGACACTTCGGGGTGTCAGACCGCAGATGTGGCGCAAGCGGCAGTAATCCTCGACGTCGGGAGCTTGGTGATGCGCGGTGTAGCCGGCGGGAAGGTGCACGGAGATCGCCTATTCTCGTGTGATCGGCCTCTACTAGCCGGATTGTCGAAGATGGGAACGACGATTGGCTTTTCCCGATCAACCATCCCGATGGGAATGCACTGTTCGTCGAGATCGCGACCTCCAAGCGGGCCGCCGGCTTACACCGGATGCGTCGCCTCAGCGGGATCAGCGGTGGACCAGAGCGCCATGCCGCGTGCCTCTGGCATGACGGGCGTGAAACCAAACGGGGCATACAGCCGATGCGCCTCACCGTTCGCCATCAACGATACATAGGCTTCGGCAGGCGCGACCTTCCGGACGTGAGCCAGGAGAGTTGCGACGATGGTTTTGCCCAATCCGTTTCCCTGATGGGCGGGATCGACGGCAACGTCGACAAGGTGGAAGAAGAGCGCGCCATCGCTGATGATCCGCCCCATCGCAATCGTTTCCTCCCGATACTGGACGCATACCGCGAAAAAACTACCCGGCAGACCAGCGCGCGCAGCTTCCACGCTCCTGGGTGTCAGGCCGCTTATGGTCCGCAGCCGTAGATAGTCCTCCACGTCGGGGATGGCTTCGATCAGGTTGTAGGCGGTGACGGCTTTCATGCCGTCCAAGGTACGCCGATCGCCGGGTGTTGATCTACTACCTGCGCCAATTCCCAAAATTCGATCCTAGTGGGAATGCTTTCGGCATCTCGCGGACCGTTCGCGATCAGGGCGGGTGGCGCGCCTGCTTCCGCCGGATTGCGGACAGGACGTCCGCGCGCCTATCACCGACGTGCGTGGAACAGGACCTTGCCAACGTCATCGCACTGATCGAACGTGCCAAAGAGCGCGCGACGCCCGTGCTTGTCGGGATCGATGGCCGGAGCGGCACCGGCAAATCCACGTTCGCTGTGGCACTCGCCACCGCGACCCGGGCGCTGCTGATCGAAGGGGATGCGTTCTACGCGGGCGGGGCCGCGCTCCGTCGCGATACGGCGCAGCAGCGAGCCGATGCGTGTATCGACCGGCCCAAGCTCCGGTTAACACTTCGCGAACTGAAGGCAGGTCGCGCAACATCGTACCGCGCCTTCGACTGGGATGCCTTCGACGGAAGCTTGAGCAATCCGGCGGTCCTAGTGCAACCTCGCGAGGTCATCATCGTCGAAGGCGTCTACGGATGCCATCCCGACCTGATGGACATCCTCGACATAAAAGTCCTGCTTCGGATACCTGATGCGCTAAGGGAGCAACGACTGGTGACACGCGAGGGGTCGATCGGACCTTGGGAACGGCAGTGGCACGAGGCAGAGGATTGGTATTTTTCCCATCTCGCCGTCGACGCCACCTTCGACCTTATCCTGAACTGATCCACGTCTGCCTGCCGTCAAGGCCGCTTTCCCGATATTCGATCCTCGTGGGAAAGCGTCGGCTTGATCGCCGCTCCTAATCGACAGGGCGTGGCAGCTTCATTCGGACCGATGGCACCTCACCACCCGCAGCAAGGCACGGACGCATAACTTGACCATTTTCGATAAAACCGAGCTTACGTAGCACCTGCCCCGAGGCGGGGTTGTCCTCGAAATAACCGGACGTGAGATAAGGGTAGCCGACGTTTTTGAAGCCGAAGAGGATAACTGTTCTCGCCGCCTCCGTTGTAATCCCCCTCCCCCAGTGAGCAGGGGACAGCCAGTAGCCCAGCTCGGCGGTTTCAGCGTCACTCTCCGGAGTCAGCCCTACCGCGCCGATAAGCCCATCGGAACCTCGTAGAGTTATCGCCCACACCCATTCGGCGGGCACAATCTGGTCAAGGAAGAACCGCGCGTCATCTGGCCCATAAGGATGGGGAACCCGCGCCAGACGACGTGCGACCTTCCAGTTTCCGACAATACCCACGATGGCATTCAAATCACCATCGTTGGGACGTCTGAGAACCAAGCGTTCGGTCGCCAAATCAGGACGTTCGTATAGCGAGAGGCCGTTGGTCACTGGCAGACCTCGCCGAGGCGCTGACCACTGGGGCCGGCGGTGTATCCTAGCTCCCGCCGCGTTGCCTTCGCGATTTTGTAGCGCGCAAGCTGTGCCGGATCGTCACCGGCCTCCACAATCCAGGCCGCTACCTTGCCCGATGGCGTGTCCACGTCCTCACTGCCGACGACCCGCGCGGTGAAGGTGCCGAGCCCCTTGTCGTACTGCCAGAAAGGAACGGCGTAGTTGCCCCCTTCCTTCAGCGGCAACGCAGCAAAGGTGAGTCCCCATAGGTTGCCGTCCCAAGTCGGACCCGTCAGCGCCACGTCCAACGGTGTCGAGCCGGTGCTCGTCTCCTTGGTGCCGCGGACGTTGTGCGGTCCATACTCGACGCTGACCCGGTGCCAGCCCCTTTCGGTGCGCTCCCGCCCGCGCTGGCTGTCCATTCTGATCGGCAACAGCGTCTTTCGATCAACGATGAAATGGTCGCGCATGTCGAAGCTGCCGTTGGCGAGCTTCTGATGCACGACGATATCCCACACCGGCTTGCTACCGACGCGCGACGCCGTGACGGTCTGCAACGTCGAGCCGATCGTCTTGTCGCCAGCCACGATCGCGTAACAGGTCGAACCGGCTTGCAGGCGTGCGCCGTCCATCTTCGGTGCCGCTGCGCCTGTGGCGGCGAGCGCCGCGACTATCATCACCGTCTTCATCAGCCCTCCGTCAGATAGGATGAACCGGCACGGGTCTCTTGCCACGTTGCCAATAGCGGGATCGCCGCCAGCTCGATCGCCAGCGCCGCGAACTGGATCGCGCTGCCGCCGGCATCGGGGATGGTGGTGGTGACGATGCCGACGATCGCGGCTGCGATAGCCGCTGCCACAAACCAGATGATCGCCGCCCTGCGCCATCGTCCGTCGAGAATGGACCAGGCGACAGCCAGGTGAGCGGAGCCAAGCAGCAATAGCAGCATCGTCAGTGCCGGGGTTGCCGCCAGATATGCATCGGCGAGGACGTGTCCGCGAACACCGCCAGCCATCAGCATGGCATGATAGTGGTCATGCCCCGACAGCATGAACTTGGCCCCGGATAGCGCACAGCCGAGGTGGAAGGTGGCGATCGGCACGATCAGGCCGAGCGCGAGGGCGTGACACACCAGGGCGAGCTGTCCTTCGCGGTGGGAGGGCAGCCGACGCCATCCGGCGATCAGACATCCGAATGCGAAGCCGAGCGGCTTGCCTTCGCGCCGAGCCATGTCGAACTCTGCCAACATCGCCTGCCCCCACTCGCTACCATCGCGCGGCAGGCACCGCAGCGCCCAGGTCATCACGAGCTGCGCCGCGCGAGTTGTCATGCGAGCGACAATCCGGACGGAGTGTGAACCTCCGGCGCGATCGATCTGGCGAGAGCAATACCGTTCGCGGTCAACCGATAGGCATGGCGTGCCGGTCGACCGCGCTGGACAGGTTCCTGCCATTCGGCCTCGACCAGGCCTTGCTCGGTCATCCGCATCAACAGCGGATAGAGCGTACCGGACGACAGCCCCGTATCCTTCATCAGGTCGTAGCCATGCCGCCAAACCGATGCCTCCTCGATCAAGACGACGAGTAGCGAGAGCATCTGCTTGGAAGGCCGGCGTTTGCGGATCATCGTCCTAATCCGCCATATGTAGACTTTAGAGTCAAGCGGTGCTTATGCTGCCATCTTGGCGTCTCACATCGTCGTCACGAGCGGGTTTCGAGAAGGCATTCGCCTTCCCGCTTCCTGATCATTTTTGAGACGGTCGCAGGTACGTCATCTGGTTATCCCGTCTGTTGGCGGACATACTCGCCGAGGCCGCGCGCGACGAGTTCGTCGTTGGAGAGGCGAGGGCCTCGCTTCAGGCGCTGATTGCCCAGTTTGCGGCGGTCCAACTTCGACCCAGGGGCGACGGGCGAGGGGGCCTTGAACATCCCGCCGGGCTGAGCCGTACGGGCGGGCTCGTTGTTGTTGCGCTTCGCGTGGTGCGGCTGCACCTGCTGGATGGCGTGGGCGAGCGCCAAGGCAGCGTCGAGATGCTTGTTGTCGACCACCGGCGCCTGGTTCACCCGGCGCATCTTGTCGAAGACCCGATAGGGAAGCACCTCGCCCTCGTGCTGGATCTCGAGCCGGCCATCAGGATACTCGCACACATCCACCTTCTTGCGGGCGAGACCCTGTGCGACCGGGGTCGGCTCCAGGATGAACATCGCCTTGTTGTAATGAAGGGTGAGGGCGCCGGTGACGGCGCGCTGCTCGCGCCATACCATCTCCGCCTCAAGGTTCTCGTGAATGGCCAACGGCCGGTGCAGATCGCGCGGGTCGAACGGCGCCTTGGCGAACCGCTGATTGTGCTGCGCCATGTAGGAGGGGAGGAAGGCGTTGGCTTGGTCGATGGTGTCGATGCGGTGAAGCCGCATCGCCTTGACGAGGCGGTCCTGCAGCGTCGCGTTGGCCCGCTCGACGCGGCCCTTCGCCTGCGGCGAGTTTGCGCAGATCAGGTCGATATTCAGCCGGTCCAGCACGCGTCCAAGATGGGTCATCCCGTCGCCGTTCGCCGAGGCCGTGTTGTTGCGAAAGGCGCTATGCTTGTCCGTGTAGAAGGCGACCGGCTTGCCGTGTCGCTCCAGGTACGTCCGGGTCGCGCGCATGTAGGAGAAGGTGCTCTCGCTCTCGACCATCTCGAGGTGCATCAGCTCGCTCGTGGCATCGTCGATGAATACCAGGAGCGTGCATTGCGGGCCGCGATCCTCGAACCACCAATGCTTCGAGCCGTCGACCTGGACGAGCTCGCCGCGACAGTCGCGCCGATAGCGGGGTTGGTACGGGCGAGGGCGCCTGGCGGCGCGGTCCTTCCAAAGGCCGGCTTCCATCATAATCTGCCGCAGCGTCTCGCACGACAGTCCGAGACCGTGGCGTTCGGCGAGGTACTCGCGCGCGAGCGTCGGCCCGAAGTCGGCATAGTGTTCGCGGACGAGCGCGACCACCGCGGCGCGGAAGGCATCGCTGTAGCGCCGGTTGCTCGGTCGCCCGCGCTTGCGCGACACAAGGCCCGCAGCGCCTTCCTGTCGAAGGCGATCGAGCAGCCGGTAGATTTGCCGCCGCTGGAGGCCCAGCAACTCCATCGCGTCCGCAATCCGGATCTCGCCGCGGTCGAGCCGCATGAGCGTGTCGAACCGGGTAATCTCTGCAGCACTCATCGTCAGCACCGTCATACCAAGCGCGTCCTCGTTGCCGAGGAAGGCTATGACACCGGCGACCCGCTGACAGCACCGCAGTGCCGTTTCTATCTAGCAGGACGGTGTCATCTGTATCTGGCGCTTACAAAACATAAGATCGATAATATGTATTATGTAAAATCAGGATGCCGTATCGGGTGTCAGGACCAACTCGCCCTTCTCCACGGACCATGATCCCAACCGCGACAGGAAGTTCATGCCGAGCACATCCTGATCGCCGAAGGCCGGTGACACGACGACTGTCAGATCGCGCGTGTCGATGCTGCCGACCGTCACCGAGCTGGCCGTGGCGGTCTGGGCCGCCACGGGGCCATTCGCGGTTTGCAGCATGCGCGGGAACGGGCTTTCCTCCAGATCCAGCCCCGCGGCACGCGCCGTGTTCACGGACAGTGCCGTGGTCGTCGCGCCGCTGTCGATCAGCATGGAGCGGGTGACGCCGTTGACCGTAACATCGGCGTGGAAATGCCCGTCCTCGCCCATACGGATGCGGGTTTGCGAACCCTCGACCCGCTGGTCGGTGAACAGGCCGGTCACATGGTGGCGCTGGCTGACCAGGATCAGGCCGATCGCGAAGATGCCGACCCATGCCGCTGCCATCTTCAGCACAGGCCCGGCTTTGGGTCGCCGCACGATCAGGGCGGACAGCGGCAGGATCAGCATGATGCCGTACAGGAGCAGATTGGCGACCCGGTCGTCGCTCACGCGGTCAGTTCCAGCCCGTCATAACCCGGCTGGATCCTCGGCGGCAGTTCCGCGCACAGCGTGGCATAATCCATCGTCTGGTCCATGTGGATCAGCGCCGCGTCGCGCGGCCGCAACATCTCCACCCAGTCCAGCACGGCCGACAATTCAGGATGCGACGGATGCGGCCAGCGGCGCAGCGCGTCGACCACCCACACGTCCAGGCCGGTATAGAGCGCCGCCATCTCCGCGGTCAGTTCATGGAAATCGGTGGCATAGCCGATGCTTCTGCCATCCGCTTCGAAACGCAGGCCGGCCGAGCGCGTGCTGCCATGCGGTTGAACGACGGTGCGCACGACGATGTCGCCGATCGTGATCGTCTCCGGCAGTTCCTCGATCGTCGCGGTCGGTGGATAGCCGCGCTTGCCGTGAAAGACATAGGCGAAGCGCGCCTCCAGCGTTTGTCGTGTCTCGGCAAGCGCGAGGCCGCGCACCGGATGGCCCAGCAGATGAAAGATCTGACGCAGATCGTCGATGCCATGACAATGATCGGCATGGTCGTGCGTCCAGATAACCGCATCCACCCGGCCGACATCCGCGGCCAGCAATTGCTGGCGCATGTCCGGGCTGGTGTCGATCAGGATACGGGTGTCGCCATGTTCGACCAGCGCGGAGGCTCGCGTCCGCCGATTGCGCGGTTCGGCGGGATCGCAGGCGCCCCATTCGTTTCCGATCCGCGGCACGCCCGACGACGTGCCGGAGCCGAGGATACGGATCTTCACGCGCGCGTCTTCGCAAACAGCCGGTGGAAGTTCTCAGCCGTCGCCCGGGTCAGCGTGGCGAGGTCCTCCTTGCGCAGTTCGGCCAGAAACGCGGCCGTATCGGCGACGAAGGCGGGCTCCCCCTGCTTGCCCCGGTGCGGCACGGGGGCCAGAAACGGCGCGTCCGTCTCGATCAGCAGCCGGTCCAGCGGCAGGCGCGCGGCCGTCTCCTGCAGATGCTTGGCATTCTTGAACGTCACGATGCCGGAGATCGAGATGTAGAAGCCTAGCGCCATCGCCTTGTCGGCAAAGTCGCCGCTGGCGGTGAAGCAGTGGATGACGCCGGGATAGGCCCCCTTCCCCATCTCCTCGGCCAAAATGGCGATCGTATCGTCCTCGGCATCGCGGGTATGGACGATGAGCGGCAACTGCGTTTCCCGACAGGCCGCGATATGCGCACGAAAACTCACCTGCTGGCGTGCCCGGTCGCTATGGTCGTAATAATAATCGAGGCCGCTTTCACCGATTCCGACCACACGGGGGTGCGCGGCGCGCACCACCAGCCTGGCCGTGTCGACATGGCCGTGATGGTCCGCCTCATGCGGGTGGATGCCGACCGAGGCCCAAACGTCCGGTTCCCGCTCGGCGGTGGCGATCACCGCATCCCATTCGCTCTCGCGGGTCGAGATGTTGAGCATTGCGGTAACGCCACGCGCACGCGCGCGGGCCAGCACCTCGCCCTGCTGTTCCGCGACGCCCTTGTAGTTCAGGTGGCAGTGACTGTCGGCAAGCATCAGGCGGCCGCCCCGGCGGGCATCTCCAGCCGTGGAAAGGCCGGGGTCGGCGGCGCCAGCCGGAAACCGCTGGCGGCATGGGCGTCATACCAGCCATCATCGTCGATCGCGGCATGATCGCGCGCATCCGCGCCCAACTGGTCCAGCACCTTGCTCGCCGCCTCCGGCACGACCGGCAGGATCGCGATGGCCAGCATGCGGATCGCGCGGACCAGCGTGCGCAGCACGGCGTGCATCCGCTCCGGATCGGTCTTGCGCAGCGCCCACGGGGCCGCGGTGTCGATATACTGGTTGCAGGCATAGACGCCGCGCATCCATGCCTCGATCCCCTGGCTCAGCATCAGATCGTCGAACGCCGTGCGCAACCCCGCACAGGCGACCACCACCTCCTCGATCAGCGCACCGTCCATCTCCTCCGGGCGGCCCGCCTCCGGCAAAGCTCCGTCGAGGTTCTTGGCGATGAACGACAAGGTGCGCTGTGCCAGATTGCCGAAGCTGTTCGCCAGTTCGGCGTTCACCCGCGTCACGATCGCCTCGGCCGAATAGGAGCCGTCCTGCCCGAAACTCACTTCGCGCAGGAAGAAGTAGCGTAGCGCATCGACGCCGAATGCATCGGCCAGCTCGCCCGGATCGACGACATTGCCGACCGATTTCGACATCTTCTCGCCGCGATGGAGAAGAAAGCCGTGGCCGAACACGGACTTGGGCAGCGGAATGTTTGCCGACATCAGAAAGGCCGGCCAGTACACGGTGTGGAACCGAACGATGTCCTTGCCGATCAGGTGCAGATCGGCCGGCCAGAAGCGCGCACGATCGCCGTCCATGTCGGGATAGCCGATGCCGGTCAGATAATTGGTCAGCGCATCGACCCAGACATACATGACGTGGCCGGGGCTGTTCGGCACCGGGACCCCCCAGTCGAAGCTGGTCCGCGAGACGGACAGGTCGGACAGGCCGCCCTCCACGAAGCGCATCACCTCGTTGCGGCGACTTTCGGGCCGGATGAAGTCGGGATTGGCGGCGTACAGGTCGAGCAGCGGCTGCTGATATCTGGACAGGCGGAAGAACCATGTCTCCTCCGCGGTCCACTCGACCGGCGTTCCCTGCGGCGACAGCTTTGTACCGTCCTCGCCGGTGGTCAGTTCGCCCTCGTCGTAAAAGGCTTCGTCGCGAACCGAATACCAGCCTTCATAGCGGTCGAGATACAGGTCGCCCTTGTCCGCCATCGCCTGCCAGATCGCCTGGCTGGCGGCATAATGGTCGGTATCGACCGTACGGATGAAGCGGTCATAGGAGATGTTCAGGCGGTCGGCCATGACATGGAAGTGGCTCGACATCTCATCGGCGAAGTCGCGCGTCGCCAGCCCGCGCGCGCGGGCGGCCTGCGCCATCTTCAGGCCATGTTCGTCGGTGCCGGTCTGGAACAGCACGTCGCGGCCCGCCTGGCGCTGGAAGCGGGCGATCGCGTCGGCGGCGATCATCTCATAGGCGTGGCCGATATGCGGCTTCCCGTTGGGATAATGGATCGCGGTGGTGATATAGAATGGATCGGCCATGGCACGGGTCCCTAGACCATCGCCGTGGACCCCTCAACTACCCCGATCAGCCGCGCAGGCTCCACGCCAGCCACAGCCAGCCGGCGATCAGCCCGGCCCCGCCGAGCGGCGTGATCGCGCCCAGCCAGGTTGGGCCGCCAAAGCCGATCGCGTAAAGCGTGCCAGCAAAAATCGCAGCACCGGTCACGAACAACAAGGCCGGCCCCGGAGCCTCGTAGCGAAGCGCAAGTAGCGCAAGAACCGCATGGACCATCTGGTAATGCGCGCCCGTCTTGAACAGCTCAATCGCCTCGCCCTCGGCGCCGTGCGCGCCGAATGCACCCGCCGCCACCGCGATGGCGCCCGACAGCGCCGCCAATATCGCAGTCCAGCCCATCACGCCCCTTCCCGTTCGCTCTGCACGATGATGCGGTCGCTGGCCGCGCGCAGGTCGCCGCTGGCATATTGCGCCGCCAGCCGTTCCTTGTCGCGTGCCCGGTACATCGCCTCGGTCCGGTCGATCTCGCCGATATCGACCTTCAGGCTGGTCAACGCCAGCCGCGCCATCTTCACCGCCGATTCCAGTACCTCGCGGACCACATAGGCCGCCGGGCTGCCCTTCAGCGCCAGCAACGCGCGCCGGTCATAGGCGCGCACCAGGATCGTCGCGTTGGGGAAAGCGGCATGCACGTTTTCCAGCAGGTCGGCACTGATCTGGTCATCGTCCAGGCAGAACAGGATCAGCTCCGCCTCCGCCGCGCCGGCCTGACGCAACAGGTCCAGCCGCGTGCCGTCGCCATAATAGACCTTGGCGCCGAAATCGGCGGCGATGTCGATCATCTCGATATCGCGGTCGATCAGTGTGACGGGGATATCCTGCGCGATCAGCATCTGCGCCACCGTCTGTCCGAAGCGGCCATAGCCGACGACCAGTGCGTTGGCACCGTCCGTCACCGGGCCGTCGCGCTCGCCGCCCGACACCACCGGCTCCTCGCGAATGCGGCGCGTGGCGGCCATCAGGAACGGCGTCGTCGCCATCGACAGGGTGATGATCGCGCCGAACAGGCTCGCCGCCTCGGGCGCGATCAGGAAGCCGTTCTGCGCCTGCGCGAACAACACGAAGCCGAATTCGCCGCCCTGGCTCATCAACAGCCCCAGCGCGAACGCCTGCCGCCACTTCATCCGGAAGGCGAGCCCGATCAGGAAGATGACGCCCGCCTTGGTCACGATCAGCGCCGCCGCCATCGCCGCCACGAACGCCGGCCGCTCGGCGATCGCGGGCAGGTCCAGCATCATGCCCACCGCCAGAAAGAACAGGCCGAGCAGGATCGACCGGAACGGCTCGACATCGGCCTCCAGCTCATGCCGATAGGGGCTGTCGGCCAGCATCACCCCGGCGATGAACGCGCCCAGTGCGGTGGAAAGCCCCAGCAACTCCATCACCGCGGCACTGGCGATCACGGTGAACAGCCCGGCGAAGACGAACATCTCGCGCTCGTTCCAGTTGCCGATCAGGCGGAACAGCGGGCGCAGCAGGAAGCGCCCGGCCAGGATCAGCCCGGCGATCGCCGCCACTGTCTCCAGCGCCAGGATCCATCCCGGCGGCCCGGCATGATCGGCCGGGTTGCGCGACATCGCGGCCACGATGGTGATCAGCGGCACGATCGACAGATCCTGGAACAACAGGATCGAAAAGGCGCGCTCGCCAAAGGGGGTGCGCAGCCGCCCCGACGATTGCAGCATCGGCAGCACCTGCGCGGTGGAGGACAGCGCGAGCGGCAGCCCCAGCGCCAGCGCCGCTTCCGGCGAGAACTTGGCGAGCAGCACGATGCCGGTGATCGCCAGCCCGCAGGCGACGACTTGGATCAGCCCCAGCCCGAAAATCTCCTCCTTCATCCGCCACAACCGGCTCGGCTTCAACTCCAGCCCGACGATGAACAGCAGCAGGACGATGCCGATCTCGGCGATGCCCATCTTGGTCTCGGCATCGCCGACCAGACCCAGCAGGTGCGGACCGACGACCGCGCCGGCCACCAGATATCCAAGGGTCGCACCCAGCCCCAGTCGCCGGAACAACAGCACGAAGCCCAGCCCGAACCCCAGCAGGATCGCGCCATCGCGCAGCAGCGAGGCCTCCGCGTGCATCAGCGCACGGGCAGCCTGGCGGCGGCATCCGCCGCGGCGTCCGCCGCCGCCTCGAACGCCAGCCGGATCGAGGCATGTCGTGCGGTGTAGCCGAGCGCCGGGGCGAACACCGCCAGCCCCGGCCATTCCGGCGGCGTGCCCTCGCCCGCCGCCAGCCATGCCCCCAGCGCGTCGCGCGCGGTCGCCAGCTCGGCGGGCGTCCGGCCCAGTATCTCGGCGGCGAGCAGTGAGGACGATGCCTGGCCCAGCGCACAGGCACGCACCAGCATCCCCAATTCGGTCACCCGGCCTTCGCCGTCGACGTTCACGTCCACCGTCACCCGGCTGCCACAGACGGGCGAGCGCTTCTCGGCGGTGCCCATCGGATCGGTCAGGCGCTCGTGATGGGGAATACTGGTGGCCAGCCGCAGGATTTCGGCGTTGTACAGGGGCGCATTCATCGGTCAGGATCGCTTATGTTGGACGGGGACGACGGGGTTGCCGCCCCAAAGACCGGCAACCCGCGGCGGCGCCGATCAACGAAATCCGCGATCCCTGCACTGGTGGTGTTGAGCAGCGGGTAGGTGCGGCTCGTCACCATCCATTCGGGCCGCCGCGCCGGGCCGCCGCCGACGGTATCGACCAGCAGGGCGGCGACCAGGAACAACAGGCTCGCCAGGATCAGGCCCTTGAGCGCGCCAAAGCCGAAGCCCAGCGCACGGTCGACCGGCCCCAGCACCGAGGTTCGCGTCCGCTCGCCGATCATCCGCGCGACGAGCTTGCCGCCGAAATAGGTGGTGCCGGCCAGGATCGCAAAGGCCAGCACCGCCGCGCCGGATACGGTGCCGACCATGCCGGTCAGCGCCTGTGCCAGCGGAATGTGGAACAGCTTCAGCGCCGCGACGATCCCCACCCAGGCGAACAGCGACAGAACCTCGCTCACGAATCCGCGCGAGAAACCCAGTATGGCCGATCCGATCACGGCGAGCAGGACGATGATATCGAGCGCGGTCAAGGTCGGAGCGTCCGTTTCAGTGTGCGACCCCCTCGCTACCCGCGCCCCAGCATATGGTCAACGAAGGCCGCCAGCGTCTTGAAGCCGGACAGCCTCAGCCCACCCTTTTCCCCCGTCATCGCAGCTGGCACCAGCGCGCGCTCGAACCCCAGTTTGCCCGCTTCCTTCAATCGCAGCGGACCATGCGCGACCGAGCGGATCTCGCCCGACAGCGCGATCTCGCCGAACGCCACCGCATCGGCCGATACCGGCCGCTCTGACAGCGCCGACACCAGCGCCGCGGCCACCGCTAGGTCCGCCGCCGGGTCCTGCACCCGGTAGCCGCCTGCGATGTTCAGATACACTTCCGCCGACGAGAAGCTCAGGCCGCACCGCGCCTCCAGCACCGCCAGGATCATCGCCAGCCGCCCGGAATCCCATCCGACCACCGCGCGCCTCGGTGTCGCACCCGATGCCAGCCGCACGGTCAGCGCCTGGATCTCCACCAGCACCGGCCGCGTCCCCTCCAGCGCGGGGAAGACCGTCGCGCCCGTCACCCCCTCGTCCCGGTTGGTCAGGAACAGCGAGGACGGGTTGGCGACCTCGCTCAATCCCTCGGTCTGCATCGAAAAGACGCCGATCTCGTCGGTGCCGCCGAAGCGGTTCTTGATCGCGCGCAGGATGCGATACTGGTGGCTGCGCTCGCCCTCGAACGCCAGCACCGTATCGACCATGTGTTCCAGAACGCGCGGGCCGGCGATCGAGCCGTCCTTGGTGACGTGGCCGACTAGCACCAGCGCGGTGCCGCGATCCTTGGCGAAGCGGATCAGTTCCTGTGACGAGGCACGCACCTGGCTGACCGTGCCCGGCGCGCCTTCGATCAGGTCGGAATGCATGGTCTGGATCGAATCGATCACCAGCAGTGCCGGCGGCGGTCCGCTCGACAGCGTGGTCAGGATATCGCGCACCGACGTGGCGGCCGCCAGTTGCACCGGCGCCTGCCCCAGCCCCAGCCGCCGCGCCCGCAGCCGCACCTGATCCGCCGCCTCCTCGCCCGAGACATAGGCGACGCTACGCCCCGCCATCGCCAGCTTCGCCGCCGCCTGCAACAGCAGCGTCGACTTCCCGATCCCCGGATCACCCCCGATCAGCGTCGCCGACGCTTCCACGAAACCGCCGCCCAGCGCCCGGTCCAGCTCCGCAATGCCCGTCGTCATCCGCTCCGGCAGCGCGATGTCGGTATCCAGCCCGACCAGTTGGAACGCCTGGCCGCCACCCTGCAGATTATGCTTGGCGGCGAACGGGGTCACCACCCTTGGCGTCTCCTCGACCAGCGTGTTCCATTCGGAACAGTCGACGCACTGCCCCTGCCACCGTGACGCCACCGACCCGCAAGCCTGACAGACGTAGCGCTTCTGAACCTTTGCCATGCCGCCGATATAGCAGCGCAGGAACGATTGGGGAACATCTACACGGCAGTGGTCTTGTCCGGCGCGTCAAGCTATGGCGCGCGCTCCATGGCCCCGAATGCTCTCCGCGTCGCCTTGTTCAGCGGCAACTACAACTATACCCGCGACGGTGCGAACCAGTCGCTGAACCTGCTCGTCGGCCATCTGCTTGCCCGCGGCGTCAACG
>NZ_CAMLAC010000065.1 GCF_946477935.1 uncultured Sphingomonas sp. | reverse complement strand
CCCCAGCCCACCACCGTCACCATCACCCATCCCGTTCGGGTGATCTTCCCCGACAGCAAGCGGACCAAGGGCGACCTTGCCGCCTATTGCCGGGCGATCGCGCCGATCATGCTGCCCTGGACCGCCAACCGCCCGGTCAGCCTGGTCCGCTGTCCGCAGGGCCGCGCCCGCGCCTGCTTCTTCCAGAAGCACGACGCCGGCAGCTTCGGCGAACAGGTCCATCATGTCGACGTCACGGAGAAGGACGGCTCGGTCGAGCCCTATCTCTACCTGACCGACGCGGACGGCCTGGCCGCCTGCGTGCAGATGGGGTCGATCGAGTTTCACGGCTGGGGCTCGTCGGTCGCGACGCTGGAACAGCCCGACCGCATGATCTTCGATCTCGATCCGGACGAGGGCCTGGACTTCGCCGACACGAAAAAGGCCGCCGAGCATCTGAAGAACCAGTTGGCGGAACTCGGCCTGACCAGCTTCCCCCTGCTGTCCGGCGGCAAGGGCGTCCACGTCGTCGTGCCGCTCACCCCGCAAGCGAAATGGCCCGCGGTCAAGGATTTCGCCGATCGCTTCGCCCGCGCGCTCGCCCAGGCCGAGCCGGATCGCTTCGTCGCCGTCGCCACCAAGGCGAAGCGCAAGGGGCGCATCTTCATCGACTGGCTGCGCAACCAGCGCGGCGCGACCGCGATCCTGCCCTATTCCGCGCGCGCCCGCGCCGGCGCTCCCGTCGCCGCCCCCGTCTCCTGGACCGAGCTGCGCGACATCGACACCGCCGCCCGCTGGACCATCGCCGACGCCGCCGAACTGCTCGCCCGAGCCAACGGCCCCGCCCTCGCCGGCTGGGGCACGGCAGACCAGACCCTGCCGGATCTTTAAATCGCCGGTCCCCGATTCCGCCCGATTCCGGTTGCGCGCGCCACGGAAACAGTGAAACGGTTCGCCACGGCAGGGCTTACGGCAAGGGCACGGGAACAGCGATGGCGACGCAGATCGACCCTTCCGCGCATGCCGGCCGCTGGATCGCCGAATATTGCGCGGAGGCACCGGCCCATGACGTGCTGTGCGCCGGTGACCGCGCCGCCTGGCACGCCACGCTGGAGGAGCTTGCCGCCGTCGCCCCCGATGGCCTGGGTCATGCGCGCGAGCGGGTGCAGCGCCACGCCGCCGACATGGGCACCGGCTTTCGTATCCTTGGCGAATCGGACGAGCGCCCCTGGCCAGTTTCCCCCGTTCCGCTGCTGATCCCGGCCGGGGAATGGGCAATGATCGCGGCCGGCGCGGTGCAGCGCGCGACGCTGATGGAAGCGATCACCGCCGATCTCTACGGCCCCGGCCGGCTGGTTTCGGACGGCCATATTCCGGCCGCGCTCGTCACGGGCAGCCCGCATTTCCTGCGTCCGATGGTCGGCCTGACGCCGCCCGGCGGCCATCATCTCAGCTTCGTCGCCTTCGATCTGGCGCGCGGGCCGACCGGCGAGTGGCGCGTCCTCGCCGACCATCTGCGCGGCCCCGCGGGCGCGGGTTATGCCCTGGAAAACCGGCTGGCGGTCAGCCGCACCCTGGGCGGGCTGCAGGCCCGGCTCAACGTCCAGCGCCATGCCCCCTTCTTTGCCGCCTTTCGCGCCGGGCTGGCGGCGCAGTGTCGCCGCACCGATCCGCGCATCGGCATCCTCACCCCCGGCCGCTACAATCCCTCCTACCCCGAACAGGCGCATCTCGCGCGCTATCTGGGCCTGTTGCTGGTCGAGGGCGCCGACCTCGCCGCGCTCGAGGGCAAGGTCTATGTCCGCACCGTCGGCGGGCTGAAGCGCATCGACGCCTTGTGGCGGCGGCTCGACCCGCGACTGCTCGATCCGCTCGCCTTCGACACCCATTCGCAGATCGGCGTGCCCGGCCTGATCGACGCCTATGCCGCGGGCGAGGTGATTCTGGCCAACGCGCCCGGTGCCGGCATGCTGGAAAGCCCGGCGGTGTCCGCCTTCCTGCCGGCTCTCGCCCGGCATCTGCTGGGTGAGCCGCTGCACCTGCCCACCATCGCCACCTGGTGGTGTGGTGCCGATGCGGAGCGGGATCATGTGCTGGCGCATCTGGACCAGATGCTGATCGCCCCCGCCTTTGCCGCCCGGCCGCTCGGCCTGCCTGCCGGTCCCCGCCCCGGCGCGGGTCTGACCGCCGCCGAGCAGCAGGCGCTGCGTGAGGACATGGCCCGCCGCCCGCAGGATTATGTCGGGCAGGAGATGGTCCAGCTTTCCACCATGCCCGTCGTGGTGGAGGATCGACTCGTCCCCCGCCCCTTCACGCTGCGCGTGTTCGCCGCCCGCGACGCCGATGGCCGCTGGATCGTCCTGCCCGGCGGCTTCGGCCGGATCGGCGAGCAGGCCGATGCCACCGCCTCCGTGATCGGCGAGGGTATCTGGTCGGCCGATGTCTGCGTGCACGGCGACGATCCGGTCGCCCCCGTGTCGCTGCTCGCCGCGCCGGATTCGCTGCATGTCCGGCGCAATCCCGGTACGCTGCCCAGTCGCGTCGCGGACAATTTCTACTGGCTCGGCCGCTATCTGGAGCGGGGCGAGGCGCTCCTGGCGGCGATCCGCGTGATGCTCGGCAATTCGATCGATGCCGATGGCGGCGCGGCGCTGGCCGATCGCACCGTCGGCCGTCTGGCGGGGCTGATCGCCGGGGCCGGCGCGGCGCCCCCGCCGCCCAGCCTGCGCCGGGCCGACCTCACCCAGTTCGCCCGCACCGCGATGGAGGACGAGCGGCATCATTCGGTCGCCGCGATCAACCGGCTGGCCCGCGCGATCGGCGCGGGGTCTCGCGATCGATTGTCGGCCGACATGGTGCGTCTGCTGGAGGCACCGTTTCCCTCGCATCGCGGCCTGCTCGACCGCGCCGGCTCGCTCCAGCGCCGCTACGCCGCGATCGCCGGGCTGTCCGCCGAACACATGGTGCGCACCACCGCCTGGCGCTTTCACGATCTCGGCCGCCGCATCGAACGCGCCATGGCGCTGGCCCGCGCCTGCCGCCTGTTCGGCATGGCGGGCGCCTCCGCCGACGATCTGTCGACCTTGCTCGATCTGGCCGAAAGCCAGATCAGCTACCGCCAGCGTTATCCCACCGGCCTCGCCCGCGTCGCGGTGCTCGATCTCGTCGCGCTCGACCCCAACAATCCGCGTGCGCTCGCCTTCCAGACGGGGCGGATCGCCGCGCTTCTGGCCGAACTCCCCGTTTTGTCGGATGACGAGATGGCCGAGCCCCAGCAGGCCCATGCCATCAAGTTGCGCGCGCTGGTCGAAACCGCCGATGCCGCCACGCTCGACGCCGACATGATGGGCGAGGTCGAACACCGCCTGACCGTCTTGTCGGAGGCGATTGCCCGCCGCTACTTCCTGCAAGGCGCCGAACCGCTGCGCGCCGGGGGACTGACACTCGCCTGATGCGCTACGATATCCGCCACGTCACCCGCTTCGACTATGGTGCGCAGGTCAAGTTCGCGCGCTGCAACCTGCGCCTGCGCCCGATCGACTGGCCGGGCCAGCGGGTCGAGGAATATGCGCTGACCGTCGAGCCCACCGGCCGCACCACGCCCGCGCTGGCCGAGGCCGGGCTTGCCCATGTCACCCGCCTCGTCGTCGACCGTGCGGTGCAGACGCTCACCATCGAAAGCCGCGCCCGCGTGTCGGTCGATCGTCTGGTCCCTGTGCCGGATGCCACCGATCTGACCCTAGCCGACATCGCGCATATGGCACGCGGCAGCACCGACCTGTCCCCTGCCGGCCCGGCCACCTACATCTTCCCCTCGGGCCTGATCCCGCTCGACCGCGATATCGCCGCCTGGTGCGCGCCAGATCTGTCGCCCGGCCGCAACGCGCTCGAGGCCGGCATCGCGCTCGCCCGCCGCATCCAGGACGAATTCTCCTTCGATCCCACCGCCACGCTGGTCGACACGCCCCCGCACGAGGCGTTCCGTCACCGCCGCGGCGTGTGTCAGGATTTCGCGCAGATCATGATCACCGGCCTGCGCGCCGCCGGCCTCCCCGCGGCCTATGCCTCGGGCTATATCCGCACCCTTCCCCCACCCGGCCAGCCCCGCCTCGTCGGCGCGGATGCCACCCATGCCTGGGTGCTGCTATGGTGTGGACCGGATCGCGGCTGGGTGGGGCTGGACCCCACCAACGGCATCTGGATGGCCAGCGATCACATCGTCATGGCGATCGGCCGCGATTATGCGGAAATCGCCCCTGTCGACGGCGTCGTGCTGGGATCGGGGGCTCAGAAGATGGACGTCAGCGTCGACGTCGCACCGCTGGACGAGTGAGGCCCCCTTTCGTCACGGACGAAGGGGGCCGTTCACTTATTTGCTGACGGCGTTCTCGTTGCCGACATCGCTGTCGTCATCCTCGCCGCCCGCCTGACCGGTGCCGTGATAGCCGATCTCGGTCTGCCCGCCATGGCCCATGAAGCCGCTATTATCGCCGTCCTTGTTGGTATGAGGGTTGGGATAGCTGCCGCCGTCGCTTTCGCCGCCGCCGGTTTTGCCATGGGTGATGTTGGTGCCGTCGGGCGCGCCTTTCAGGCCATCGCCGCCCGTCGCCTGGTTCCGTTCGGTCATGTGTCTCTCCTTCGCCTGGGGTGCTGAACGCATCAGCACCGCGTTGCGCTCCGCGCCGCGCTGCCCCACATAGGCGGGTAATACACCGTATTGGGGACCAGAGTGGCCGATCCGTACCAGACCCTCGGCGTCGCGCGCACCGCCAGCGAAGCCGACATCAAGAAAGCCTATCGCAAGCTCGCCAAGGAGCTGCATCCCGACCGCAACAAGGACAATCCCAAGGCGGCGGAGCGGTTCAGCCAGGCGACCTCGGCCTATGATCTGCTGTCCGACAAGGACAAGCGCGCGCGGTTCGACCGCGGCGAGATCGACGGCGACGGCAATCCCGCCAGCCCGTTCGGCTATGGCGGCGCGCGCGGCGGGCCGGGCGGGGCCAGCGGCGGGCCGGGTGGCTTTTCAAGCCATCAGTTCGATTTCGGCGGCGGCGACGCGGACATGTCCGGTATTTTCGAGGGGCTGTTCGGCGGTGGCGGCCGCCCGGGCGGCGGCGGCTTTTCCAGCGGGTTCGGCCGGCGCGGTGCCGCACCCAAGGGCGCCAATACCGCCTATCGCCTCGCCGTGCCGTTCATCGATGCCGCAACGCTCGCCCCCCAGCGCGTCACGCTGGCCGATGGCAAGACCATCGATCTGAAGCTGCCCGCCGGCACCGAAAGCGGTACGCAGATGCGCCTCACTGGAAAGGGGGAGAACGGCCCCGGCGGTGCCGGCGACGCGATCGTCACCATCGACGTGCAGCCCCACCGCTTCTTCACCCGCGATGGCGATGACGTGCGTCTCGACCTGCCCGTCACGCTGGCGGAGGCGGTGCTCGGCGGACAGGTAAAGGTACCCACTGTGGAGCGCCCCGTGATGCTCAAGGTTCCTGCCGGCACCAGTTCCGGCCGCACCTTCCGCTTGAAAGGCAAGGGCTTTCACCGGAAGGACGGCACGCGCGGCGACCAGCTCATCACGCTGATGATCGCCATTCCCGCCGATGATTCCGCCCTCGTCGCCTTCGTCCAGGATTGGAACGGCGCCGAAACGGGGAACCCAAGGGCGGACATGGGCGTCTGACGCCCTGATGAATGCAACCAGCGGCCTGACCCCGGAAGATCGCGCCCGCCAGCACAAGGCGCGTCGCAAGCTCGGCAAGCAATTGGCGAAGGTCAGGCCCGGTTCGCAGGTGTTCGAGGTCGCCAAGCGCGCCCTGCTCGGCGTCTATACGGACGGTTTCATCCATGCGGGCAATCTGGCGTATCTGGCGCTGATGACGGTGTTTCCGTTCTTCATCGTCGCCGCCGCCATCGCCTCGCTGGTCGGGCAGAGCGACGAGACGCAGCGCGCGGTGTCGTCCTTTCTCCACGTCCTGCCGCCGGACGTGTCGGAGATCCTGCGCAAGCCGATCTCGGACGTGCTGGCCGCGCGCACCGGCTCGCTGCTGTGGCTGGGCGGGCTGGTCGGCCTGTGGACGGTCGGCAGCTTTATCGAGACGATCCGCGACATCTTCCACCGCGCCTATGGCGTGCGCTCCACCGCCCCGTTCTGGAAGTCGCGCCTGTCCTCCTCCTTCGTCATCGTCTGCTCGGTGGTGCTGGCGCTGCTCTCCTTCCTGATCGGCGGCATCCTGACCGCGGCGGAACAGTTCATCTACCGCCTGCTTCCGTTCGCGGAGAATGTCGCGGGCTGGGTCGGGCTGTCGCGCTTCATCCCCGGCGCGGTGATGTTCGGCGCCCTCTACATGCTCTTCTACTCCGTCACCCCCTCCAAATACCGCGAAAGCGCCTGCCTCAAATGGCCCGGCGCCCTCTTCACCGCCATCTGGTGGGTCGCCATGACCGCCTGCCTCCCCCTCGTCCTCTCGCAACTCGGCGGCTACGACCTAACCTACGGCAGCCTGGCCGGCGTTGTGGTGATGCTGCTGTTCTTCTATCTGATCGGTCTGGGGCTGGTCTTTGGCGCACATCTGAACGCGGCACTGGCGGAACCGCCCGAACCGGCGCTAGAGGGGCAGCCGGACCAAGGGACACCGGCAGGAGCGGTAACGGCGTGAATGGATTGATGGCGGGCAAGCGGGGGCTGATCATGGGCCTCGCCAACGACAAGTCGCTGGCCTGGGGTATCGCCCAGAAGCTGCGCGAGGCCGGCGCCGAACTCGCCTTCGCCTATCAGGGCGACGCGCTGCTGAAGCGGGTGAAGCCTCTGGCGGAACAGCTCGGCTCCGACCTGCTGATCGATTGCGACGTGTCCGACATGGCGCGGCTCGATGCCGCCTTCGCCACCTTGGCAGAGACATGGCCCACGATCGACTTCGTCGTTCACGCCATCGGTTATTCCGACAAGAACGAGCTGCGCGGCAAATATGTCGACACCAGCCTCGACAATTTCCTGATGACAATGAACATCTCCGCCTACAGCTTCGTCGCCGTCGCCAAGCGGGCCCGCGCGATGATGCCGGAGGGTGGCAGCATGCTGACGCTCAGCTATTACGGCGCGGAAAAGGTCGTGCCGCACTACAACGTCATGGGTGTCGCCAAGGCCGCGCTGGAAGCCAGCGTCAAATATCTCGCCATGGACCTCGGCCCCGAGAAGATCCGCGTCAACGCGATCTCCGCCGGTCCGATCAAGACGCTGGCCGCAAGCGGTATCGGCGATTTCCGCTACATCATGAAGTGGAACGAGCTGAACTCGCCGCTGCGCCGCAACGTCACGATCGAGGATGTCGGCGGCGCCGGCCTCTATCTGCTGTCCGATCTCGCCAGCGGCGTCACGGGCGAGACGCACCATGTCGATGCCGGCTACAACGTGATCGGCATGAAGGCCGAGGACGCGCCGGACATCGCGCTCGCCTGACGCCGGGCATGAGCATCGCCATTCGTCCCGCGACCGGCGGGGACATCGCCGCGCTGGATGCGCTCCTGCGCACGGTCTTTCCTGCGCCTGACGAGGCGATGCTGGTCCAGCGCCTCTGCCTGTCGGGCGACATGGTGCTGACGCTGATCGCCGATGACGAGGAGAGCGGCGAACTCGCCGGCACCGTCGTGTTCAGCCGCATGCAGGTGGATGTGGCCGGCAAGCCGATCGCCGCGGTCGCCCTTGCGCCCGTCGCCGTCGCCCCGGCCTATCGACGCCAGGGTGTCGGCGAGGCGCTGGTCGAGGCCGGGCTCGCCCATCTGCGGCAGGCCGGCGTCCATCTCTGCTTCGTGCTCGGCGACCCCGCCTATTACCGTCGCTTCGGCTTTGCCGCGGACTGGGCGCAGGGCTTCGCCTCCCCCTATGCCGGCGAGCATCTGATGGCGCTCCCGCTGCAGGACGGCGCCATGCCCTGTGGCATCCGCGGGGATGCGGTCCACGCCCCGGCCTTTGCCGATCTGGGCAATGGCGCATGATGGCGCGGGGGTAGGCGCAAAATGCCCGTCGTGTTCCGGGATCGTGGCTTCCGCTTCTTCTTTTACTCGAACGAGGGCGATCCATACACATCCATGTCGTCAAGGACGGTGCGGACGCGAAGCTGTGGCTTCAGCCTGTCGTCGAGTTCGCCTATAATCACGGCTTCGACGCCAGGACCCAGCGTTGGATCATGACCTGCGTCGAGGAACGACGCGATGAGATCGAGGATGCATGGCATGACCATTTCGCCTAGAGCACTCGACGTCAGCTTCGATGAGGACCAGATGTGGGTGAAGCTGGAGGATGGCCGCACGCTCGGCATACCGCTCGCCTGGTTCCCGCGCCTGCTTCATGGTTCCGCGCAAGAACGGGCCGAGGTTGCGATCAGCCCGACGGGGCTGCATTGGGATGCACTTGACGAAGATATCTCGATCGCCGGTCTGATTGCCGGGCGTGGCGATCTAACCCGGACGAAGTCGCACGCCGCATGAGCTTCAACACCTTTGGTCGCCTCTTCCGCTTCACCACCTGGGGCGAAAGCCACGGTCCCGCGCTCGGCGCCGTGGTCGACGGCTGCCCGCCCGGCATCCCGCTTGCCGAAGCGGACATCCAGCCCTGGCTCGACAAGCGCCGGCCCGGCACCTCGCGCTTCACCACGCAGCGGCGCGAGCCCGATCAGGTCCGCATCCTGTCCGGCGTGTTCGACGGGCGCACCACCGGCACCCCGATCAGCCTGATGATCGAGAATGTCGACCAGCGATCCAAGGATTATTCCGAGGTCGCCAGGGCCTATCGCCCCGGCCATGCCGATTACGCCTATGACGCCAAATACGGCTTTCGCGACTATCGCGGCGGTGGCCGTTCATCGGCGCGCGAAACCGCAGCGCGTGTCGCGGCCGGCGCCGTCGCGCGCGCAGTGATCCCCCAGGTCCGCATCCGCGCCTGGGTGGAGGCGATCGGCGGCGACGCGATCGACTATGCCGCCTTCGATGATGCGCAGATCGACGCCAACCCCTTTTTCTGCCCCGATCCCGCCGCCGCCATCCGCTGGGAGGGGATCGTCGATGCGGCGCGCAAAGCGGGTTCCTCGGTCGGTGCGGTGGTCGCGTGCGAGGCGACCGGCGTTCCTGCCGGCTGGGGTGCGCCGCTCTATGCCAAGCTCGATTCCGAACTCGCCGCCGCCTGCATGAGCATCAATGCGGTAAAGGGCATCGAGATCGGTGACGGCTTTGCCGCGGCGGCGCTCAGCGGTGAGCAGAATGCTGACCCGATGCGCCCGGGTACGGACGGGCCGCAGTTCCTCGCCAACCATGCCGGCGGCATCGCCGGCGGCATCGCTACCGGTCAGCCGATCCGCCTGCGCTGTGCGTTCAAACCGACCAGTTCGATCCTGACCCCGGTCGAGACGATCGACCGCGAAGGAGCCGCCGCCGAGATCGCGACCAAGGGCCGGCACGACCCCTGCGTCGGCATTCGCGGCGTGCCGGTGGTGGAGGCGATGGTCGCCCTCGTCCTCGCCGACCAAGCGTTGCTGCATCGGGGTCAGTGCGGATAAAGTCCGGAACACACCCTATTCCGCTTCGTTGGTCTCACACAACAAAGCAGGAGAGAAAGCCATGCGTATCACGCATTTGATCGCGGCTGGCGCGCTGATTGTCCCGGCCATGGCGATGGCGCAGACGTCCACCACGGGCGGCTCCATGGGTGGCCAGACCGGCACGATGGGCGGTCAGACCGGCAGCATGAGTGGCCAGATGGGCACGCCGAGCACCACGACCACCACGCAAACGCAGGATGGCACCACCAGCACCACGCGGACCCGCGAACGCGGCAAGACCACGCGCGATCGCAACCGTGGCTCGGCCACGACGAGCGGCACCACCTCGACACCGGGTACGCCGACGACGACGGACGATACCGGCACGATGGGAACGCCTGACACCATGGGCACGCCCGGTACGACCGGTGTTCCCGGCACAACCGGTGCCCCGGGCACGACCGGCACCATGGGAACGCCCGGCGGCAGCGTCGGCGGTACGGTGCCCACCACACCCGGCACCGGCGGCACGCCGTAAGGCGATACGAACACTCCCGCGCACCCCGCGCGGGAGTTTCGCTTATGAAGGGATGACGGTCATGCGTCGCATCATGCTCGCCGGCTTTGCAGCGCTCATGCTCTCGACCGCCGCCACCGCCCAAGTGGGCGGCGTGCCCGTGGAGTCGAAACCGGACGAGGCAATGGCACCGGGCGAAGAACAGCCATCCGTCCGCGACAGCGAAGACCGTACGCCACCCCGCGGCGAGCAGCGTCGCGAAAGACCGAATGCCGCGACCCCGGCCACCCCTGCCCCGATCACCGCTGCGCCCACGCCGGCTCCCAGTACGCCCCCGTCACCGGATGGCGCCACCGAGCCACCCGAAGGCGCGCCGACCACCGCGTCGGACGCGCCCCGGAAGAACTGAGCGTCCCCCAAACCGAAGGGCAGGGGAGACGCCGCGTAATCAATCCACAAACGGATCGCGCACCAGGATCGTGTCCTCGCGCTCCGGGCTGGTCGATACCAGCGCGACGGGACAGCGGATCAGCTCTTCCACGCGACGGATATATTTGATCGCCTGCGCTGGCAGGTCGGCCCAGCTCCGCGCACCCGCGGTTGACTGCTGCCAACCCTCCATCGTCTCGTAGATCGGCTCGACCTGAGCCTGCTCGGCCGCGTGCGAGGGGAAATAATCCAGCGTCCGGTCACCCAGCCGGTACCCGGTGCAGATCCTCACCTCGTCAAACCCGTCCAGCACGTCCAGCTTGGTCAGCGCGATGCCGGTGATGCCGCTTACCGCCGCCGACTGACGCACCAGCACCGCATCGAACCAGCCGCAGCGCCGCTTGCGCCCCGTCACCGTACCGAACTCATGCCCGCGTACACCCAGCCGCTCGCCGGTCTCGTCGTCCAGCTCGGTCGGGAACGGTCCCGATCCGACGCGCGTGGTGTACGCCTTGGCGATGCCCAGCACGAAGCCGACTGCGCTCGGCCCCAGCCCCGATCCACCCGCGGCGGTGCCCGCGATCGTGTTGGAAGAGGTCACGAACGGATAAGTGCCGTGATCGACATCGAGCAGCACGCCCTGCGCGCCTTCGAACAGGATGCGCTTGCCGCTCTCGCGCGCTTCGTTCAGGTCGCGCCACACCGGCTTGGCGAAGGGCAGCACGAAGGCGGCGATCTCGCGCAGATCGGCCAGCAGGCGCTCCCGGTCGATCGGCGGCTCGCCGAACCCGGCGCGCAGCGCGTCGTGATGCGCGGTCAGGCGGTCCAGTTGCGGCCCCAGATCGTCCAGATGCGCCAGGTCGCACACCCGGATCGCGCGGCGGCCGACCTTGTCCTCATAGGCCGGACCGATGCCGCGCCGCGTGGTGCCGATCTTGCCCGCGCCGCTCGCATCCTCGCGCAGCCCGTCCAGATCGCGGTGGAAGGGCAGGATCAGCGTGCAGCTATCCGCGATACGCAGCGTCTCGGGTGTAGCGACCACGCCCTGCTCGCCCAGCCGTGCGATCTCGGCCTTCAGCGCCCAGGGGTCCAGCACCACGCCGTTGCCGATGAACGACGGCGTGCCGCGCACGATACCCGATGGCAGCAGCGACAGCTTGTACACCTTGTCGCCGACGACCAGCGTGTGACCGGCATTGTGCCCGCCCTGGAAGCGCACGACCATGTCGGCGCGCTCGGCCAGCCAGTCGACGATCTTGCCCTTGCCTTCGTCGCCCCATTGCGCGCCGATGACTGCTACATTTGCCATGGATGCATGTTCCCACCTGCCGCATCGGACCCGCGCGCCCTTCGACAGGACTCGGCACGCAGGCGGTTCATCAGTGGACGGGGGCGCGGTTAGCGAGGCCGTGCGAACAGGTCAACCGGCAACCCGGTCCGTCCAGGGCAGGATCGGCCCGGCCGGCACGATGCCGCTGGGGTTCAGGTCGCGGTGGCTGGCATAATAATGCGTCTTGATGTGGTCCAGATGCACCGTGGCCGCGATCTCCGGCACGTCCAGCATCCGCTCCAGCAATCCCTCCAGCGCCGGATAGTCGCGGATACGGCGCAGATTGCACTTGAAGTGCCCGTGATAGACCGCATCGAAACGGACCAGCGTGGTGAACAGCCGGATATCGGCCTCGGTCATCCGCTCCCCGACCAGCCATTGGCGGTCCGCCAGCCGCGCCTCCAGCGCGTCCAGCGTCTCGAACAAGGGATGCACCGCCGCGTCATAGGCATGCTGCGACGTGGCGAACCCCGCCTTGTACACCCCGTTGTTGACGCGGTCATACACCTCGGCGTTGACCGTATCGATCTCGCTCCGCAGGGCTTGCGGATAGAAGTCGCCCGCCTTCGCACCCAGTCCGTCGAACGCGGTATTCAGCATGCGGATGATCTCCGCCGACTCGTTGCTGACGATGGTCCCCGTCGCCCGGTCCCACAGCACCGGCACCGTCACCTTCCCGCTGTAACCGGGCTTTGCACGCGCATAGAGCTGCCAAAGATAGTCTGCACCGTGCAGCGGATCGCCGGTGCCGCCGCGTGTCCTCTCGAACGTCCAGCCATGCTCCAGCATCACCGGATCGACCACCGACACGGCGATCATGTCCTCCAGCCCCTTCAGCGCGCGGACGATCAGCGTCCGGTGCGCCCAGGGGCAGGCATAGCTGACATACAGGTGATAACGCCCGACCTCGGCGGGACGCCCCGGCTGGCCTTCGGGACCGGGGCCGCCATCGGCGGTCACCCACTCGCGAAAACCCGAATCCTGACGTTTGAAGGCGCCGTCCTTCGAATCCTCGGTCACCTTGCCCGGCTGCCACGCGCCGTCGACCATCCTGCCCATCTGCGTCTCCTGCTTGCCACCGGCGAACGCACGAAGGGCGCGGGCGTGCCGTTACAGCGGCTGTGGCGCGGTACCGGTCCAGATATGCGTGCAGAGCTGCGCTTGCGGCGTATCGTCCGCCTCCAGCGCCTGCACCGTCACCCAGCCCTGCGCGCGCAGCGCCGCACCATCCATGTGCGGCGTGCCCACCGGCAGGAACAGCCGCCGCCGCTCCGCCTTGGGCGCGGTCGCCACGATCGCATCGGCATAGAGCGAGAAGCCCGTCGCCTTCTCCTCGCGCCCGTCCTCGTGGATCAACGTATAGGTGCCCCCGCGTCCCACCTCGCGCGGCGGCCCCGCGACGAACAGCGAGAAGCCCAGCCAGCTTTGATATTCAAAGCCATGCCGTTCGGTCGGGTCCAGCGTCATCGTCACGCTGTCGCCCAGCGCCGCCGCGATCGCCTCCAGCCCGTCCAGCCGGCTGGCCAGCACGCCGTGCGCGTCGAAGCTGCGCAACCGCGCGATTGCGGACGCGAACGGCCCCGCCGCCTCGACCAGCGGCAGATAGTCCGGCGCGATCGCCGCCACCCCGCCTGCATCCTTGGCATCCAGCCGCTCGCGCAAGGTCGCCACCTGCTCGGCCGCCACCGGCAGCGGCCCCGCCGCCAGCGTGTCGACCAGATCGGGCAGCGTGAAGTCGATCGAGATCCCCGTCGTCCCCGCCGCGCTCAGCGCCTCCACCGCGACCCGCACGATCTCGGTCGCCGCGGCCACCGAATCGAGCCCGATCAGCTCCGCCCCGATCTGCCGCCACTCGCGCGCCGGCGCCAGTTCCGACGCACGCAGCTTCACCACCGTCCCCGCATAGGACAGCCGCACCGGCCGCGGATGATGCCCCATCCGCGTCGCCGCGATCCGCGCCACCTGCGCGGTCAGGTCGGGCCTGAGCGCCAATGTCCGCTGCGACACCGGATCGACGAAGCGCACCGCATCATGCAGCCCCCCCGCCTTCAACCGCGAAGCCAACCCTTGCGCAAACTCGACCACCGGCGGATCGGCCCGCTCATAGCCATGCAGCCGCGCCGCCTCCAGCACCCGCGCCTCCACCGCCGCAGCGGCATCGGCAAAAGGCGGCAGGCGGTCGTGAAATCCTTCGGGCAGGAGCGCGGTCATGCCGCCGCTCCACCGTCAAGGATGACGCTCGCGACGCCCTCCGGATTGGTCGTGACATCTTGATTGGAGAAGCGGATCACACGATAGCCCTGCTGTTCGATCTGCACCGTCCGGCGCGCGTCGCGGGCTTGGTCCGTGTGCGTATCGCCGTCAAGTTCGATGACCAGCCGCGGCGCGCGAGCGGCAAAATCGGCGATATAGGAGCCGATGGGCACCTGCCGCGAAAATTTGATCCCACCGACCTGCCGATTGCGGATGATCCGCCAGAGGCGAAGCTCGGCCTCGGTCATCTGCCGCCGCATCGCGCGAGCACGGTCCCGCAACACCGGATCGGTTTTCATGAAGCCTCCCGGACAGGAGACTAACACACCCTCTCCCCGCCGGGGAGAGGGAGGGGCCCATCGCAAAGCGATGGGAGGGTGAGGGGCAGCCCAGCCGTGCGGCGCTACGTGGCGACCCCTCACCCAACCCTCTCCCCGGAGGGGAGAGGGCTTCAACACCCCCTCACGTCAGAAATTCAACCCCATCGCCGTCTTCACCCCCGGCAGCGCCTTCACCGTCGCCAGCAGGTCGGCCGACACCGCCTCGTCCAGCGACAGCAGCACCACCGCCTCGCCCCCGGCCGAGCGGCGGCCGAGATGGAAGGTCGCGATGTTCACGCCCGCCTCGCCCAAGGTCGTCCCCAGCCGGCCGATAAAGCCCGGCGCGTCCTCGTTCACCACGTACAGCATCGGCCCGGCCAGATCGGCCTCCACCTTGATGCCGAACAGTTCGACGAGGCGCGGCGCCTCGTTGCCGAACAGCGTGCCGACCACCGAGCGCTCGCCGTCCGAGGTCTTGACGCTGACGCGCACCAGCGTGTGGTAATCGCCCTCACGCTCGGTACGCACTTCGCGCACCTCGATGCCCTTGTCCTTGGCCAGGAACGGCGCATTGACCATGTTCACCGTGTCAGAATGGACGCGCAGGAAGCCGGCCAGCACCGCCGACACGATCGGCTTCTGGTTGAGTTCGGCCGCCGCGCCCTCGGAATGCACCGAGATGCGTGCGATCCCGCCATGCGCCAGTTGCCCGACCAGCGAACCCAGCTTCTCCGCCAGCGCCATGTACGGGCGCAGCTTGGGCGCTTCCTCCGCCGACAGGCTGGGCACGTTCAGCGCGTTGGTGATGCCGCCCGAAACCAGATAATCCGCCATCTGCTCGGCGACCTGGATCGCGACGTTCACCTGCGCCTCGTTGGTCGACGCGCCCAGATGCGGCGTCGAGATGAAGTTGGGCGTCCCGAACAGCGGGCTTTCCTTCGCCGGCTCGGTGACGAACACGTCGAGCGCGGCGCCGCCGATATGCCCCGAATCGAGACCCTGCTTCAGCGCCGCCTCGTCGATCAGGCCGCCGCGCGCGCAGTTGATGATGCGCACGCCCTGCTTCGTCTTGGCCAGGTTCTCCGCCGACAGGATGTTGCGGGTCTGCTCGGTCAGCGGCGTGTGCAGCGTGATGAAGTCGGCCCGTGCCAGCAGCTCGTCCAGCGTCACCTTCTCCACGCCCATTTCCAGCGCGCGCTCCGGCGTCAGGAACGGGTCATAGGCGACGACCTTCATCTTCAGCCCCAGCGCGCGGTCCGCAACGATCGAGCCGATATTGCCCGCGCCGATCAAACCCAGCGTCTTGGACGTCAGCTCCACGCCCATGAAGCGGTTCTTCTCCCACTTGCCGGCCTGCGTCGAGGCATCGGCCTCCGGCAACTGGCGGGCGAGCGCGAACATCAGCGCGATGGCGTGTTCGGCGGTGGTGATCGAGTTGCCGAACGGCGTGTTCATCACCACGACACCCTGCGCCGAGGCGGCGGGGATATCGACATTGTCGACGCCGATGCCGGCGCGGCCGACGACCTTCAGATTGGTCGCGTGCGCCAGGATATCCTTGGTCACCTTGGTCGAGCTGCGGATGGCGAGGCCGTCATACTGGCCGATGATCGCCTTCAGCTCGTCCGGGGTCTTGCCCGTGATCTCGTCCACTTCCACGCCGCGCTCGCGAAAGATCTGCGCGGCCTTGGGGTCCATCTTGTCGGAAATGAGTACCTTGGGCATCAAATTGCTCCTGAAGGAATTTGAAATCTTGCCCCCTCCCACGGGGAGAGGGAGGGGACCCATGGCTCCGCCATGGGGAGGGTGAGGGGCTGCCAGGCCGTGCAGCGCATGTGGCGCCCTCCCCGACGGGGAGAGGGCCAAAAGGGATCACCCCCGCGCGGTCGCGTAGGCCCAGTCGAGCCACGGCCCGAGCGCCTCGATATCCGCCGTCTCCACGGTCGCCCCGCACCAGATGCGCAGGCCCGCCGGCGCATCGCGATAGCCCGCGACGTCATAGGCGGCGCCTTCTGCCTCCAGCAGCGACGCCATCTTCTTGATGACCGCCTCGTCCGCGCCCTCGACGGTCAGGCAGACGCTGGTGGTCGACCGCGTCGCCGGGTCGGCCGCCAGATGCCCCAGCCAGTCGCGTTCCTCGACGATCCGGTTGAGCGCCGCCGCATTCGCGTCCGATCGCTTGACCAGCGCGTCCGCGCCGCCCAGCCCCTTGGCCCATTCCAGCGCGAAGATCGCGTCTTCCACCGCCAGCATCGACGGCGTGTTGATCGTCTCGCCCTTGAACACGCCCTCGGCCAGCTTGCCCTTCGACACCAGGCGGAACACCTTGGGCAGCGGCCATGCCGGCGTGTAGCTTTCCAGCCGCTCCACCGCGCGAGGCCCCAGGATCAGCACGCCGTGCGCGCCCTCCCCGCCCAGCACCTTCTGCCACGAGAAGGTCGCGACATCGATCCGGTCCCATGGCAGGTCATAGGCGAACACGCCCGAGGTGGCGTCGGCGAACGACAGCCCCTCGCGATCCTCCGCGATCCAGTCGCCGTTCGGCACGCGCACGCCCGAGGTGGTGCCGTTCCAGGTGAACAGCACGTCGTTCGACCAGTCGACCGCGTTCAGGTCCGGCAACTGCCCGTAATCGGCGCGCAGGACGGTGGGGTCGATCTTCAACTGCTTGACCGCATCCGTCACCCAGCCCTCGCCGAAGCTTTCCCAGGCCAGCGCGGTGACGGGCCGCGCGCCCAGCATCGTCCACATCGCCATTTCAAAGGCGCCGGTGTCCGATCCGGGCACGATGCCGATGCGGTGGGTGTCGGGGAGCTTCAGCAGCTCGCGCATCAGGTCGATGCAATATTGCAGCCGCTGCTTGCCCAGCTTCGAGCGATGCGAACGGCCGAGGCTGTCCGTCGCGAGCTTGGCCGCATCCCAGCCCGGAGGCTTGGCGCAGGGACCGCTGGAAAAATAGGGGCGTGCCGGCCTGGTGGCGGGCTTCGCAGGCGCAAGAGTGGCGTCGGCGGCAGTCGTATCAGTCATATAGACTCTCCTCACAGAGAGCACGCGCGGCGTTGGGACCGCGTGGCCCGCCGGCGGCTCTAAGGAGGTAGCGGCAAGGTGGCAAGCGCATTCTTCCCCTCTCTCCTACGGGGAGAGGGGAGGGGCCCACTGCCGTCAGGCAGTGGGAAGGGTGAGGGGCAGACCAGCAATGCTACGCTGCTTGGCGCCCCCTCACCCTCCCACCGC